>NZ_JBGGWB010000001.1:348500-697000 GCF_041321155.1 Sphingomonas sp. IW22 | reverse complement strand
GAAAACGCGACCACGAAAGGCAAGTGAATCTCTGCCCTGTCAAAGGACCGTAGCATGACCGTTATGGCACTATCCCGCTCATTTGACGGTGAGAATTATCAAACCGTCACGACATATGTTCAGGCGCTACAAGCCGCGCAGGGCGCGCCCATCGATCTGGCGATGTTCAGCAGCGATGCGGCCGGTTCCACCGGTTCCACGATCTATGTAACCGGGCGGGGGAGCGAAGGTGTTCAAACCCTGGTCGGCGGTTGGGACGAGGTAGCCCTGCCCACCGACCGGCCTTTGAAGCTGGTTGTGGGCGCCGAAGCGGTATTCGATCATTTCGGCATCACTACCACCGGTTGAGGCGGTGGATGCAAGGCGTGTGGAAACCGTGACCGACAAATGACCGGTCACGACGTAACGCCAGCTGCGACGGGAAAATTTCAGGCATAGGGCGGTGCCCTGTTCCAGTACCCATCAGGTTGTTTGACGAAGTCGTTCATCAACCAGGCGACGAAGCATCGTTTCCGACGGCGACACCTTGGCCAAGTAACCGGGCCCAAGCCGCAAAACTCAGAGGCTGGCGAACCATGTTCGCCAGCCCCCGAAAGGTCAATAATTACGGAAATCGCCCGACCGTGATCTTATTCTGCTTTCTCCAAAGCATCTTCGTTCACGGTGGCGTCCGCGATCGCCGTAAGGTCCTCGTCCGTCTGCGATTCTTCCTGAAGGGTCTCGTCCAGCAGCTTCACCGCCTTGTCCAGCTTTAGCATCGTCGCCCAGCGCTTCAGCGTGCCGTAACGGGTAATCTCGTAATGCTCGACAGCCTGGGCGGCTGCGAGCAGGCCGGCGTCGAGCGCGGGCGTATCCTTGTACTCGTCGATGATTTCCTCGCCTTCTGCGAGAATCCCCTCGATGGCATCGCAGGTCTTGCCCCGCGGCGGCTTGCCGAGGATCTCGAAGACCTGCTGGAGGCGTTCAATCTGCCCTTCGGTCTGATCCTTGTGCTTCTGGAACGCAGCCTTCAGTTCCTCGGACTGAGCGGCGCGCGCCATTTTTGGAAGCGACTTCAGGATCTTTCGCTCGGCGTAGTAAATGTCCTTGAGAGTGTCGTGGAATAGCGTCTCAAGCGTCTTTGCAGCCATGTTTATGCTCCCTGCCTCTATACCCGGTGATGGTTATCTTCGGTTCAAAGGGAACGAGGCCCGGCGAATATCGGTCACCAGTCGACCTTCGGGGCTGCGATCCACGGGCATAACGGTCGGCTACGCGGATCGGTCCGCGTCAGATACATTGGTAAATAAATCGTGGTCGCTATCGGCCTGTCATCAGCGGCGTTTGGGGCGGGGGCGGGAACGCGTAAGGATGAAGTGCGGCGCCGGGCGTTCCGTCAGTGACCATCTGATACACCGCAGCGCCGACTGGACTGTAGCTCAACGCCTCCACCGATATGATCGACAGGAGGATCGCGCCGGTTCCCCAAAGCCATGCGGGGTGGACGTTGCCCGTACGCCGCCGGTCGGCGACTGCGCCCGCCAACGGGAACAGCAAAATGCATAGCGCTGTCGTCTCGAACGCCCACGGGCTAAGTAGCGGCATCGGCAGCAATCGGCCAAACGCCGGGCCAAGCAGATTTGCCATTCCGCAGTAATGCAACCGGCGGTGCCATCCGGTCTGCCGCCGCATCGCAACGGCGGTCCATGTCAGTCCTGCGAACGTCAGCACCGAGACCGGGTTCAGTACCAGGAACTGTACCGGCTGGAAGAAGAACGGGGCTTGCCCGCGACGTATCATCATCACGGTCGCGGTGATGCCCAGTACCACCATCGGCACGACCCACGCGGTGCCGAGCCATCCGAGACGCCGATGCAGGTCCTGGTTTCCGTTCGCTGCAAGCATCGTCTGCGCAACATAGATCGCGACCCAGCCCATAAAGGCCAGTGCATGAAGATGCACCAGTAACGGAGCCTGGAAAGTGGAGCGACCCATCGCGAATTGAAGGGAAAAGGCGGCGACGATCAAGCCCGCCATCAATAGCGAACTTGTCAGAAAGTAACGCTCGTCCCCGGAACGCGAAGGTATCCCTATTGCAACCGTGGCCATGCTACCTCCGGAAACAATGTACTGCCTTAAGCTATCGCAGGCCGGGGCCGGGAACAACATTGTGAAATACGCCTAGGGGGTTTGCGTATATTACGTTGTGAACTCCTAAACTGAGCGCGAGATCGTTCGGCGAGCGGCCAGCCCGCTGCTATCGCCGGCGCCGTTTGCCCGCTTGCTCTTCGTCCCATGAGAGCGGGCATAGCCCACGATCCATAGAGAAGCCTGAAAGATGCCAACCCGGTGTTTGGCCGCGCAACGCTGCGCTCGACCGATGCTGGCGCGCCCGTTTGATGCGAACATAGTCGAGAGCCAGCTGCACCGACGGCTAGCGGCAGGCCCATAGGGACCGGATTAGACCATCGCTTGCAGCAATGAATTGTCACATTTCAGCAACGGTTCCTTCTAAACCACAAAATGGTTTCATAAATAACTTTACAGGCGGGTGAGGTTTTTCCCATTCCTATCAACATGATCGGTCGGGCGTCCGATCATTCACGCTCTGTAGTGGCGCAGGGCGTCAGGGAGAAGGGGAAATATGGCAAACCGATTCTCGGTCGCACGCGCGCTGCGCGGCGGTATTGCAATTCGTAGTTTGGCGCTGTTGGGCGCGTCGGGAATGGCGATGATTGTCGCGGCTCCGGCAGTGGCTCAGGACTTCACCACCGGCGCACTTGTCGGACGGGTGCTCGACGCATCGGGTCAGCCGGTCACTGGCGGTACGCTGACCGCGCGTTCAGCTGCACAGGGCTTTGAGCGCACCGTGCCGATCGCGAGCAACGGCACCTTCCGCGTACAGGCACTGCCCGGCGGCGAATATGTCGTTACCGTCAATCCCGCAAATGGCGAGCCGATCGAGAACCAGCGCGTTTCGATCACGCCTGGCGGCAACAGTACCTATACCTTCCGCCCGGCGGCCGCGGTTGCCGCAGCCGATGCGATGGGCCCAGACATCGTCGTGACCGGTTCGGCCGAGCGTGGCACCGATTTCGGGAACAACACCGGCGGCTTGGCACTGGGCGATGTGTCTCAGCTGCTCAACACGACTCCCATCGCGCGCAATCAGACCGCGATCCAGCTGCTCGCGCCCGGCACCACTGCCGGCGACAGCGCGTTCGGCAATCTGGCCTCGTTCTCCGGCGCGACGGTTGCCGAGAACCAGTATTACGTGAACGGCCTGAACATCACCAATTTCCGCAACTTCCTGGGCAGCAACAATCCGCCGATCGAATTCTATGAATCGATCGACGTGAAGACGTTCGGCCTGCCGGCGGAATATGGTCGTGCGCTGGGCGGTTTCACCACCGTCACAACCAAATCCGGTTCGAACAATTTCAAGGCCGGCGCGATCGTCGCATATTCGCCCGACGCTCTGCGTGATGATTCGCCCAACACCTATGCCGCGCTGAACGAGCGCGACTATGCCGAGGATCTGGAGGCGAACTTTTACCTGAGCGGCCCGATCATCAAGGATCGGCTGTTCTTCTACGCGCTCTACAATCCGAATTACGAGAAGCAGAGCGATATCAGCCTGACTTCGAATCAGCAGATTACGCGCCGCAGCAACTCGCCGTTCTTCGGCGGAAAGATCGACGCGATCATCACCGACGGCCACCGGCTTGAGGGAACCTATTTCCGCAACAAGCGGACCGACGAATATAGCTATTACCGCTACAATCCGACGAGTGACGAACTCGGCGGCTATATCGGCACGGCGGTGGATGAGCAGGGTGGCGACAATTTCGTTGCGACCTATACGGGCCAGTTCACCGACTGGCTGACGCTGTCGGCCTCGTACGGCGAAAACCATGACGACCGTTCGTCGCAGCCCAGCCTGAATGTCGCGCTGGTGCAAAGCACGCTGACGGGCATTACGACCACGGAGCGCGGCTTCCAGGGCAATGCCGAGCGATCGAGCGACGTGCGGAAGTTCTACCGCGCCGACGCCGATGTGTATGTCAACCTGCTCGGCACGCACCACTTCCGCTTCGGCTATGAGCGCGAAGACCTCACCTCGACCGAGGATACGCTTCGTGCCGGCGGCTACAGCTACATTCTGACGCCGGGCTATATCGAGCGTACCTTCTACCAGAATGCCGGCGAGTGGAACGGCCGTAACGAGGCGTTCTACATCCAGGACAACTGGACGTTGCTCGACGACCGGCTGACGCTGCAGCTTGGCCTGCGTAACGACAAGTTCAGCAACAATGCGCTGGACGGCAACACCTATTTCCGTTCGGGCGACCAATGGGGCCCGCGCATCGGCGCCTCGTTCGACGTGTTCGGTGACAATCGTACGGCGGTGTTCGGTTCGTGGAACCGTTATTTCATGCCGGTTGCGACCAATACCAGCATCCGCCTGGGCGGCGCCGAGATGTTCTATCGCCAGCGGTTCGCCTATTCGGGTGCCGGAGCACCGGGCACGGGGCTGGTGTACGATAATAATGGGAATATCCAGAATCTGGGCCCTGTCACGGGAGGCATTCCGTGCCCTGAACTGTCGGCGGATTCGGGCAGCCTTTGCTCCAACATCCTTAGCGATGGTGTACAGGGGCCTATCGACACGCTCGTCTCATCGTCCCTTGCGCCCAGCTACACCGACGAATGGAACATTGGTGTTTCGCATCGCATCGGCGACTGGTCGTTCCGTCTGACCTACCTCAACCGTCGCCTGGGCCGTACGCTCGACGACGTCGCGATCGACGCCGCTGTGCTGGCTTATTGCGACGAGAACGGCATCAATGGCTGCGATTCGGTCTTCACCGGTTTCCATCAGTATGTGCTGGCCAATCCGGGCGAGGATATCACTGTCCGTCTGGACGGTGATTGCGCTGCCGATCCGCGGCAGTGCGAAGTGGCAACCCTGTCGGCAGCGAACCTCGGTTATCCGACCGCCGTGCGTAATTATGACAGCGTCCAGTTCGAGTTCGAAAAGGCGTATTCGAACAACTGGTACCTGCGCGGTTCGTATGTATACCAGCGCCTCCGCGGCAATTACGAGGGCGCGGTCAAGTCCGACAACGGCCAAGCCGACGCGGGCCTGACGCAGGATTTCGATCAGCCCGGCCTGCTCGACGGTGCCTATGGCCAGCTTGCCAACGGCCGCGAACATCAGTTCAAGCTGTTTGGCAGCTATGGCATCACCGATAATTTCCGCATCGGCGCCAATATTCTGGTTGAATCACCGCGCAAGTTCTCGTGCATCGGCACCTATTATGATTTCGACAATTTTGCGGCGGCATATCAGGATGCCAGCTTCTATTGCGCACAGCCCCAGTTCAACGATCGGCCAGCCTTTACCGATCCGGCAACGGGTCGCGTGAGCTACCTCGTTGATCGCGGCACGGCGTTCGAGAGCGATTGGCGCAAGCAGATCGACGTCAACGCTCAGGTCGACATCCCGGAACTGCCCGGCAGTTTCTTCAGCATTGACGTGTTCAACGTGTTCAACTGGAAGTCGAAGGTCGATTACCAGGAGTTCGGTGAGCTCAGCGACGCATCGCTGAACGAGCGCTATGGCGAAGTGCTTGGCTATCAGGCGCCGCGCTCGGTGCGTCTCACTTTCGGTGTCCGCCTCGGCGAAAACCGCTGACCGCATGTTCCCTTCGGCGCCCGGTCCAACCGGGCGGTGGAGCGGTTCAGTCGGGGGTCGGCGTTGCCCTGAACGGCGTCGAACTATCCGTCGCAGACAACGGAACGGGGGCGCGATTGCGTCCCCGTTTTTATGCTCTGCAAAAGTTCTAGCGCCTTATGGACTGCGGCGGCGAGGTGGAACTCGTCTCTTGCGCCATTTGGTCCGCGCAGGCGCAGGCGATCCAGCTTGAGGATGCGTTTGAGGTGGGCGAACGGCATCTCGACCTTCTTGCGCTCGCGGCCTAAGACGAGATACGCGTCGGTAGTGACGATATCGCGGGCAAGTTCACGCGCGCTTTCGTGGATTTAGCACCTGACCTTGCGAGCGGGCATGTTGGGCGTGCATCGCTGGTGCAAGGCGCAACCCTGGTAGTCCTGTTGACGCGCACGACAGGGGATCGATCCATCCTCGTTGGCGCCATCGCGCGGCGTGCTGAAGTTGCGATTGGCCCGGCGCAGGCGGTTGCCGACCGGGCAGGTGTAGCTGTCGTCGTCACGGTCGTAGATAAGGTCGGCGCGCTCGAAGCTGCCATCGTGGCGCGTGGATTTGTCGAACGCGGGGATGTTCGGCTCGATGCTCATATCCTCGAGCAGCCAGGCCGGGTTGGCTGCCGAGCGACAGGCGGCGTCGACGACGAGGAACTGGGGCCAGGTGTCAAAGCGCGTCTGCGTTCGCTCGATCATCCGGCGCTGGGCGGTCACCTCGGCCTGTCGCACCGGGGTCGTAGCCTCGACATCGAGGACCATTGTATGATCGAGGTCGATCAGATAGTTGGTGCTGTAGGCCTAGAAGGCCGCCTCGCGCGTCGCCGCAGTCCAGCGTGATGCTGGATCGGTGAGGTCGATCCGCTTGCGCGGCTGCTCGGTGTCGCGCCGCCGAACGCGGCATCGTCCAGCAACTCCAGATACTCAGCCACCGCACAGCCGACCGCTTCAGGCGGCGGCCCTGCCTTGCCTGGCACCGACCGCTGTGGCGATGGACATCGGCGCGGATCAGGCTCGCATCCACCGCAAAGCCATGGCCGCCAACCAGCCCCTTGGCAATGCAGCGCGTCACGGTCATCTCGAACTGCTCGCGCAGCAGATCGCTGTCGCGGAAGCGGCCGTGCCGGTTCTTCGAGAAGGTCGGATGGTCAGGCACATCGCCCCCCAGCCCCAGCCGGCAAAACCGGCGATATGCCAGGTTGAGATACACCTCCTCACACGACCGGCGCTCCGAGCGGATGCCCATCTAATAGCCGATGACCAGCATCCGGATCATGAGTTCCGGATCGACCGATGGCCGTCTGGTATCTCTGTAGAATGGACGCAGGTGCTCGCTGATGTCCGCCAGATTGAAGTGCCGGTCGATCGAGCATAGCAGATGATCCGGCGGCACATGCCGCTCCGGGTTGAAGCTGTAGAACGGCGCTTCGTGTGCCCCCGTCCGCTCGCCCATCATCGGCCCGGCTTCAGTCACCTGCGAAAAGTGAATCAGAATTTCAGCGCGACCCCAAGGCCCAGTTTTTCAACAGGATAAGGCGGAAAGCGATCATTCCGCTTTGTGCTAGATCGTAGGGTGTTGGCCTATCCTTAGTCGTGCAACTGCCTTTCTCGCAGCCCATGCGCCATAAGTGGCGCCGATGATCGAGTATGTTGCAGTCAGGGTAAGCATCAACCGAACGAGGTGCTCCCCGCCCACGCTCGCGACGAATAAGACGAAGCCCATTAGCGCGAAGGTCAGAGTCCAAAATGCGCCTGACACCCCAACGAAGACATTCCGTCCGTCCATTTACAGAATCCTTCTAGCTTGACGCCTCGTCATACGGTTTCTGCGCTTCGTTCGCTACTCGGGCGTTAGCGGATGGTCGAGGTCTATAAACCCACACCCCAATCACCCGATCGCGCGGGCCAGGCCGCAGAACTCCGCTACGCTGACGGTTTCGGCGCGGCGGGTCAGGTCAATGCCGATCGCCTCCGCCGCCTCGACCGCGCCGGGCATTGCCTTCAGGCTGGTGCGGAGCATCTTGCGGCGCTGGCCGAATGCTGCCGCCGTCAGCCGCTCCAGCGTCGCCAGCCGCACCCCGTCGGGTGCTTCGCTGGGCACGACATGCACCACCGCCGACATGACCTTTGGCGGCGGGGTGAAGGCGGAGCGGTGGACGGGCATCGCGATGCGCGGGGTCGAGCGCCACTGCGCCAGCACCGCCAGCCGGCCATAGGCATCGCTGCCCGCCGCCGCGACGATGCGGTCGGCGACCTCGCGCTGGAACATCAGCGTCAGGCTTTGCCACCAAGGTGCCCAGGGCGCGCTGAGCCAGCCGACGAATAATTCGGTACCGACGTTATAAGGCAGGTTGGCGACGACATGCGGCGCGCCGTCGAACAGGCTTTTGTGGTCAATGGCCAGCGCGTCACCCTCGATCACGCGCAGGCGGTCCGGATAGGCATCGCCCAGTTCGGCCAGTGCGGGGATGCAGCGCCGGTCGCGCTCGATCGCGGTGACGCGTGCGCCCGCGGCCAGCAGCGCGCGGGTCAGCCCGCCGGGGCCGGGGCCGACCTCCAGCACCTCGGCATCGGCCAGATTGCCGGGGATGCGCGCGATCCGGTCGAGCAACTGGCCGTCGAACAGGAAGTTCTGGCCCAGCGCCTTGCTGGCGGTCAGGCCGTGCGTGCGAATGACCTCACGCAGCGGCGGCAGTGCTACGACGTCGCTCATGCCGGATCGCACAACAGGCGCTGGACCGCGGCCTGCGATGCCATGCGGATCGCCGCGATCATCGCGCCGGGTTCGGCAACATCGGTGCCCGCAATGGGAAATGCAGTGCCATGGTCGGGGGAGGTGCGAACCACCGGCAGACCCAGCGTCATGTTCACGCCTTCATCGAAATGCAGCGTCTTGAGCGGGATCAGCGCCTGATCGTGATAACAACAGATTGCGGCGTCATAACCGGCGCGCGCGCGGGCATGGAACATGGTGTCCGCCGCCATCGGGCCGACAACATCGATCCCCTCATCGCGCAGCATGGCGATGGCGGGTTCCAGAATGTCGATCTCCTCACGCCCCAGCGCGCCGCCTTCACCCGCATGGGGGTTCAGCCCGGCAAAGGCGAGACGCGGGCGCTCGATCCCGAAATTGCGCTTCAGCCCGCGCGCGGTCACCCGCGCCTTGGCCAGTACCAGTTCGATCGTCAGCAGACCGCCGATTTCAGACAGCGGCACATGGGTGGTGATCGGCACCACGCGCAGTGTGGGCCCGGCGAGCATCATTACCGTGTTGTCGTGTGCGATGCCGCAACGGTCCGCCACGAACTCGGTCTGGCCGGGATAGTTGAAGCCGATCGAATAAAGCTGCGCCTTTGAAACCGGGCCGGTGACGATGCCACAGGCGGCGCCCGCCTGGGTCAGACTGATCGCCAGCTCAAGGCTTTTCAACGCGCATCGCGCCCCGTCCACATCGGGGCGGCCGGGCACGATGTCCCCCTCGTCCGAAACCGCGAAGACTGGCAGGGCGTGGGGAAAGGCGGCCGCCGCCTCATCGGGCGTGCCGATCCGCGCGACCGGGCCGCGCCAGACGCGTTCGATGGCGCGCAGATCGCCGATGGCGAAAATGGGCGGCAGTGCGTGAACGTCACGCGCCGCCCATGCCTTTGCAATGATTTCCGGCCCGATCCCGGCAGGATCGCCCATCGAAACGGCGAGGGGGCGGGTATCGGGGCCGCCCATAGCCATCTCAGCGATACTCGATGATCGCGTCGCGACGCAGGTCGCGCAACATGCGCTGCGCACGCAGGTTCACGCGTTCCTGTTCCAGCCCGGCCTGAATCTGCTCCGCCGATGGCTGCGCCGTTTGCTGCGGATCGTCGCGACCGCACAGGACCAGCACGCGCACACCGTCTTCGGGCGAGCCGAAGGGCGGCGTCGCCTCACCCACCTGAAGCTTGAGGATGATTTCCTGAAGCTGGGGCGGCAGGTCGCGTACGCGGACCGAGTCATTATCGACGGTTTCGGCACCGATCGACTGGGCGACCTGCTGCACATTGCCGCAACCCTGGATCGTCTGGGTCGCCTTTGCGAATTCGGCGGCACGAGCCTGAAGCTGTGTCTGGTTCAGCCCGGCAGGGAATTTCAACGACACCTGACGCAGGCTGAGGCGTGCGTCGCGCGGATCGGCGCCCAGCACGGTGCGCTTGTCGACCAGATACAGCAGCGAATAGCCGCCCGGCACCTCGATCGGGCCGGCGATCTGGCCGACCTGCATGCCCGCTGCCGCCTGTGCCAGGGGCTGGGGAATCATGGCCGGGCGGACCCAGCCCAGATCGCCGCCGACGGCGCGCGTCGATGCTTCTGAGAAATTGCTGGCGAAATAGTCGAAGGGTTGCCCCTCTCGCATCTTGGCGATCATTGCCTGCATCGACTGAGCCACCGCCGCCTGTCGCTCGGGCGGAGCGGACAGATAGATTTCGCGGAGATTATATTCTTCGGTGCCCTTGGCGGCTTCAAGGCGGTCGATGATCGACTTCACCTCTTCCTCGCCGACATTGACATAAGGCTGGACCTGTCGCTGGAGCAGGCGCTGCCATGCCAACTCGCCCTCGATCTGGCGTTTAAGCGAGCGTTCGGACGATCCGATCTGGGTGAGGAAGGTGCGGAGCTGTTCGGGCGTGCGCTGGAAATTGCGCGACACGCGATTGAAGCTCTGTTCGATTTCCTGCGGCGTGACGGTGATTTCGTTGTTCGCCGCTTCCTGAATCTGCAGCGTCTCGTCGATCAGCTGGCGCAGCACCTGAAGGCGCAGCTGATCGCGCTCCTCATCGCGAATCGACAGGCCGCGCAGGCCCGTGATCATGTTCATGCGCTGATCGACATCGGTGCCGGTGATCACCGAATCGTTCACGATCGCCGTCGGCTTGCGGATATTGGGATCAGCCTTGCCGAAGATCTGGAGATTGTCCGGCAGGTTGAGGCCCGCGGCCGGCGATTGCGCCTGATCGGGGACGGTCTGCGCGACCGCGAAACCGGCGATCGTCATGGCCGCGAGTCCCGCGCCCACCATCTTCCACTTGCTAGCCAAATCCGAAAACCCTCGTCTTGCGCCTTGTCGCGCCGTCCATTCGCCGCAGCGATAGCGCGGCATGCCTGAACGCTGCCTTTAGCGCCCCAGGTTCGTCAATGCCAGCGTCAGCAGGAAGCTGCTGCCGGCGCGCGCATCGCCATTGTCCTGATAGTCGCGGCGCCAGGTGACACCCAGCCGCACACAGTCATCCTCATATTGCACGCCCAGCCGGTGACGGATGGGGTCAAAGCCATCGGAGATGGACAGCGGATCCTCTTCCGTATCGGTCAGGTCCACGGTTGCGGAGCCGAAAACCGACCAGAAGCGCGCAAAGGCGACACGGCCGCCAACCCGCACCTCCTCGCGGTCGCGCAGATCCTCGATCGGCTGATCATTGTCGCGATTGAGGCGCAGATAGCCGACAAGCGCATAGGTCTTGCGCGAACCGACGGTAGCGTCGACTTCGTTGCGGCGGATTGCGAACCCGTCCTTGTCCAGCCGATAGCGGTGCGTAAAGCCGACGAACTGCCCAACGCGCACCTCGGTCCGGCCAACGAAATCGGACCAGCGATCGGTCAGGCCCGTTCCCTCCGGGAAAAGAGAGGGGCGGTCGGTCAGGCGATAGCTTTGTCCGATATTGGCGTTGATCGACACGCCCGGCAGGTCCAGCGCGTAATCGACGCCGTAGGTGAAGCGCGTCGAATCCTCGAACCGGTCATAGCCGGGGAAACGGTTCAGCGCGAACAGGTTGGAATCCTCAAGGTCCACCGCGCGCGCATCCTCGTTCGGGATCGCCAGATTCTCGATATGCGGCGCGGCGACCACCTGAACGCGCGGCGTGATGCGCTGATCCCCGCCAAAGGCCTGTCCGATGAACGGCCATTTCACGTCGACCGCCACCGCACCGATGCCGCGGGCAGTCACGCCTTCGTCGCCGCGATACAGTTCGGTCGCGGTCAAGGCGGTCTGGTTGGTGTTATAGATGTCGCCACGGGCAAATGCGCTGAAGGTGACTTCCTGCCCCCAATTCGTGATGCGCCGCAATTCCCACAGCGCCGATGCAAAGGCGCGCTGCGTATCCTGTCCGCCGTCGCGGGCAATGGCCAGGCTGTTGAGCTGCAACGTCACGCGCCCACCCAGCAGCGGGTCGGTCATGCGGTGGCGAAAGTCGATTTCGGGCAGCGCGATCGGCTGAACCTGTCCGGCGTCGTCCAGGCGCAGCGACCGGACGGCCCAGCCCTGAATCGAAAAATAGCTGTTCTCGCTGATCCGCTGAAGACCGATATTGCTGCGCAGCCGGTCATCGCGCGAAATGTCATAGCGCCGCAGGAAAGTCTTGTCGGTCGCCACCCGAACCGATCCGAACGCGGTCCAATTCGGGTCCAGCTGTGCCCGGCCCACCGCGTCGAAATAGCCGCGAAAGGCATTTTCGCTCTCCGGTGCCAGTCCGGTTCCGGTAATCAGATCGTCGCTGCGCCGCGAATAGGTGGCATAGCCGGTGACCTCGAACGCGCCCAGGCTGTTATATTCGCGGTAATTGCCTTGGACCATCGGCAGCGCGCCGGTGAACACGTGCGGCGTCAGCGTCAGGTCGCGATTGGTGCCCAGGTCGAAGTGATAGGGCAGGGCGAATTCGACCCCGTTCACCCGGCTGATGCGAATCAGCGGCGCCAGCAGGCCGGGGGCATTATCGGCGCCGATGGTGTGGCTGAACGCGGGCAGGGGCAGCGACAGGCCGAACAGCGTGACGCGCGCGCCCTTGTACCGGATGCGCTTGCGGTCGGGATTATAGACGACCTCGGCGGCGGTGATCTTCCAGCTCGGCTCCTTCGGACAACCGGCGCTGTTTTCGACCGCGCAGGGGGTATAGGCCGCACGAGTGACGCGCAGCACGCCGCCGTCCTGTCGCTCGCCCCGTTTGGCGGCGATGCGGCCGCCCTGTTCCAGCACGACCAGCATGTTGTTGATCACGCCGTCGCGCAGCGTGTCGGTCAGCTCGATCCGGTCGCCATAAGCAATGTCGCCTTCGGGGTTGGTGACGGCGATATTGCCCTCTGCCACCACCTGCCCGGTCTTGCGGTTCCACGTCACCGCGTCGGCGCGCAGGCGTTCGCCCTGCCGGAACAGGCGGACATCGCCGGCGGCGCTGACGACTTCACCCTCGAAATCATATTCCAGATTGTCGGCGGCGAAGTCGATCTGGTCGTCGGCGCGCGGCGTTTCGGCCACCACCGGCGGCGGTGGCGGCGGCGCGATGGGCCGGTCCTGAAGCTCCTGTCCGAACGCGGGCGCCCATGCGGCGAGCGTCAGCGGCAGCGCGGCGGTACGCAACAATGCCAGGCGCATGCGAATCGATCTCGTCCCCTTTGGCGCCGGCATGTCGTGTCGCGGCGCAGACCCGCCCCTATCGCATCGCACAAGGCATCGCGCAATCGACGCGGGTTTTGCCGGGCGCCATTGATCCCTAGATGGGCACAATGAATCGTGTCGCCGATGGTTGCACGAACGCAACGACAACGATGGAAAGGTTCGCCTCCGCATGAAAATCGAGTTTGTCGCCACCCCGTCGCCCGATCTGGCCGCGCGCGTCATTGCGGTGCCTTCAGGTGCCACCCCGAAGCTGGCGGACTCAGAGCGCGCGCTGGCAGAGGGTGCGGCAGGCGCCGCGCGTTTCGATGGTGAGGCAGGCTCGATGGTCGAGATCTTTGTCCAGCGCGAACAGAATATTGGCCGCCTGATCCTGCTGGGCGTCGGCAAGGCGGACGAGGCGGACATGGAAAAGGCCGGCGGCGCGCTGGTGGCCCGGTTCCAGATGGCCGGTATCGACGCGTTGTCGGTGGACCTGTCGGATGCGGGCGCGACCCCGCGCGCGGCGGCGCGGCTGGCGGGTGCGGCGGCGCAGCGCGGCTGGCGCTTCGACATTTATCGCACGACCCTGACCGACAAGCAGAAGCCGACGCTTGATCGGATCGAGATTGCCGGCGCGCCGCAGGACACCGACGCCGCATGGCGCGACGTGGACGCGTTGACGCAGGGGCTGGAACTGACGCGGACGCTGGTGTCCGAGCCGCCCAACATTCTCTATCCCGAAAGCTTCGTTGAGCGTTGCCGCCATCTTGAGGAACTGGGCGTCGAACTGACGATCCTGGACGAAGCGCAGATGCGCGAGCTGGGCATGGGGGCGTTGCTGGGCGTCAGCCAGGGTTCGGTGCGCGACGCGCGGGTGCTGGCCATGCACTGGAACGGCACGGGCGAGGACGGCGACCCCGACATCGCGTTCGTGGGCAAGGGCGTGACCTTTGACACCGGCGGCATCAGCCTCAAGCCCGGCGCGGGCATGGAGGATATGAAGTGGGACATGGGCGGCGCGGGTGCCGTCGCCGGCGCGATGAAGGCGCTGGCGCTTCGCAAGGCGCGCGCGAACGTGATCGGTGTGGTCGGGCTGGTCGAAAACATGCCCGACGGCAATGCCCAGCGCCCCGGCGACGTGGTGACGTCGATGTCCGGCCAGACCATCGAAGTCATCAACACCGATGCCGAAGGTCGGCTGGTGCTGTGCGACGTGCTGACCTGGGTCCAGCAGACGCACCGGCCCAAGACGATCGTCGATCTGGCGACGCTGACCGGCGCGATGATCATCAGCCTAGGCAACGAGCATGGCGGCCTGTTCGCCAATGACGATTCGCTGGCTGACGAATTGCTGGCCGCCAGCCGCGTGAGCGGCGACGCGCTGTGGCGCTTCCCGCTGTCGCCCGCTTATGACAAGCTGATCGACAGCCCGATTGCCGACATGAAGAATGTCGGTCCGCGCGGCGCGGGTTCGATTACGGCGGCACAGTTCCTGAAGCGCTATATCAATGACGGCGTGCGCTGGGCGCATCTGGATATTGCTGGCATGGTCTGGGCCGACAAGCCGGGCAGCACCCATGACAAGGGCGCGACGGGATTCGGCGTGCGCGTGCTGGACCGTCTGGTCCGCGACACGGCCGAAGGCTGAACGAACGGGGGCGGGGGCAGTGCAGGTCGATTTCTACCACCTGACGCTGCGCCCGCTTGACCGCGCGCTGCCGCAGGTCGCCGAAAAGGTGCTGGCGGGCGGCGCGCGGCTGTTGGTGATCAGCGGCGATGCCGATCAGCGCGCGGCGATCGACCGGCTGCTATGGACCTATTCGCCCGACAGCTTCCTGCCGCATGCTCAGGCTGGGGACGGCGACGATGCGCGCCAGCCGGTGCTGATCGCGGACGATGCGAACGCGGCGGCCAATGCCGCGCGCATGGTCGCCATTGTCGACGGGCGCTGGCGCGAAGAGGCGCTGCGATTCGACCGCGCCTTTCACTTTTTCGATGACGAAAGCGTCGCGGCTGCGCGTGATGCGTGGCGCGCGCTGGCGAATCGCGACGGCCTGGAGCGGCGATACTGGAAACAGACGCCGCGCGGCTGGGAACAGGCCGCCTGACGGCCCGCCTTGCACGCGCGCGCGGTGCCGATTAAGGCGCGCGCCATCCGATCCCTTATAAACCATAACCAAGGATTTTCCGCATGGCCGTCACGCGCACTTTTTCGATCATCAAGCCCGATGCCACCCGCCGCAACCTGACCGGCGCGGTCACCAAGATGCTGGAGGAAGCCGGCCTGCGCATCGTCGCGTCCAAGCGCATCCAGATGACCCGCGAACAGGCCGAAGGCTTTTACGGCGTGCATCGTGAGCGTCCCTTCTTCAACGATCTGGTCGAATTCATGATTTCCGGCCCGGTCGTCGTCCAGGTTCTGGAGGGCGAGGACGCCGTGACGCGCAACCGCGACATCATGGGCGCCACCAACCCCGCCAATGCCGACGCCGGCACGATCCGCAAGGAACTGGCCGAATCGATCGAGGCGAACAGCGTCCACGGTTCCGATTCGGAAGAGAATGCCAAGATCGAGATCGACTTCTTCTTCAAGCCCGAAGAAATCGTCGGCTGATCGACGCGTCAGATTACTGACAGCAGGGACCGGGTCGGGGCTATACGCTCCGGCCCGGTTTTTGTTTGGCCGCTATTGGCGTCGGGCGGCGCCCGGTTCGTTGGTAAACGCTTGCGTCTGGGCGCAGCGTGCCTGGACTTAGATATCGGGGCGCATAGGGCCGGAAATTGCGCACACGAAAAAAAGGGACGCCCGTTGCGGGGCGCCCCTTTTTCTGAAGCTTCACCACGGCGCCGAAGCGCCGCGCGCGAATTACATCGCGTTGGTGACGGTCGCTTCACCCATGTCGTCGGCGTTGTCGGCAGCCTCTTCGAGGTTGTCGGCAGCGTTTTCGAGCGCCATCGCTTCGGCTTCGTTGCCGGTCATGTCAGCCATGGCTTCCATGTTGTCGGCTTCGGCTTCGAGGTTGGCTGCCATGGCGTCGCCAGCGTTCTCCGCCGGGGTGCCCTGGTTGCACGCGGCCAGAGACATCAGGCCGGCGGCAGCAGCGACAAGAACGATCTTCTTCATGCGTTTGCTCCCAAGCAAATCCGTTTCGTGCCCGGCCCGAATGCCGTCACGAAGCTGCCGCATTAGCGCGCGTTCCGAACGCGTCAACGCTTAATTCCACTCATCGCATGGGAAAGGGAACTCATTTCGTCGCAGAAATGGCTTCCGGCGCGTTCGCCACCACGGCAAGCATCGCGGTCCACGCGGCCACATTCTGCCGCAATTGTGCGGGATCCACCTTGTCCAGCGTATCGTCGGGCGTGTGGTGCAGGTCGAAGTAGCGCGTACCGTCCTGTTGCAGGTCGATACCCGCCACGCCGTTCGCGATCAGTGCCGACACATCGGCCCCGCCGCTTGCCGGCTGACGGCTGGCGGCGATTCCCAGCGGCGAGAGCGCGGCGGCGAGACGGTCTGCCAGCGGCTGATTCTGCGGCGCGAACCGCGTGTCGAGGCGCCAGATGCGGTCGGCGCCGAAATCCGATTCGGCGGCCAGCACATGGTTGTCGCCCTTATGCGCCTCGAAATAGGCGCGGCCGCCGAATACGCCAACTTCCTCCGACCCGGCCCAAAGCACGCGGATGGTGCGGCGCGGCTGACCGGCGTCCATCATGTGCTTCGCCGCCGCCGCGACGATGCCGCAGCCCGAAGCGTCGTCGATCGCACCGGTGCCCAGATCCCAGCTGTCGAGGTGACAGGCGACGACGACGATACCCGCCGACGGATCGCTGCCAGGCACTTCGGCGATGACATTGCCCGAATTGCGGGTGCCCAGCACGCGCGGCGTCAGCGTCAGGCGGACGCGAACCGGCTGGCCGCGCTCGACCAGCCGTTCCAGCTGCTCCGCATCGGGAATGGCCAGTGCGGCGGCGGGGATGGGGTCGGTTCCTTCGGGGAAGTTGGTGCCGCCCGCATGGGGCATGCGGTGCGAATCGGTGCCGACCGAACGGATCAGGATGGCCGACGCGCCCTTTTTCGCGGCCAGCGCCGGGCCGGTCCGCCGCACAAGGCCATAGGCGCCATATTGGCTGCCGTCCTGCGTGCGTGTCATGGCGTGGCTGACAAACGCGATTCGGCCCTTCAGCGCGCCATCGGCTTCGGCCTCAAGATCGGCGATGCTGGGGTAATAGACGATTTCCCCCTCGATCCCGTCGGCCGGGGTTGCGCCCGAATTGCCCAGTGCGGTCAGCGCCAGCGGTTGCGAATGATCGCCCACCACCGCGCCCTTTTCGACGCCGCGAACCCAGGTGCGAAGCGGGAACGGTTCGTCGCGGACATTCTTGAAGTCCATTTTGGTCAGCGTCTCGACCGCCCATTTGCGCGCCCGTGCCTCTTCCGGCGTGCCGGCCAGACGCGGGCCGAGTTCGGTCGTGATCGCCTCCGTGATCGCCCATGCATATTCGTCGTCGAGCGCGGCGTCGCGCAGTTCGGCGACGCGGGTGTCGGTGCCGGTCTGTGCGGCAAGCGGGACGGGCAGGGCGAATGCGGCCAGCGCCGCGGCGATAAAGGGCTTTTGCATGTCCTTATTGGTAACGGCGGGAGCCGGGGCGTAAAGGGCCGATGATTGCCATTCGGGGGGTGCATCGCTATGTGCGCGACAACTTTCCATCACCCTCGATCCCTTGTCCGGAGACCGCTCAGTGGCCGCCCAATACGCCTTCGTCATGAAGGACATGACCAAGACCTTTCCCGGCGCGCAAAAGCCGGTGCTGTCGAACATCAACCTGCAATTCTATCAGGGTGCCAAGATTGGCATCGTCGGCCCGAACGGCGCCGGCAAGTCGACCCTGATGAAGATCATGGCCGGTATCGACACCGATTTTTCGGGCGAGGCGTGGCCGGGCGAGAACATCACCGTCGGTTATCTGCCGCAGGAACCGCAGCTCGATCCCGCCAAGACGGTGCTGGAAAACGTCAAGGACGGCGCCCGCGAAGTCGCCGACATGGTCGACCGCTTCAACGCCATCTCTGCCGAAATGGGCGATCCGCAGGACGACACCGATTTCGACGCTCTAATGGAGGAGATGGGCGACCTTCAGGCAAAGATCGATGCGGTCGACGGCTGGACGCTGGACAACCAGCTGGAAGTCGCGATGGAGGCTCTGCGCTGCCCGCCGTCGGACTGGTCGGTCGAGAACCTGTCGGGCGGTGAGCGCCGCCGCGTCGCGCTGACGCGCCTGCTGATCCAGAAGCCGTCGATCCTGCTGCTCGACGAACCGACCAACCACCTCGATGCCGAAAGCGTCAACTGGCTGGAAAACCACCTGAAGGAATATTCGGGCGCGGTGCTAATGATCACCCACGACCGCTACTTCCTCGACAATGTGGTGGGCTGGATCCTCGAACTCGATCGCGGGAAGTATTTCCCGTATGAGGGCAATTACTCCACCTATCTGGAAAAGAAGGCCAAGCGCCTCCAGCAGGAGGATCGCGAAGCAACCGGCCGCCAGAAGGCGATCAACGACGAGCTGGAATGGATCCGCGCCGGCGTGAAAGGCCGCCAGACCAAGTCCAAGGCGCGTATCAAGAAGTTCGAGGACCTCGTCCAGGCGCAGGAAAACCGTACGCCGGGCAAGGCGCAGATCGTCATTCAGGTGCCAGAACGCCTGGGCGGCAAGGTGATCGAGGCCAAGGGCATCACCAAGTCCTATGGCGACAAGCTGCTCTTTGAAAACCTGTCCTTCATGCTGCCGCCGGGTGGCATCGTCGGCGTGATCGGGCCGAACGGCGCGGGCAAGTCGACGCTGTTCAAGCTGCTGACCGGTCAGGAACAGCCCGATTCGGGTGAGATCGACATCGGTTCGACCGTGCGCCTGGGCTATGTCGACCAGAGCCGCGACCATCTGGACGACAGCAAGAACGTCTGGGAGGAAATCTCGGACGGCTTGGATTACATGAAGGTCAACGGCCACGACCAGTCGACGCGCGCCTATGTCGGCGCCTTCAACTTCAAGGGTCAGGACCAGCAGAAGAATGTCGGCAAGCTGTCGGGTGGTGAGCGCAACCGCGTCAACATCGCCAAGATGCTGAAGCGCGGCGGCAACGTGCTGCTGCTCGACGAACCGACCAACGACCTTGACGTCGAAACGCTGGGCGCGCTCGAGGAAGCGATCGAGAACTTCGCCGGTTGCGCCGTGGTCATCAGCCACGACCGCTTCTTCCTCGATCGTCTGGCGACGCACATCCTGGCGTTCGAGGGCAACAGCCATGTCGAATGGTTCGAGGGTAATTTCGAGGCGTATGAGGAAGACAAGCGGCGCCGTCTGGGCGATGCCGCCGATCGGCCGACGGCGCTTGCCTACAAGAAGCTGACGCGCTGAGCGCAAAGGTGGCCGTGGTCGAAGAAGCGCCGTCCGATACCCCGCCGCCGGGCGGGGATCCGATCGGGTATCGCCTGCAGCAACAGCGCATCCTTGCCGAATTCGGCATGGAGGCGCTGCGCTCGCGCGATATCGCGGCGATGCTGCAACGCGCGACCGAATTGGCTGCGCGGGGTATGGCGGTGCATTTCTGCAAGTTCCTGTCCGCGCCCGATGCGGAACGGCGGATGCGCGTGGTGGCTGGCGTCGGCTGGCGCTCCGGCGTTGTTGGACACGCGACGCTGGGCGGCGACAATGAATCGCCCGCGGGCTTTGCCTATTCCAAAGGCGAGCCGGTCATCTCGAACCATCTGGAACAGGAAGAGCGGTTCCGCACCCCTGACCTGATGGCCGAACACGGCATCCGCCGCGCGATCAACGTGCTGGTCGAGGCGGACGGCGAGCGTTACGGGGTCCTTGAAGTCGACAGCGAGGATGACGGTCAGTTCGACGCCGACGATCTTGCCTTCATGCAGGGTTTCGCCAACCTGATCGGCGTCGCGATCGAGCGGCAACAGGCCGAAGCGCGGCTGGCCGCATCGGTGGAGCATCAGGAACTGCTGGTGCGCGAGGCCAGCCACCGGGTGAAGAACAGCCTGGCGCTGGTGTCGGCCATGCTGACGCTTCAAATGCAGTCGGACGACGATCCCCGCGTCGCGCGGCTGCTGGGCGACGCGCAGGCGCGCATCACCGCCATTGCCCAGACCCATGATCAGCTGTGGCGCGGTGCGCGGGTCGGCATCGTCGCGCTGGACGATCTGGCGTGTGGCCTGGCCAGCGCCTTGGGCGAACAGGCGCCCCGCCACGTGATCGCATGCGATGCCGAGCCGATCGAGCTGAGCGCCGATTCGGCCATCCCGCTGGGCCTGATCCTGACCGAGCTGGTCACCAACGCGATCAAATATGCTTATCCCGAAGGGAAGGGCGGCCGGATCGAGGTCAGCATCGCGCGCCGCAGCGGCCGGATCGAAATGGTGGTCGAGGACGAAGGACTGGGCTTGCCCGCCGATTTCGATCTGAAGAGCCAGTCGCGAAACAGCCTTGGCACGCGCATGATCGTCAGCCTGACCCGTCAGCTGGGCGGTGAGATGGACATGGGGCGTCGCGCAGGGGATTCGGGCACCCGCGCGGTGTTGAGCTTCCCCGAACCGGCGGCGTAACGGCTCAGCAGGTGGCAGGGGTGACGCCCTGCACCTCCAATATGCCGTCGCGATTGGCATCGACGTTGGACGCCGGCGTTAAAGCCCGTCGATCGCGCACCATCATGGACGCGTTCTCGGTCATCTCGACATTGGGCGCCCAATCCACGCCGATCAGCGGCTGGTAATCATAGGCAACCTCGACCCAGATCGTCGCGTTTTCAGGCGTGGCAATGACCTGGCGTCCTGCCGGGCCGACACCAGCGAGATTGGTTTTGCCGTTGTCATAGGGCGAATCATACGGCTTCGCGCCGCGGCAACGCTGCCAGCGGATGCGATAGCGGCCGGCGTGGTTCGGGTCGTTCTCGATGCTGGACACGATCACCCGGCCGTGATCGTACAGATCCATGCGACCGGCCTGATAGCCCGCGCCCGTCAGCAGGTCGTTGATATCCACCTCGCTGATGGTCTTTTCCTGAAGCAGCGAGCCTGTACCAATGCGTGCGGCATTGTCGGCCACATGTAAGGCGATCTGGCTGACCCGCATACGCGTAATGATGTAATTCGTCAGCTCCAGGCCGGTCATTCCAAGTAGCAGCAGCAAGGGCAGAACCAGCGCGAACTCAATCAGCGCCAATGCGCGTCGTTCCGCGATCAGCCGACGCAGCGCCTTCATGCGGGGCAGCTCCGCAGGACGGGTGCGTCGTAGCTGCCCTGGCTGGTGTAAGGCTGGTTTTTCAGAACGGTGCGCGCCACGATCCGCGTGTCATCGGTGTTATCGATGCCCAAAAGCTTCTTGAGCGGAAACATTGGTGGATAGGTGACGGTAACCGTCACCACCGTCGCATCCTTGGCGCCGCCCTGACCCTCATTGCCGCCATCGGCATCCCAGACATTGTTGTGGTTGGCGTCCTCATACAACTCGCCGTTATCGCACGTCTTGTTGTCGTTCGTGTCGTCCCAGTCCTCTGCCTTGGCGGCTGCGGCATCGGAAAAGGTGCGATAGAAACGTCGTTTGATATCGGGGTCAGCCTTGTTGTTCAGCAATTTCACCTGATCGCGGACGCTCTGGTCGATCAGCGCGATTCGCTCGTCCGCGGTGTTTGCCTCCAGCGTCGAATCGCGAGCTGCCTTTTGCAGAGCGCCCTCGAGAGCCGACTCCATGTAAAGCGTGTGGCCGAATTCGAACAAACCCATCAGAAGCAGGAAGAAGACAGGCGCGATCATCGCGAATTCGACGACGGTCACGCCATCGCGCGCGCCAGCCAGCGACGACAGGCGCCGCTTCATTTGGTCAGCCTCAGTGCGGAAATCTGGTCGGCAATCGAGCGGAAGGTGCGTTGCAATGCGGCTGAATCGCGCGCGGTAAAGTACCGGCCGGATGTTGCGCATTGTTCGAGGCGCTGTTCCGTCGTGCTGTTCGATCCGTCGCCAAAGGAGATTACCCACAAGGTGGTATCCTTCAGCTTGCGGACCTCACGGCAGATCGCGCTGAAACGAGCATTGACCTCATTGTTGAAGGAGCCGCCAGTCCCGCCGGGGTTGGCCACGTTGCGCCGATCGTACCAAGGCACGCCGTATGCCGAGTAGCCGAAGTTGCTGGTCACCGTGTCGCCGTCGGTCATGAAGATCACGTGGCGCTGAATCTCGCCGCCCTGCGGTGTGAATGCATTGCTGCTGGCAAAAATGCCGGTCGGCGACATCAGGCGCGCCCCCCACAGCAGGCCGATATCGTGATAGGTATTGCCTGATGGTTGCAGGCTGTTCACGTAGCTGGAAAAGGCGTTCGGATCGTTCCACTGCTGAAGCGTCCGTCCCTCGGTCGGGCACGAATAAGACTGGTGCTGGGCTAGATCGTCCGATGTCTTGACGGTGTCACGGGTATAATAATTGTTCACCCGCCGCGTATAGATCACATCCTGAAGCAACGGCGCCCAGCGGCTGTCATCCGAATCCGGAATGCGATCGATCTGGAGATCGATGGCGTTCGCCGGAATGGGATCAAAGTTGGTGCCTGTAACGGTCTTGCGTTCTTCGATGCATCCGTCCCAGCGGATCGTCGTATCCGCGCCCTCCCGACCAAGCGGCAGCTGTAGCGTCCGATTCCACTGACTGCCATTCTTCAGGCGGCCGACTGGGTGTTCGACCGGCTCGTAGACCCACTGACGGAATGTTTCGCCATATCGCCATTCAGATTCCGTCGTTTTGGTCTCTCTTTTGCCGTAGCAAGTTCCGTTGTCCCGACCACTCCATCCGGTAACGGTGTGAATGGTTTCGATCACGCGGCGGGTGTTACCCGATGTCTGTTCATTCCGGGTGTTAAGGCGGCTAGCGTTTTGGTCATTGCAGCTGTCCTTGGCTACGCCGCTTAGCTGCACGTCTTCGTAACTGCTCTTGGGATAGCCGTCTTTCACGACCCATTGATAACCCGCCTGCATTTCCGGCCGACGCGACTGATAGCTCCAGCGATCGGCAAAGAAATTGGTGGGCAGCAGATAGCCGACATTCACATTGGTATTATAGGGAACGAAGCCGAAGCGGATCTGGACCTGATTGCCGGTCCCGCCAGACGGCGCGCCGCCGTCGCAAACGGCAGTGGTGTCCAGCCGGGCGACGATTTCATAGAAGCACAGCACGGCCCGTCGCAGACCGACGATCTTGGTTTCCGTATCACTCGAAACAGCCTTGCTTCCCATCGAACCGGTGACGTCCAGCACGAACATCACGTCCGTATTGGGCAGGCGCATTTCGGTTTCGCACGTTACCGACAGCGTTTCACTGTCCTTGCCCAGCACGCGCATCAGCGTCATCGGCAGCTTGGCCGATGCGGTGCCGGTGATCTTGCCCGCGCTTTCGGCATAGCTGCGGCTGATTTCGGTCGCGCCGTAAACGTCCTGACGGATGTTGGCGTCAAAGAACCGCTCGGCCATGGCGCGCGGCATGTTGTTCTGCTGGCCCCAGGTGCCGCCGCCCATCGACTTTCGCCCGGCAAGCGCCCCTGCATCGCATGCATGCTGCAGCCGCGTTTTGACGATGTAGATGCGTGACAGGTCGAGTCCGCCGCCGATCATGCCGCAAAGCGGGATCATGGCGGCCGCGGTGATGGCCAGCACATTGCCCCGCCTGTCGCGCGCCAGCCGGCTGAGGAAGCCTGCCGCCTGCATCGTGCCGATAGACCTCCACATATGTTAATCCGCGCCTTGCTCTGGTTTGACAATTCGGTCCGGTCTGGCCCTATGCGCCACCAAGCGATAAGCCGGATTGAAACAGCATGGTTAACGCCGCATCCACCCCTGCACCCGGCGCGGAAGCGCGCGCCGCCGAGCGGCGGCTGATCCTGTCCTATGCCCCTAAAGAGGCACGTGGCGGGGTGAACGCTCTGTTCGATCTGGACGCAACGCTGGCCGATGTCCTGCGCCACGCGCGTGAGCCGATGATCGCCCAGATGCGGCTGACATGGTGGCATGACGCACTGACCAAGCTGGACAGCGCCGCCCCGCCGGCCCAGCCGGTGCTGGTGGCACTCGCTTCGGACGTGGTCGGGCGCGGCGTCAGCGGTGCGGAACTGGCGACGTTGGTCGAGGGGTGGGAGGCGCTGCTGGACGGTGAGCCGGGCGATGCGGCCGTCCGTGCGACCTTTGCCGACGCGCGTGGTGTGCGCCTGTTCGGTCTCGCGGCCCGCGTGCTGCGGGCTGAGGCGCCGGTCGAGGGTGGGCGCGGCTGGGCACTGGCCGATCTGTCCCGATCCTTGAGCGACGAAGCCGCTGCATCGGCCGCTGCCGGTGAAGCGCAAGCGTCCCTGACGCGCGCACGCGCGGCGCCGTGGCCACGCCGGGCGCGGGTGCTGGGGGCGATGGTTCAGCAGGCGAGCATGGATCTGACCGCACCGCGCGACCTGCCGCTGCCTGCGGCGACGCCGCGGCGTGTGGCCAGGCTGGCATGGCATCGCCTGACGGGACGATAAAGCGGGGCAGGGACGAAAGGGGGGATTGACGATGTGGCGATATTGGGTCGGGGCGCTGGCGGGGCTGTTGATGGCGGGCGCCGCACTGTTCCTGTTCCGCGCAAGTGCGGTGGCCGATGTGGTCGTTCCACCCGCGCCGATGCCGGCGCAAACGGTGGCCGAGGCGCCCGACCTGCCCGACACCGTGCCTGAAGCCACGCCGACAAGCCGGGAGGAGCGCCGCTTCAACCGTTATGACAAGGACCGCGACGAGAGCATCACACGCGAAGAATATCTTGCCAGCCGGCGCAAGGCGTTCGCCAAGCTGGACCGCAACGGCGACGGGCGGCTGGATTTCGAGGAATGGGCCATCCGCACCACGACCAAATTCGCAGGCGCGGACAAGGACAGCTCCAAAACTCTGACGCGCGCCGAATTCGCGACCACGGCGGTCAAGCGTCGCGCCCCGCGCCGCCGCTGCGAATGCCCACCCACGCCCCCGCCCGCCGAGACGGACGAGGGCTGAGCGGTCAACCCGCCGCCGCGTGCCAGTCCGAAAATGCGGTGCGTGCGCGGGCGGTGTACATCAGCTTGCGGTCGGCCTTTTTCGTGCGCCCCTCGATCGGGGGGAACAGGCCGAAATTGACGTTCATCGGCTGATAGCTGTCCGCCTCTGCCCCGCCGGTGATGTGCGCCAGCAGCGCGCCCAGCGCGGTTTCGACCGGCGGCGCGGGCAACTCGCGCCCGGCCAACTCGGCAGCGGCGAAACGCCCGGCGATCAGGCCGATGGCCGAGCTTTCGACATAGCCCTCGCACCCCGTAATCTGCCCCGCAAAGCGCAGGTTCGGCCGTGCCTTCAGCCGCAGCGTCGGATCAAGCAGCACGGGCGACCGGATGAAGGTATTGCGGTGCAGCCCGCCCAGCCGCGCGAATTCGGCATTTTCCAGCCCGGGAATGGTGCGGAAAATGCGGACCTGCTCGCCATATTTCAGCTTGGTCTGAAAACCGACCATGTTCCACAGCGTCGCGCTGGCATTGTCCTGTCGCAACTGGACACAGGCATAGGGCCAGCGGCCGGTGCGCGGATCGTCCAGCCCCACACCCTTCATCGGACCGAAGCGCAGCGTCTCCACCCCGCGCTCCGCCATCACCTCGATCGGCATGCAGCCGTCGAAATAGGGGACATTCTCCCACTCGCGGAACTCGGCCTTTTCGCCCGCCATCAGTGCGGCGTGGAACGCGTGATACTGATCGCGGTCGAGCGGGCAGTTGATGTAATCCTTGCCGTCGCCCGCCGGGCCCGCCTTGTCCCAGCGCGACTGTTTCCACGCGATGTCCATGTCGATCGATTCGGCGTGGACGATGGGCGCGATCGCGTCGAAGAACGCCAGCGCGTCGGCGCCCGTGGTCGCGCCGATGGCGTCGGCCAGCGACGGCGCGGTCAGCGGGCCGGTCGCGACGATGGCGGGCGTGTCGGTGGGCAGCGTGTCGACGCGTTCGCGAACGACGGTAATGTTGGGATGATCGGCCAGCGCGCGCGTCACGCTTTCGGAAAAGGCGTCACGGTCGACCGCCAGCGCCGATCCGGCGGGCAGCTGGTGCTTGTCCGCCATTGCCATGATCAGCGAGTTCAGCGCGCGCATTTCCGAATGGAGCAGGCCGACGGCGTTACGTTCGGCATCGTCGGAACGAAAGCTGTTGGAGCAGACCAGCTCGGCCAGGCCGTCGGTCTGGTGCGCGGGAGTCATGTCGCCGCTGCCGCGCATTTCGGACAGTTTCACGCGGACGCCCGCCTGTGCCAGCTGCCAGGCGGCTTCGGAACCGGCCAGCCCGCCGCCGATGATATGGATGTCGTAAGTCGTCGTCATGGCGCCGCAGATAGGGATGTCAGCGCCAGCTGTCGAACCACATCCAGCGATTGAAATCCTGTGGGTCCGCTAACGGCGCGCCGCTGATGATCGGATAGAAGCCGGCGAACATCGCAACCGCCAGCACGGCAAAGGCGCCCTCGACCCACCGCAACCGCAGCGGCAACAGCCGTAAAGCCCCGGCACAGGCCAGCGCCGCGAACACGCCCGACAGGTGGTAATAATAATAAAAGCCCAGGCTTTTGGGGATCGCGGCCCAGATGCCGATCGAAAACAGCCACAGCCCCGCCAGCATCAAATACCCGCGATGGCCGCGCAGCCCGGCCCACAGGCAAGCGGCCACCCCGACAAGTCCGCCCCACATCACCACCGGATTGCCCAGCAGCAAAACGCCGCGCAGCACGCCCTGATCGGGTTCATAATAATACCAGATCGGCCGGATCATCAGCGGCCAGCTCCACCAGTCGGACTGATAGGGATGGGGGCGCAGGACTTGAGTCTGCGCGTCATACATGCGCTGTTGCAAAGCGATCAGCGTCGATGGCGAATTGGCATCGGCGGCATAGAAAAACGTGGGGATGAAGGTCGCAAAGTAGACGGCGACCGCGATCAGGCCGAGCGGAATGGCCAGTGCGACGCCCGCGGTTGGGCGGCGGCGATCCGCGAACAGCAGCGCCGTGCACGCCAGCGCGACATAGGGCGCAGCGGCCCATTTCACCGCCACCGCCCCCCCCAGCAGCACGCCCGCCAGCGCGATCCTCAACCCACGTCTGCCCGCCGGGGCGCGTGCCGCCCATAGGGTCGCCGCCAGCCCGCCGGTGACGAACGCCCCCAGAAACCCGTCGAGCATCGCGATCCGCGCCTGCACGAACACCGTCTGGTTGACCGCGACCAGCAACGCGCCCAGCGCCGCCGTCCGCACCGATCCGAACAACAGCATCAGCAGGGCAAAGCCCGACGCGACGGTTGCCGTTCCCGCCAGCGTCGACAATGCGCGCCAGCCGACGGCATTATCCCCGAACAGCGCGATGCCGATTGCGATCAACTGCTTGGCCAGCGGCGGATGCTCTGTATTGGCTGGATGCGCCAGCGTCAGCATCGCGCGGGCGGCCGGCACATAATGCACTTCGTCGAACACCAGCCCCGACGGGCGGGACAAGTAGACGGTGAACAGGCATTGCGCGGCAATCGCGATCAGCAGGGCGACGACGGCGGGGCGTTCGGCAAGGCGCATCGGCATCGGCCCTTAGCGCAGGGTCGCGACGATGGGAACGCGCGCCCTTGCCTGAATGCCCCGTGCGCGCCAATGAAGCAGGCATGAAGCGCAATACAGGCCAGGACCGTTCGATCACCCAGCATTGGCGACCCGCAACCCAGGCGGTGCGCGGTGGCACAAGGCGTTCGGAATTCGGGGAGACGTCGGAGGCGATCTTCCTGACCTCCGGCTATGCCTATGACTGTGCGGGCGACGCCGCCGCGCGGTTTGCGGGCGAACAGTCGGGCATGACCTATTCCCGCCTGCAAAATCCGACGGTGGAGATGCTGGAACAGCGCATCGCCCTGCTGGAAGGGGCAGAGGCGTGCCGCGCGACGGCCAGCGGCATGTCGGCGATGACCGCGGCGCTGCTGTGCCAGCTGGAACAGGGCGACCATGTCGTCGCGGGCCGGGCGCTGTTCGGGTCGTGCCGCTGGCTGACCGACACGCTGCTGCCCAAATTCGGCATTCAGACAACCATCGTCGACGCCCGCGACGCTCAGGCATTTGCCGATGCCACAAACGACCGCACCAAATTGTGGTTTTTCGAAACGCCGGCGAATCCGACGATGGATATCGTCGACCTCAAGGCCGTGTGCGCGCTGGCCAGGCAGTGCGGCGTTCGCACGGTGGTCGACAATGCCTTTGCCACGCCCGCGCTTCAGCGGCCGATGGATTACGGCGCCGACATCGTCGCCTATTCCGCGACCAAGATGATGGACGGGCAGGGCCGCGTGCTGGCCGGGGCGGTGTGCGGGACCGAGGATTTCATCCTCAACGAACTGCTGCCCTTTACCCGCAACACCGGGCCGACGCTGAGTGCGTTCAACGCGTGGGTGGTGCTGAAGGGGCTGGAGACGCTGGACCTGCGCATCCGCCGTCAGTCTGAGAATGCGCTGGAAGTGGGCCGTTTCCTTGAAGCGCGGGTGCCGCGCATCAACCACCCCGGCCTGCCCAGCCACCCACAGCATGCGCTGGCCGCATCGCAGATGGTGATGACCGGGCCGATCTTTTCGTTCGAGGTCGATGGCGGTCGGGCACAGGCGCACGCGCTGCTCGATTCGCTGGGCCTGATCGACATTTCCAACAACATCGGCGATTCGCGTTCGTTGATGACGCATCCGGCGTCGACCACCCATTACGGCGTGGCCGAGGAAAAGCGGATCGAAATGGGCGTGACCGAGGGGCTGTTGCGCCTGAACGTCGGACTGGAAGATCCCGCCGACCTGATCGACGATCTGGATCAGGCATTACGGAAGATCGGCTTGTGAAGGCGCTGTTCACCGAGGAGGCACGGACGCACGGCGTCGTCGTGCGCACCGCGGTCAGCTATCTTCCCGAACAGTCCGAACCGGCGCGCGGCCGCTGGTTCTGGTCCTATCACATCCGCATCGAAAATGACGGGGACATGGGCGTCCAGTTGCTGAGCCGCCACTGGATCATCACCGACGGTCGCGGCGCCCGCCACTCGGTCGAGGGGGAGGGCGTGGTCGGGGAACAGCCGATCATCGCGCCGGGTGGCAGCTTCGATTATGTTTCCGGCTGTCACCTGTCGACGCCGACGGGGTCGATGCAGGGCAGTTATCAGATGCTGGGCGAAGATGGATCGACGTTCGACGTGACGATCCCGAAATTCGGGCTGGTCGCCCCGGCGGTGGCCGAATGAAGCGGACGCACTTGCCACTGAACGGTCTGCGCGTGCTGGATGCGGCGGCGCGGCACCTGTCGTTCACGCGCGCCGCCGACGAACTGGCGGTGACGCCCGCGGCCGTGGGGCAACAGATCCGCGCACTGGAGGATACGCTGGGCGTCGTCCTGTTCCGGCGCACGACGCGCGGGCTGGAGCTGACGCCGGAGGGTGAGCGCGGGCTGGAGGCGCTGCGCGACGGCTTTCTTCAGTTCGAGGAAGCGGTGCGGGCAATGCAGGCGGGGCAATCGTCCAAATCGCTGACCATCGCGGCGCCGCGCGACCTGACCCACAAATGGCTGATGCCACGCCTTGCCGAAATCGGCGCGAGCGAGCCGGAACTGCGCTTTGTCGTGGTGGCGGCGGATGACAGCGTCGATTTTGCCCAGGCCAATCTCGACCTCGCTATCCGCTGGGGTGAAGGGCCGGGCGAGCATGAGGGCGAGGCGATCGAATCGGATGGCATGGTCACCATCGCGCGGCCCGGTGGCGGGTCCGACACGCGCATTTCGTGGCCCGGATGCCTGAACGAGGAATCGGTGTCGCGGATGATGGTCGGCGATGCCGGGCTGGCGATTGAGGCGGCGGCGGCGGGGCTTGGCCATGCGACCGTCCCCGAATTGCTGGCGCGGGCCGACATCGCCGCTGGCCGGGTCGCGGTGCTGGGCGATCCAAAGCCCTATCCACGCGGATACTGGATGGTCGCGCCGCTGCCCCAATGGCGCCAGAAAAAGGTTCGCGCGCTGGTCGACGCGCTGGCGGCGTGACGCCGCGCCCGACGCCGGTTGTGCGAACCGCACGGCTGGTGCTGCGCCCGCGTGTGGTCGACGATGCCGTTGCGCTGCATCCGGCCTTTGCCGATGTCGATGCCATGCGCTGGTGGTCCGGCCCGCCGCATCGCGATCTGGTGGAAACGCGCCGGGCGCTGTCGGCCAGCGATCCGGCCTGTCGCGCATGGGCCATTGTGCCCGCGAACGGGGTGGACGCCATTGGCTTTGTCGCGGCGGGGGAGAAGCGGCAGGGCAATGTCAGCGAAATCGCATATCTGCTGGCCCGTCCCCATTGGGGCGCGGGGTTGGCGCATGAGGCGGTGAGCGCGATCGTTGGCCAGTTGTTTGCGGAGGGACAGCGGCGCGTCTTTGCCGATATCGACCCCGATCATCTCGCGTCGCGCCGATTGGTCGAACGGATCGGCTTTCGGCTCGAAGGCGTGCTGCGCGCGGAATGGGAAACGCATATCGGCGTGCGCGATACGGCGCTTTACGGCCTGATCGCCAGCGAATGGCCAGTGCGCGGCGGTTGAGTCAGTCGGTCACGATCTCTCGCAGGATCGCCTCCAGCACCGGCATCCCCGCTGCGGTGACGCCCAGATGCGTGTCGTCGCCAACCATCAGCCCCTGTTCGATCAGCCGCGCTACCCTTGCGCGGTCGAGCGGCGGTGTGCCCCCTGCCAGCGCGGCGATGCGGGTCAGGTCGATCCCTTCCTCCAGCCGCAAGCCCATCAGCAGCGCTTCGACAGCCTGAGTGGCAGGATCCAGCGCCTCGCTCGTCTCGATGCCGTGACGGTTGCGATCCACCGCCGCCAGCCAGTTTTCGGGCTTTTTCCGGCGAAACGTCGCATCGCCTGTCCGCCGCCCATGCGCGCCGGGGCCGACGCCGACATAATCGCGGTAACGCCAATAGGTCAGGTTGTGGCGGCTCTCCTCGCCGGGGCGGGCGTGATTTGAGATCTCATAGGCGGGCAGCCCCGCCGCCGCGGTGATCGCCCGCGTCTGCTCGAACAGGTCGGCAGCGCTGTCGGCATCGGGAATGGTCAGCGCGCCCTTGGCCGCCAGCGTGGCAAAGCGGGTGCCAGGTTCGATGGTGAGTTGATAAAGCGACAAATGCCCGGTGCCAAAGCCGATGGCGCGGGACAGTTCCTGCTCCCACGCCGCCATCGACTGATCGGGGCGGGCATAGATCAGGTCGAACGACACGCGCGCGAAAGCGGCCTGTGCGGTGTCGAGCGCAGCCAGTCCTTCGCGCACCGAATGGGCGCGGCCCAGAAAGTGCAGCGCTTCATCGTCCAGCGCCTGCAGGCCCAGCGACACGCGATTGACCCCCGCCGCCGCCAGATCGGCAAAGCGCGCCGCCTCAACCGATGACGGATTGGCCTCGAGCGTGATTTCGCAATCGGCCGCCAGCCCCCAGTGGCGGTCCGCCGCCTGGATCAGCGCCGCGACAGTGGCAGGCGGCATCAGCGACGGCGTGCCGCCGCCAAAGAAGATCGAACCCAGCCGCCGACCCGGCGTCAGCGCCGCTTCATGCGCCAGATCGGCCAGCAACGCGTCGAGCCAACGCGCCTGATCCACGCCCTCGCGCACATGGCTGTTGAAATCGCAATAAGGGCATTTGGAAACGCAGAACGGCCAATGGACGTAGAGCGCGAGCGGTTCGGCATTCATCGCCTGTCTTATGGCCACGGGAAGGGCGGGGCGAAAGGGCAAGGCGCCCGCCGGCACGAAAGAAATGGCGCGCAAAAGAAAAGGAGGGCCTTTCGACCCCCCTTTCCCGAAATCGGTGCGCCGCCTGTCGGCGGGCGGCGGACTGCGATCAGTTGCTGTCGGGCAGCTCGTCGCCGTCGTTGGTCAGGCCGACGACGAGGATGGCGACAACGCCGGCGCCGATCAGGGCCGGGAACAGCAGCGAGCCGGTTGCCTTGCTGCTCTTTTCCGAAACGGTCGAAGCGCGGACCTGCTTGGCAACCGACAGGCTGTTGGCCGGGGCGGCAACGACGGGGGCAGCGGCGATGGTGGTCGCGGCGACGGCGGTGAGAATCTTACCGAACATAATGTGCATCTCCCTTAACTAACAAATGGCCGGGTCGGAGACCCGCCCATGAAGAAGAACAAGTCACTAAACCCTGTCCACACCGCGTCGCAACAAATGAAATGCGTTTCGGGTCCGTCCCGACCGCCTTATTGGTCTGAAACCGGCAGAACGTTTTCAACCAGTTGCCGAAATGCATCAGCCCGGTGGCTCATTCCGTGCTTTTCGGCGGGGTCCATCTCTCCAAAGGTCAGCTCATGGCCATGCGGCTGAAACATCGCATCATAGCCAAAGCCGTTGTCGCCGCGCGGCGGCCAGACCAAGCGACCCTCGACCCGGCCCTCAAACCACTCGACATGACCGTCGGGCCAGGCCAGCGCGAGCGCGCAAACGAAATGCGCGTCGCGGGCGGGCGCGGGGTCGATGGCGGCCAGCCGGTCCTCGACCAACCGCATCGCTGTATCGAAATTCTTGCCCGGCCCGGCCCAGCGCGCCGAAAAAATGCCGGGTTCGCCCCCCAGCGCATCGACGCACAGACCCGAATCATCGGCTAGCGCGGGCAGGCCCGACAGGTCGGCGGCCTGCATCGCCTTAAGCTCGGCATTGGCGACAAAGGTCGTGCCGGTTTCTTCGGGCTCGGGCAGCTCCAGCTCCGCCGCCGACACCGGTTCGATACCATAGGGGCCGAGCAGTTCGCGAATCTCGCGCACCTTGCCCGCATTGTGGCTGGCGATCACCAGCCGCCCCGGCGCCAGGCGGCGGATCGCCTGCCGTCCCGAACCCTCGCCGCTCACCGGCCCACCGCCTTGCGCTGTGCCGCGAAGATTTCGTTGCAGCCGATCCGCGCAAGGCGGAGCAGGCGGAGCAGCGATTCCTCGTCATAACAGGCGCCCTCTGCTGTCGCCTGCGCCTCGGCAATGCGGCCATCGCCCAGCAGCACGAAATTGGCGTCAGCGTCGGCAGCCGAATCCTCTGGATAGTCGAGGTCGAGGACCGCCTGGCCGTTATGGATGCCGCAGCTGACGGCAGCGACCTGATGCAGGATCGGGTCGGTCGTCAGCTTGCCGTCGGCCAGCAGCTTGTCGACGGCGAGGCGCAGGGCCACCCATGCGCCCGAAATCGACGCGGTGCGGGTGCCGCCATCGGCCTGGATCACGTCGCAGTCGAGCGTGATCTGACGTTCACCCAACAGTTTCAGGTCGGTAACCGCGCGCAGCGAGCGGCCGATCAGGCGCTGGATTTCCTGCGTGCGTCCCGATTGCTTACCCTTGGCCGCTTCACGGTTGCTGCGCGTGTGCGTGGCGCGGGGCAGCATGCCGTATTCGGCCGTGACCCAGCCTTCGCCCTTGCCGCGCAGGAACGGCGGCACGCGTTCCTCGACGCTGGCGGTCACCAGCACGCGCGTGTCGCCGAAGCCGATCAGCACCGATCCTTCGGCATGGCGGGTGAAATTGGGTTCGACGGTGATCGCACGCATTTCGTCGGGGGCGCGGCCGGATGGGCGCATCTATTCAGCTCCTATTTGGTTGACCGTGGCGATAGCGGCCCCGGCCGCCCGGCGCCAGCACCCCGAAAGGAATTGCCATGATGCTTCGCCCCCTGATCCTCGCTGTGCTTCCGCTGGCAGCGGCGGGTTGTGCCACCGACATGCCCGCCGGTCCCGCAGGGGCGATCCCGATCGAGAGGCAAGCGATCACCTACTCAACCCAACCCTGTTTCGGCACCTGCCCCGTCTACCGCGTCAGCGTGACGCCAGAGGGGCAGGGCGTGTTCACCGGGGAACGGCATACCGCCGTTATCGGGGAGCGCCGGTTCGAAGTGTCGCGCGACGTTGCGCGGCGCTTTATCGATCATCTGGCATCGGTGCGCCCGGCCAGCGGCGACCGGCGCATCGACATGCAGAGCGACGAGTGCGGCATCGCGCCCACCGACATGCCCAGCATCGCGGTTGGATGGGCCAGCAACACCGGCGCCGCGCCCCAGACGCTCAGCCTGTATCTGGGCTGTCGCAGCGATGCGGCACAGCGCGTCGCCACGGTCCTGCGCGCCGCGCCCGATCTGTTGCCGATCGCGGATCTGGTCGGAAAGCGTTGAGCACAGGTGCGTAGGCGCCTACATCAGCGGCATGACGCCCCCGATCCAGGAGATGACCGACCGCGCGCGCGACGTGTTCAGGATCGTCGTTGAAAGCTATCTCGACACCGGATTGCCGGTGGGTTCGCGCACCTTGTCCAAGATTTCGGGTCTGAACCTGTCGCCCGCATCGATCCGCAACGTGATGCAGGATCTGGAGGAAGCGGGGCTGCTTGCCGCGCCGCATACTTCCGCCGGAAGGATGCCGACCGAAAGCGGGCTGCGGCTGTTCGTCGATGGCATGATGCAGAGCCACGAGCCCTCGGTCGAGGAACGCACCGCGATCGAGCGTCAGGCGCATGAGGGCGGGCCGGTCGAGGACGCGATCGCCAATACCACGGCGGTGCTGTCGGGCCTGTCGGCCTGCGCCGGTCTGGTGCTGGTGCCCAAGCGGGAGCCACGGCTGCGCCAGGTCGGTTTCGTGCCGCTCAGCCATGACAAGGCGCTGGCCGTGCTGGTGGGAGAGGACGGATCGGTCGAGAACCGCGTCGTCGACCTGCCGCCCGGCCTGCCGCCCTATGCGCTGGAACAGGCGGCCAATTACCTGTCCGCCATGCTGGCGGGTCAGACGCTCAGCGAAGCGCGGGCGCGGCTCGCCGGTCAGATCGAGCGGGAGCGCGCCGCGCTGGACGCCGCCGCACGCGACCTGATCGAACGCGGGCTGGCGGTGTGGAGCCAGGACGGCGATCAGCGCCCGGTTCTGATCGTGCGCGGTCAGGCGCGGTTGCTGGACATGGGCGCCGCCGACGATCTGGACCGGGTCCGGCTGTTGCTGGACGAGCTGGAGGGTAAGGAGGAGATTGCCCGGCTGCTCGATTCCGCGCGTGAAGGCGATGCGGCGCGGATCTTCATCGGGTCCGAGAACAAGTTGTTCTCCCTGTCCGGCTCTTCGGTGATCGCCAAACCCGTGCGTTCGCTGGACGGTCGGGTGGTCGGCGTGGTGGGCGTGATCGGCCCGACGCGGTTGAACTATGCGCGCGTCGTGCCCATGGTGGATCTGACCGCCGCGACATTATCGCGGCTCTTGAGTTGACTGCGTCACAGGGGCTTATGGAACAGGACAATACGACGGCGGCCGAAGCTGTCGCCAACACCGAAAACGAAGCGCTGCGCGAAGCGACGGCCGAAGCCGCGCCCGAAGTGGCCGAGCATGACCGCCTGAGCGAGCTGGAGGCCGAATTGGCCGACGCCAAGCGGCAGGTGCTGTATGCCCAGGCAGAGGTGCAGAATGTCCGCCGCCGCGCCGAAAAGGAAGCGGCTGACGCGCGCACCTATGCCGCCACCGCCTTTGCCCGCGACGTGCTGTCGGTTGCCGACAATCTGACGCGCGGGCTGGCCGCCATTCCCGAAGAGCTGCGGGAGGACGAGAAGTTCAAGGGGCTGGTGACCGGCCTCGACGCGACGGGGCGTGAACTGGACAGCATCTTTGCGCGCCACGGCATCAGCCGCATCGTCTCGGTCGGGGAGGCCCTGGATCCCAACCGTCATCAGGCGATGTTCGAAGTGCCCACTGCCGATACCGCTCCCGGCACGATCGTGCAGGAGGTTCAGGCCGGCTACATGATCCGCGACCGTCTGTTGCGCCCGGCTCTGGTCGGCGTGGCCAAGGCGGCCGAATAAGCAATCGGGCGGACCGGGCGGACGTCGCGCCGCCCGGTCCGCCCGCCACGACCAAAGGCGGCGCGACAATCGCGATGCCGCCGCTTATCTAGGCGGCCATGCCCAACCGCTTTTCCAGCCTGCCCAACAGACGCACCATCATCGATCGGCGTGCCATCGCCGATCGGCTTGAGGCCCTGCCGCACGGCGATACGGCCGCGATGCGCCATGCATCGACCCAGATGCTCAAGGAAGCGCTGGACGCGGGGCGCAGCGAAATCATGCGCCGTTTCGCCGAACATCCAACCCGCGGGCTCGAAGCGGCGGCGGGGCAGGCGTTCCTGACTGACCAGCTGTTGCGTCTGTTGTGGGACTTCACCGTCCAGCGGCTTTACCCCAACAACAACCCTACTGCGGCCGAGCGCATGACCCTGATCGCGGTCGGCGGCTATGGCCGGGGGGAAATGGCGCCCCATTCGGACATCGACCTTGGCTTCCTGTCGCCGTGGAAGCGCACCGGCTGGTGCGAACAGGTCATCGAATCCATGCTCTATTCGCTGTGGGACATGGGGCTGAAGGTCGGCCATTCGTCCCGGTCGCTGGACGAAATGATCCGCATGGCCAAGTCCGACGTGACAGTCCGCACCGCGCTGCTGGAGGGGCGTTACGTCTGGGGCGATACGGACCTCTACGACGAAGCGTCGCGCCGCTTCCGGCTTGAGGTTCAGTCGGACACGCGCGGCTTCATCGCCGAGAAGCTGGCCGAGCGCGACCAGCGGCATCGCAAGATGGGCGACAGCCGTTATGTCGTCGAACCCAATGTAAAGGAGGGCAAGGGCGGCCTGCGCGACCTGCACACGCTGTTCTGGATCGCCAAGGACGCTTACGGCGTGCAGCGCGCCGCCGAACTGGTCGAAAAGGGGCTGCTGACGCGGCAGGAATATCGCCGTTTCCACCGCGCGGAAAACTTCCTTTGGGCGGTGCGCTGTCACCTTCACCAGATTGCGGGGCGGGCGGAGGATCGCCTGACGTTCGACATGCAGCGCGAGATCGCGGCGCGCATGGCCTATGCCGACCGGCCCGGCAAGCTGGCGGTCGAGCGGTTCATGCAGTTCTACTTCCTGCAGGCGAAGACCGTCGGGGACCTGACGGGCGTGTTCCTGGCGCATCTGGACGAGACCTTTGCCGCCCGCGGGCGCCGCTTCGGGTTGCCCTTCATCCGTCGATCGCCGCGCAAGCTCAATGGGTTCGTCCTTGATCGCGGACGACTGGCGCTGCCGCGTGACGATTTCTTTCGCGAAGACCCGGTCCGCCTGATCGAGCTGTTTTCGCTCGCCGATATTCACGGGGTCGAAATCCACCCGCTGGCGATGCGCGCCGCGGGACGCGATGCCAAGCTGGTCGATGATTATCGCCGCGACAAACGCGCGAACGCCCTTTTCCTCGACCTGTTGACCAGTCCGCGTGACCCCGAAACGGTGTTGCGCTGGATGAACGAGGCGGGGGTGTTCGGCCGCTTCATGCCCGATTTCGGCCGCGTCGTCGCGCAGATGCAGTTCGACATGTATCATCATTATACGGTCGATGAGCACACGATCCGCGCCGTCGGCCTGTTGTCGCAAATCGAACGCGGCCTGTTGGTGGAAGATCATCCGGTCGCCACCGCATTGTTCCCGCAGATCGTTTCGCGCCGTGCGCTGTATGTGGCGGTCCTCTTGCATGACATCGCCAAGGGCCGGGGTGGCGACCATTCGGTGCTGGGTGCCGAAGTGGCCGAGCGGCTGTGCCCGCGCCTGGGCTTGACGCCGGCGGAGACGGAAACGGTCGCGTGGCTGGTCCGCTGGCACCTGCTGATGTCGGCCACCGCGTTCAAGCGCGACCTGTCGGACTTCAAGACCATTCTCGACTTCGCCAGCGCGGTGCAAAGCCCACAGCGGCTGATGATGCTGATGATGTTGACCGTGGTCGATATTCGCGCGGTCGGGCCGGGAACATGGAACGGCTGGAAGCGCCAGTTGATCACCGACCTGTACGACTCGGCGGAGGAGGTGCTGCGCCTGGGCCACAAGCAGCGTGGGCGGGACGAGCGTGTCGCCGCCAAACAGGCTGGGCTGTCACAGGCGCTGGGATGGGACTCGCCTGCGTTCGAGCGGTTGGTGAAGAAGCTGCCCGAAAGCTATTGGGTGGCCGAACCGGCCGATGTCCTCGAACGCAACGCAAAGTTGATCGAGCGGTCGGGTGACGAAAAACTCTCGATCGACGCCCAGCCCGATGCCGAGCGGGGCGCGACGCTGGTCACCATCTATGCCGCCGATCATCCCGGCATCTTCTATCGCATTGCCGGTGCCATTCATGCGGCGGGCGGCAACATCATCGACGCGCGGATCCACACCACGCGAGAGGGGATGGCGCTGGACAATTTCCTGGTGCAGGACCCGCTGGGCCGCCCCTTCGACGACCCCGGACAGATTGAGCGGCTGAAAAGCGCGATCGGCGACGCGCTGCTGAACCGGGCGCGCATCACCGAACGGCTGAAGGCAAAGCCGCTGCCGCGCGTACGGGCGGAGGCGTTTCAGATTGAACCGGCCGTGTTGATCGACAATCACGCCTCCAACCGCTTTACCGTGGTCGAGGTGAACGCCCGCGACCGCCCGGCGCTGCTGTTCCATCTGGCCAATGCGCTGTTCCAGTCGAAGGTGACGATCCATTCCGCGCATGTCGCCACTTATGGCGAGCGCGCGGTCGACACCTTTTACGTGACCGACCTGATCGGCGACAAAATCGACGCCACCGGGCGGATGCGGACCCTAGAGCGTCGGTTGCTGGAGGCGGCGAGCGATAGCACCATGGCGAACGCGGCCTGAGCGCCGGTTGAAGGAGATGACGATGCCGCTGCCCCTGTTGCTGCTCGCCGCACCGCTGCTGATCGCGGCGGCACCGGTCGAGGCGCTGGATACGCCGACCTTTTTGTTGCTAGCGACCGCGATCGTGGGCGTGGTGCTGCTGCGCGGCGTGCTGTTGCGGCGCCATCTGCGCAAGCGGCGCACGCGGCGTGGCGAAGATGTCGCTCCGTCCGACCGCGATGCAAGCGGCGATGGCAACGACGCGGGCGGCCCCTGATCACCCGCCGCGCTGCCTCTAGGCCGTAGGCTTATGTGGGGCCGGTCGGCAAGCGCCCCAAAGCTGTACGTAGCCGGTGCCGTGGACCATGCTCGGAAGCGGACATCGGGAGAGAGAGAATGCAAGTCATCGCCGTTCTGATCGGCGTTCTGATGTTACTGCCGATGCTGATCTACTGCGTAGCGCAAACATACCGCGATGTGCGCCGCCGTCAGTGGGCGTTCGCCGCTTGGGGCGGAGGGACAATCCTCTTCATAGGCTGGATCATCGGAGTGCTAACAAGAGGCCCGTTTTACTGACGACCCGGACCGCTCTGAGGCGGCTCCCCGCGTCAAAGCAGACCGGACGCTAACCACCCATAGTCGGACGGCTAACCATTCTGCCGAAAGCGGTCTTTTCTAAGTCCTCAGCCTGAAGCCATGAAAAAGGGGCGGCCCCGGATGGAGCCGCCCCGTTTTTCGAGCGATGATCGTCGCTGCGATTATTTCGGCGACAGGACCATCAGCATCTGTCGGCCTTCCATGCGCGGATAGCTCTCGATCTTCGCATCTTCGGCGCAATCCTGCTGGACGCGCTGGAGCAGCTGCATGCCGAGCTGACCATGGCTGAGTTCACGACCGCGGAAACGCAGCGTGACCTTTACCTTGTCACCCTCGCCGATGAACTTGTGGATCGCCTTGACCTTCACGTCATAGTCGTGATCGTCAATGTTCGGACGCATCTTGATCTCCTTGATCTCCTGCGTCTTCTGGGTCTTGCGAGCCTGGTTGGCCTTTTTCTGGGCTTCGTACTTGTACTTGCCCACATCCAGGAACTTGGCGACCGGCGGATCGGCGTTGGGCGAAACCTCGACCAGGTCGAGTCCGACTTCCTTGGCCTGTTCCATCGCTTCGCGCGTGTACATCACGCCCAGATTCTCACCGTCCTGGTCGATGACCCGGACGCGCGGGGACTGGATGAACTCGTTGAAACGAGGACCGTTCATGGGCGGGGGCGCCATCGGGCGCCGCATCGGGGGACGTATAGTGCAATCTCCTAAGGTAGTTCGACCGACAATATAATGATTCAACCCGCGCGATGAAAGGCGGTTGCATCTTTTGTTGCATGCCCCGCCGCGACTGTTGCCGATTCAGCGCAGATCGGGCGGCGTGGCCTCCTCACGCAGCATGGCGATCGCGTCTTCCAGCGACATCATCCGCTGCCCCTCGCGGCCCAGCGTACGGACGGCGACGGTGCCTTCCTCCGCCTCCCGCTTGCCGACGACCAGCAGGTGCGGAACCTTGGCCAGCGAATGTTCGCGGACCTTGTAGTTGATCTTCTCGTTGCGAAGGTCGCTGTCGACGCGGATGCCGGCTGCCTTCAGCTTGTCCGCCACATCGCGGGCATAGCCGTCGGCGTCGGACACGATGGTTGCGACAACCGCCTGCGTCGGCGCCAGCCACACGGGCAGGCGACCGGCGAAATGTTCGATCAGGATGCCGATGAAGCGTTCATAACTGCCGAAGATCGCACGGTGCAGCATGATCGGGCGGTGGCGCTCCCCATCTTCCGCCACATAGCTGGCGTCGAGCCGTTCGGGCAGCACGCGGTCGGACTGGATGGTGCCGACCTGCCACGTTCGGCCGATCGCGTCGGTCAGATGCCATTCCAGCTTGGGTGCGTAGAAGGCACCTTCGCCGGGCAGTTCTTCCCAGCCATATTCCTCGGTCGCCAGACCCGCCTCGACCACGGCGTTGCGAAGCTCGGTTTCGGCGAGGTCCCACATCTCTTCGGTACCGAACCGCTTTTCGGGGCGCAGCGCCAGCTTGATCGAATAGGTGAAGCCGAAGTCGCGATAGATGCGGTCGGCCAGCTCGCAGAATTTGCGAACCTCCTCGACGATCTGGTCCTCGCGGCAGAAGATGTGCGCGTCGTCCTGCGTGAACTGGCGCACACGCATCAGGCCGTGCAGCGCGCCGTGCGGTTCGTTGCGGTGGCAGCAGCCATTTTCGTACAGGCGCAGCGGCAGGTCGCGATAGGACTTGATCCCCTGACGAAAGATCAGGACGTGCGCGGGGCAGTTCATCGGCTTCAACGCCATCCAGTCGGCGTCGTCGCTGACGATGGGGCCTTCATCCTCGGTATTGGGCACTTCGTCGGGGATGACGAACATGTTCTCGCGATATTTGCCCCAGTGGCCGGACTGTTCCCACTGACGCGCGTCCATCACCTGTGGCGTCTTGACCTCGCGATAACCCGCACCGTCGATCGCGCGGCGCATATAGGCCTCAAGCTCACGCCAGATGACGAAGCCATTGGGGTGCCAGAACACGCTGCCATGCGCCTCGGCCTGAAGGTGGAACAGGTCCATTTCCTGCCCCAGCTTGCGATGATCGCGCTTGGCCGCTTCCTCCAGCCGGTGGAGATGCTGGTCAAGTTGCTTCTTGTTAAGCCAGCCGGTGCCATAGATGCGGCTGAGCATCGCGTTCTTCTGATCGCCGCGCCAATAGGCACCCGATACGCGCGTCAGCTTGAAGGCGTCGGGCGCGACCTTGCCGGTGGAGGCAAGGTGCGGGCCGCGGCACATGTCGAGCCATGCGTCCTCGGCCCGACCCGCGCGATAGACGGTCAGTTCCTCGTCATCGGGCAGTTCGGCGGCCCACTCGGCCTTGAACGTCTCACCCTGCGCGGTCCAGCGTTCGATCAGCGCCTCCCGCGTCCAGACTTCGCGGATCAGCGGCTGGTCGGCGGCAATGATGCGGCGCATCTCCGCCTCGATCGCGGGCAGGTCTTCCTCGGTAAAGGGGCGGTCCTTTGGCGCGAAGTCGTAATAGAAGCCGTCGTCGGTTGCGGGGCCAAAGGTGATCTGCGTGCCGGGAAACAGGCTTTGCACCGCTTCGGCAAGGATGTGCGCATAGTCGTGGCGCGCCAGTTCCAGCGCGTCCGCCTCGTCCTTGGCGGTGATCAGCGCAAGGCTGGCATCGCTGTCGAACGGACGCATGATGTCGCGCACTTCGCCATTGACGCGCGCGGCCAGCGCCGCCTTGGCCAGGCCCGGCCCGATCGCGGCCGCCACGTCGCCGGGGGTGGTCCCGGGCGCCACCTCACGCACGGAACCGTCGGGCAGCGTGATGCGGAACATGGCGGACATCTGAAAATCACCTATGGGCGTGGGAAGAACGGCGCATATGCCGCGTTGCACTACCCTAGCGCAAGTCAGGCGATGCCGAACGGCACCACAGTGTTGTCGCCGTCATGCCCCACCCGCGCGCGGCCCAGATAGGGCACGCCCATTTCGCCGCACCAGCGCGTCATGATCTCCTCCAGCGTCTCGCCAAACGCCTCTGGCCCGTCGCCTTCGGGAACGGCGGTGACACCGCCCAGCCGGATGCCCGCAATCCCCCGCAACTGCGTCGATTGCGCCAGCTGAAACATCATCCGGTCGATCCGGTAGTAGCTTTCGCCCACTTCCTCGATCAGCAGGACGTGGTCGGTCAGATCGGGCACCCATGGCGTGCCCAGCATCGCCGTCAGGATCGCCAGATTGAACGCCGCCGCCGGGCGCCCGTCCAGACCGGGTTCCAGCGCGCGCCGGTCCTTTGCCGTCAGCCACGCCAGCGCGCGCCATGCCGGGCCGGCGCGATTGCGCTCGGTCGCTTCGGTCGACATCGGGCCGTGGCAGGGATGGCCGATCCGCTGCGCGTACAGCGCGCCCAGCAGGAACCCCATGTCCGAATAGCCCAGATAGGTCTTGGCCCGCGCCGCGTCGTTCAGCTGCGGCATCACGTCGCGCAGGATACGGTTCGATCCATAACCGCCGCGCGCGAACCAGATCGCGTCGATGGCGGGATCGTTCGCGCGCGCGAGGAAGGTTTTGGCGCGAAGCGTATCCGGTCCGGCGAAATGTCCCGCATCGGCAAAGCATTGCGGGTCGAACACCAGTTCGACTTCGGGAAAGCTGAGCGCGGCAAAGGCGGCCCCGCGTGCTGCGGCCTCTGGCGTGATCGAACGGGCGGGGGCGACGACGGCGATCTTCATGCGGCTGGACCCTAAGCGGGCGGGGCGGGGCGTGTCGAGCGGGCTTGCCCTTGGCCATGCAAGTGCCGATAGGCGGATGCCTATGGGCGAACGCTATTTCTTTGTCGGTATCGGCGGGTCCGGCATGATGCCGCTGGCGATGATCCTTGCCGGTCGCGGGGCGACCATCACGGGGTCCGACCGCACGCTTGATCAGGGGCGGCTGGCGCATAAATTCGATGCGCTGCGGGCGTTGGGCATCGAATTGTTCGCACAGGACGGCAGCGGCATCGTCGATGGCGGACAGACCGTCGTGGCATCCGCCGCCATCGAGGACAGCGTGCCCGACATCCAGGCGGCGGCGCGTGTCGGTGCCCCGCGCATGAGCCGCGCGCAATTGCTGGCAAAGCTGTTCAACGACAGCGCCCTGTCGATCGGTGTGGCGGGGACCAGCGGAAAATCGACCGTGACCGGCATGATCGGCTGGATTCTGCATGCATGCGGCCGCAACCCCACGGTGATGAACGGCGCGGTGATGAAGAACTTCGTCGCCCCCGACCGCCCCTTTGCCAGCGCACTGGTCGGCGGCGGCGATGCGTTCGTCAGCGAAGTGGACGAAAGCGACGGCTCGATCGCGCTTTATTCGCCCGACATCGCGGTGCTGAACAATGTCAGCCTCGACCACAAGTCGCTGGACGAACTGCACGCGCTGTTCGGCGATTTCGCGGGCAAGGCGCGAATGACGGTGGTGAACATCGGCGACGCCGAAGCGGCGGCGCTGGCGGCCGGCATCGGCGCGGACCGCCGCACGACCTTTGCCGTGGAGGGTGATGCGGATCTGAGCGCGCACGACCTGATCCCCGAGCCCTTTGCCATCGCCTTCACTTTGGTGGGGGAGGGGCAGCGGCTGCCCGTGCGGCTGTCGGTGCCGGGTCGGCACAATGTCGCCAACGCGCTGGCCGCCATCGGGGCGGCGCGGGCGGCGGGCGTGCCGCTGGCCGACGCGGCGCGCGCGATTGCGGGCTTTACCGGGCTGAAGCGTCGGTTCGAGCTGGTGGGGACGGCGGGCGGCGTCGCGGTGATCGACGATTTCGGGCACAACCCGGACAAGATCGCCGCCACACTCGACACGCTCGCCGCCTTTCCCGGTCCGCTGAAGCTATTGTTCCAGCCGCACGGCTATGGCCCGTTGAAGGTGATGCGCCGCGAGCTGGTCGAAAGCCTGGCCGCGCGGCTACGGCCGGGCGACGAACTGGTCTTGCCCGATCCCGTCTATCATGGCGGCACCACCAGCCGGGAAGTGACCAGCGCGGACATCGTCGCCGACCTGACCGCGCAAGGGGCGCCCGCGCGCCACATTCCCGACCGCGCCGCCGCCGCCGCGCATCTGGTCGCGACCGCATCGCCCGGCGACCGCATCGTCGTGATGGGCGCGCGCGACGACACGCTCAGCCAGCTTGCCGCCGAAATGCTCACCCAGATCAGCACCAAGGAACAGCCATGAGCCAGGACGCCCGCATCGCCTTTCGCGTGACAGAGGGGGCGGGGCCGACCATCGTCTTCCTGCCCGGCTATGCCAGCGACATGAGCGGCACCAAGGCGCTGGCGCTGGAGGCCTGGGCCAAGGAAAATGGCCGCGCCTGCATCCGCTTCGACTATCGCGGCTGTGGCGAGAGCGAGGGCGCGTTTGAGGATTATACGCTGGCCGACTGGCGCGACGACGCGCTGCTGGTCATCGATCAGGTGGCAAAGGGGCCGGTGGTGCTGGTCGGATCGTCGATGGGCGGCTGGATCGCGTTGCTGGTCGCGCGCGAACGGCCAGACCGGATCGCCGCGCTGGTTGGCATCGCGCCCGCCCCCGACTTCACCGACTGGGGCTTTTCGCAGGCCGACAAGATGAAGCTGTTGACCGACGGGCGGCTGGAAAAGCCGTCACCCTATTCCGATCAGCCGACCGTCACCACGCGCGCCTTCTGGTCGTCGGGGGAAGCGAACCGGCTGATGCACGGCACGATCCCGCTCAAGCTGCCGGTGCGGATCGTGCAGGGGATGCGCGACAGTGACGTGCCATGGGAACGCGCCGCACGGCTGGCGCAGTTGATCAAGGGTGCCGATGTCCAGTGCTGGCTGGTCAAGGACGGCGACCATCGCCTGTCGCGTGATGCCGACATCGCGCTGATCCTGCGCGCGGTCGAGGATGCGGGCGCGGCAATTCCGGCCTGAAGGCGGTTTGCGACCGGCGAACGCGTTCCCATATCGCGCGGACGGCGGCCCCCGCCGCCAACGATCCAGAATAAAAGGGAGCGCTTCGTTGAACTACCTTCACACCATGATCCGTGTGACCGACCCGGACGCCACAATCGCCTTTTTCGAGCTGCTCGGCCTGAAGGAAGTGCGGCGCATGGAAAATGAAGCTGGCCGCTTCACGCTGATCTTCCTCGCTACGCCGGAGGATATGAACGGCCCCGGCGAACGCGCCAATGCCGAAGTCGAGCTGACCTATAACTGGCCGGCACAGGACGGCAGCGCGCCGGAGGTTTATACCGGCGGGCGCAATTTCGGGCACCTCGCCTACCGCGTCGACAATATCTACGACACGTGCCAGCGGCTGATGGACGGCGGCGTCACGATCAACCGCCCGCCGCGCGACGGCAACATGGCGTTCGTGAAGACGCCCGACGGCATCTCGATCGAACTCTTGCAGGCCGGTGACGCGCTGGCCCCGGCGGAACCCTGGGCATCGATGCCCAATACGGGTAGCTGGTAAGATGACCGCGCCGCTTCAGGTCGTGGGCGTGCCCGCGCTGTCCGACAATTATGTCTGGCTGATCCATGACGCCGAGACTGGCGAGACGGTGGTGGTCGACCCGGCCGAAGCGGCGCCCGTGCTGGCCGCCGCCGATGCGCGCGGCTGGCGCATCGGGCAGGTGTGGAATACCCACTGGCACCCCGATCATACCGCCGGCAATCAGGGGGTGAAGGACGCGCATGGCGCGATCGTCACCGCCCCCGCCGCCGAAGCCGAAAAAATCCCCACCGCCGACCGGCTGGTGGCGGAGGGGGACGCCGTGACCATCGGCGCGCACCGGGCGATGATCTGGGAAACGCCCGCGCACACGGCCGGGCATATCAGCTATCATTTTGCCGACGACGCCATCGCCTTTGTCGGGGATACGATGTTCGCCATGGGCTGCGGGCGTTTGTTCGAAGGGACGCCCGAACAGATGCACGCCGCGCTTCAGCGCCTCGCCGCGCTGCCGCCGGAGACGGTCATCTACTGCGCGCACGAATATACGCTGTCCAACGCCCGCTTCGCAGCGCATGTCGAGCCGGATAATGCAGCGGTGGCCGAGCGGCTGGCGGAGGTCGAACGGCTGCGCGCGGGCGGACAGCCGACGGTGCCGACCACCATCGGCGCGGAACGGGCGACCAACCCCTTTGTGCGGGTGGACAGCGCCGCCGCTCTGGCCGAACGTCGCGCGGCGAAGGACAGTTTCAAGGGTTGATGGCGCTCATCGCCGGTTCATGCGTTGGCGGCTAAATCCGAAAGGATCAGGAGAGGCCTGCCATGCGACTCGCACCGCCCATTATCGCCGCCGCAGCATTGCTTGCCGGTTGCACCGCAACCGCTGAACAACAGGCGGCGCGCGCCGACCGCGACGCCGAAAACGCCGCCGAGTTGCGGGAGGCGCTGGCCGGTTTCACGGCGGGCGACCCGCAAAGCTGCCTGCCGCCCACCGCCACACGGCGCACGCAATATTACGGCAATACCATCCTGTATGAAGTTAGCGGGCGGCTGCTCTATCGCACCGACACGACGGGCGGCTGCAATCTGGAACGCGACGATATCCTGATCACCCAGACGCCGATCGGGCGGCTGTGCCGCGGCGACATTGCCCGGACGGTCGACCGCGCCTCGCAATTCCAGACGGGTTCCTGCGCGATGGGTGAGTTCACCCCCTATCGCAAGGCGGAGCGTTGAGGATGCGCGCGCTTCTGATCGCCAGCGCAGCGCTCGCCTGCGCCGGCTGTGCCGCCGATGCCCAGCGAACCGCCGATATAAGGGAACGCGGCGCGCGTGAATTCGCCGAAGCGACGAAGGACCGGGTCGCTGGCGCACCGAACGACTGTATCAGCCTGCAACGGACCGGCGGACCGCAGATCGTGTCGCCCGACACGCTGATCTATCGCGACGGCAGCACTTTGTGGGTGACCAGGGTGCAAGGCTGCACGTTCCTGGACGACAATGACCTGGTCGTCTCACGCGTGTTCGGCAGCCAGTTGTGCCGCAACGACCAGTTCCGCACGTTGCAACGCGGCACGTCGTCGATCCCCGGGCCCATCTGCCGCTATGGCAACTTCACGCCATATCGGCGGCAGACGGGCTGAGGGGCCGGGTTACAGCACGTAGCGGCTGAGGTCGGTGTTGCGCGCAATGTCGGCCAGTTGCGCCTCGACATAGGCGGCGTCGACGGTCAGCGTCGCGCCCTGTCGATCCTCTGCATCGAAGCTGATTTCTTCCAGCAGCTTTTCCATCACCGTCTGCAACCGGCGCGCGCCGATATTCTCGACTTCCCCGTTCACCTCCGCCGCGATGCGGGCGATGGCGCGAATGCCGTCGGCGGTGAAGTCGATGCTGACCCCTTCGGTGCCGATCAGCGCCTTATATTGTTCGGGCAGGCTGGCCTTGGTGTCGGACAGGATGGCGACGAAATCATCCTCGGTCAGCCCCTTCAGCTCGACCCGGATCGGCAGGCGCCCCTGAAGTTCGGGCAGCAGGTCGCTGGGCTTGGCCACATGGAATGCGCCCGATGCGATGAACAGCACATGGTCGGTCTTCATCGGCCCGTATTTGGTGGCAACGGTCGTGCCCTCGATCAGCGGCAGCAGGTCGCGCTGAACGCCTTCACGGCTGACCGATCCGCCGCGCACATCGCTGACGGCGATCTTGTCGATCTCGTCGAGGAACACGATGCCATTGGCTTCCGCATCGGCCAGCGCGGCGCGGTGTACCTCGTCCTGATCCAGCCGCTTGTCGGCTTCTTCCTCGACCAGCTTGGCCCAGGCGGCATGGACGTTCATCTTGCGCCGCTTCAGCTGCGGGCCGCCGAACGACTTCATCATCTCGCCCAGATTGATCATCTGCGGCCCGGCACCGGGGATTTCGAACGGGGCGTTCGATGCCGCCTCCAGCTCGATCTCGATCTCGGTATTGTCCAGATGCCCTTCGTTCAGCCGCTGGCGGAAGCTCTCCCGCGTGGCCTGCGAGCTGTCCTTGCCGGTCAGCGCGTCGAGCAGGCGGGTCATGGCCGCAGCCTCCGCCTTGTCCTTTACGGCGGTACGGCGGCGTTCCTTTTCCAGCCGGATCGCTTCCTCGACCAGGTCGCGGGCAATCTGTTCGACGTCGCGCCCGACATAGCCGACTTCGGTAAACTTGGTCGCCTCAACCTTGACGAACGGCGCGTCGGCCAGCTTGGCCAGACGGCGGCTGATCTCGGTCTTGCCGCAGCCAGTCGGGCCGATCATCAGGATGTTCTTGGGGCTGACCTCGTCACGCAGATCGGCGGAGAGCTGTTGCCGCCGCCAGCGGTTGCGAAGGGCGACGGCGACCGCGCGCTTGGCGTCCTTTTGCCCAATGATGTGCGAATCGAGTGCGGCGACGATCGCCTTGGGCGTGAGTTGTTCGTTCATGATATCCGGGAAAACATGGGATTGATGGACGCTAGATGGCGCGCCCGCGCGCGGCTTCAAGTCGGACAGCGCCATGTCCCCGTCAGTCGCGCATGGTCGGCGACGATCCCGGCAATGTCAGCGGGCTGTGGCGTCGCATCCCACTCACCGCGTTCGAACGTGCCGCCCAGCACCACACCGTCGGCGCGCGGGAACATGTAACCCCATGGTCCTGCATAGGCGAAGTCCAGTTCCGGCTGCGGCAACAGCACGGCCAGCTGCCCGCGCACGGGCACCAATTCGCTGTCGCCGAACAGATGATGGGCACCCAGACCGGTGCAGTTGAACACCAGCCCTTCGCTCAGGGTCGCGACATCGGCGGGGCTGGCGAAATCGCGAATGACGATGCGGCCGCCCGCGCGCTGGAAATCGGCGATCATCCGCGACAAATAGCGCCCTGTTTCGACATACATGGTATCGAACCGCATCATCGTGCGTGGGCCGAACGGATGCCGCCCCGCCGCGAGTTCAGTCCTTGCAGGCTGATAGGCGGCGAGGAACGCCTCTGGATCGTCGCCGTCGCGCGTACGTCGTGCGGGCTGCCATGTCGGCAGCCAGTGGATGCCGTAATCGTCCCCGACCATGATCTGGAACCGCCGCCAGCTATAATCCATCGCCGCGCGATATTGATCGAACCAGGCAGGCGTAACGTGCCCTTCATCGAACACGCTGGTCGGCACGATCTGTCCGCCCGCGATGTTCGACGTCGTCTCCGGCGGCAGTGCCTTTGCATAAAGGGTGACGGCAAAGCCCGCTTCCTGCGCCAGCCGCGCAGTCGCCAGCCCCACCGCGCCCGCCCCGATCACCGCGACATCGCCGCGATGGCCCCGCAGGCCCAATCCGATCGCCAGCCGACTGGTCCCCCAACTCAGCGTAATGCCGCCGCCGCCATGCCCGTAATTATGAACCAGCCGCTTGCCCGCCAGCGCATCGGCTCGAACGACGAAGCCCGACGGCCGATAGGGCCGCAGGCCCGCGACGGTGCGAATGATCCGGCCGATTTCCGCGCGAACCGGCGGCAGACAGGCGGGCGCCTGCGCCAACGACAGCCGCGCCGTCGGCGCACAGGCAGGAAGCGCGAGCGCGCTGGCGACAAGGGTGCGGCGGGCGACGGGCATTGCGGCAAGGGGTAGCGGCTCTCCGCGCGCGCGTCACCCCGCCATCACGTCGCGCTGTCGAGCGTCTCCACCGTCAGCCGATCGTTGGTATAGACGCACAGATCGGCGGCGATGCCCATCGCCTTGCGCGCCAGCACCTCTGGATCTGCCTCGTAATCGGCCAGCGCGCGGGCGGCGGCGAGGGCAAAGTTGCCGCCCGAACCGATCGCCGCGATGCCGCCTTCGGGCTCTAGCACGTCGCCGTTGCCGGTGACGACCAGCGTCACATCCTTGTCCGCGACGATCAGCATCGCTTCCAGATTGCGAAGAAACTTGTCGGTGCGCCAGTCCTTGGCCAGCTCGACCGCGGCGCGCAGCAACTGGCCCTGATGACGCTCAAGCTTGGCTTCCAGCCGCTCGAACAGGGTAAAGGCATCGGCGGTCGCGCCGGCGAACCCTGCAATCACCTTGCCGTCGCCCAACGGGCGGACCTTGCGGGCATTGGGCTTCATCACGGTCTGTCCGGCGGAGACCTGTCCGTCGCCCGCAATCACCACCTTGCCCGATCGGCGCACGGAAAGAATCGTCGTGCCGTGCCACGCTGTCGATTTGCTCATGGCGCCGCATATGGGGGCGGGCGGGCGCCTGCCAAGAGCGCCCGCGAACGCTCAACGCTCCACGCCCTTCACCTTCCCCCATTGCCGCGCGGCCGTATAACCGAGATAGCCGGTGCCAAACAGCGTATACAGCTCCTCCGGCAAGGCCCGCAGATAGCCGGTGATCCCAGCCACGATGGCGTCGGCCATTTCAGCGTCGGCGGCGGCGATCAGGCCCATCGGGATCGCCCACAGGAATAGGGCGTACATGACATACAGAAAGCTGGGCCGCGCGCGGCTGGTCCATGGATCGGGCGACTGCGCCTCCGCCACGATTGCCGATAACTGCGTTTTCAGCGTGTCCAGTTCCTGGCTGCCCTCCAGCTTCAGCAGTTCCAGCTTTGCCTGATCGCGGGCTTTAGGGTCGGGAATGATCTTGTCGATCAGACCGGCCACCGGGCCGATCACGGCATTCAGAATGGTCATCGCGCCGCCCCCTCAATGATTGCCCAGACGGTTGGCGAGCCAGCCGTACAGAAAAGCCTCATTGGCGGGGCGGCGTTCGGCGAGGCGCAGATAGCGTTCGCCCTGCATCGCCTCCACCGCCTTCAACAGCACCGTTTCGCCGCCGGGCTCGCGAAGCGCGAGAAAGCGGTCGAGCGCCGCCAATGTCTGCGGCCCGATACGGCCATCGACCGCCAGATCGGGATAGTCGCGCCCGGTACGATTGAGCGCGGTCAGCGCGCGCTGGAGAAAGCCAGCGGCGACCGCAGGCCCCATATTCACGCCCGTGTCGAACAATTCGGCCGCCAAGGCGGGTGCGCGCGTCGCCACCGCGTCGAAGCGCGGAGCCAGCCAGTAACGCGCGCAATACAGCGATCCGGCCGCCGCACGTGGATAATCCTGCATCGCGCCGCGATAGCCGGCGGCGCGAGCGGTTGCTTCGGTCACGCCCCAGCGCGTTGGTCCGCCACGGTCGGCGGGGTGGTTGATGAAACCACCTTCGCGTTCGATGAGTTCGTCGATCAGCCGGTCGATATCCATGCTAAGCCCTCCTGTCCCACATCGACTCACCGGTAACCTATTTGGTTGGTTGTAGGACAGGCTGTTGGCCGTGACGGAGATGAAGGCAATGGAATTGAAGGTCGATCAGCGCGCGAAATGGATTGGCGGCGGCATCGCGGTGGCGGCAGCGGCAGGTGCGGCGGCGTGGTGGGCAACGCGCGTCGAAACGCCACCCTATACCCTGGTGCTGAAGGACGGCGCGGTGGAGGTGCGGGCCTATGGCGCGATGAAAGTGGCCAATACGCGCGTCACCGGCCCGCGCGAGGAGGCGCTTTCGCAGGGTTTCAGGAATTTGGCGGACTATATCTTCGCCAATTCACGCGATGGTGAGAAGATCGCGATGACCGCGCCTGTTCTGTCCGACGCCGATGGGAATAAATGGCGCACGCGTTTCGTGTTGCCGCAAACCTATCTCGACACCGATCCGCCTGCACCCCCCGCCGATGTTGAGATCGAAACGCTGAAGGGGCGGCGCGTCGCGGCGATCCGGTTTGCGGGCCGTGCCGACGACCTGATGCTTGCCGAACGCGAAGCGGCGCTGCGGGTGTGGCTTGAGGAATATGGTCTGAAGGCGACCGGGTCGAATATGCGTTCTACAACGCGCCCTTCGTACCGGGGCCGTTTCGCCGCAACGAGGTGATCGTGCCGGTCGCCAGCATCTATTGAACCGGGTGTTTTAGGGGGCTATATCACCGCCATGCTCAATCTTCTCTCGATCCTGATTGGATTGCTCTCGCTCCCGCTGATTATCCTTGGCTGGATACCGCTGCTGGGCTGGTCGCTGTGGTTCGTGCTGACGATCCCGGTGGTGGGCACGGCCGTTGGCGCGCTGTCGAACAGCAATACCGGGCGCAACTTCAACCTGGTGCTGATCGTGCTGGGTGCGATCCGGCTGTTTCTGGGCGGCGGCCTGATCTGAATCGAAAAGGGGCCGGGCAATTGCTCGCCCGGCCCCCTTTGTCACTCAAGAGCAATCAGCGGCACTGTACTCCGCCGCGATCGATCTGACGGCCCAGCAGCGCACCCGCACCACCGCCCAGCAGCGTGCCGATCAGGCCCGAATTGCCCGCCGTCAGCAAGTTACCCAGCACACCACCGCCAAGTGCGCCGATGATCAGGCCCGTCGTGCCGTCATTGCGACGGCAGTAATAACGTCCGTCATTTCCGCGATAGATGCGGTCGTTGCGGCCCAGGCGGCGCGGCTGATAATAGCGGCCGTCGCGATAATATTGGTCCGCGTAATAGCGGCGCTGGCCGCGACCCGGATGGTTCCAGTCGTAATTGCGATACTGGCGCCAGTCGCGGCGATCCTGGCGACGGTCCTGACGGGCGTCGCGAACCTCCCGGCGATATTCGCGGCGCGCCTCTCGCACATCCCGGCGCGAGTCGGCGTTGCGTAGATCCCGGCGATAGTCGCGATCGGCATCGCGCACTTCGCGGCGATATTCGCGATTGCTCTCACGCGGGTTATGCTGCGCAACAGCAGGCACCGCGGGAAGCGCGATGGCGGCGATCAGCGCGGTCAGCATGGGGGTTCGCATGGTCGTTCCTTCTACCTGTTTCAGGCATCAAGAACGACGCAATGCTGCCGGTTGTTTCGTGAACGAAAAACTACCTGCCGTTAAGCTGGCAGTCGGGTTTCGCCGGGATAAGCGAACAGCAGGTCGGCATCTTCCGACGCGTCGATCCGCTCGCTGCCGGTCACCGACACGCATTCGCCCGCCTGCCATTCGACCCCGCCCACCTGGCCGGATCCCCGCACCGGCACCAGCCAGCCCGTCTCACCGTCGGGCAGGTTCACGTCGCGCGCGCCGCCGGTCCAGCGTTCCAGCACGAATTTTGGCCCTTCGACCAGGATTGTGCGCCCCGCCGCCACTTCGCCGGGGGAGGGGTAGGGAACATAGGGCACGGCGTCGCTGACGGCCACGCCGTCATCCAGGTGCAACTCGCGCGGGCGGCCATAATCATACAGGCGATAGGTGGTTTCGCTGTTCTGCTGCACTTCGATCAGCGTGATGCCCGCGCCGATCGCGTGAACCGTGTTCGATTCCGAATAGAGGAAGTCGCCTGCCTTCACCGGCTTCCAGTAGACCAGTTCCTCGATCGACCCGTCGAGCGCGGCGGCGCGCAGTTCGTCGGCCGACAACGGGCGCACGGTGCCCACCGCGATGGTCGAATCGGGTTCAGCATCCAGGATCAGCCAGCATTCGTCCTTGCCGCGCGGCAGACCGCGTGCCTGCGCCTGTTCGTCATTCGGATGGACCTGAACCGACAGCTTTTCGCTGGTGAACAGATATTTGATCAGCAGGTCCGGCGTGCTGTCACCGGGTTGCTGGAACCACACTTCGCCCACCGGTTCCCCGCCGGGCGCCGGGTCTGCAAAACCGGGATACAGCTTCATCCGGCCCCAAGGCTTTTCGACGCGGTGGGTGGCAAGCTTGGTTGCGGGCAAGGCTCATTCTCCGGAATTACGAATCGGGCAATCGCTGCAACGCAGCTAGCATGGGGATCGTTTCGTCTGGCAAGTCCATGCCCGGCGCAAAAATTGATTTGTTCGCCGGAACGCGCGTCGGGTAAGGAGGCGCCATGCGTAGCTTGCCCATCCGCCCCCTCGCGCTCGGCGCGGTCGTCCTGTCCGCCTTCGGTCTCAGCGCCTGTGCCCGCTCGAACCAAGGCGCCGACATCCCCTATGTCGCCCGCGACGTCAGCACCCTGTACATGGCCGCCAAGCAGCGGCTTGATCGCGGCCAGTACAAGCAGGCGGCGGCGCTGTTCGACGAAGTCGAGCGGCAGCATCCCTATTCGGTCTGGGCGCGCCGTGCGCAGTTGATGAGTGCGTTCAGCTATTATCTGAACAAGGATTACACCGAATCCATTCAGTCGGCGCAGCGGTTTCTGGCGGTTCATCCGGGCAATCGCGACGCGCCCTATGCCTATTACCTGATCGCGCTCGGCTATTACGAGCAGATCACCGACGTGACCCGCGACCAGAAGATCACGCAGCAGGCGCTCGATTCGCTGGGTGAACTGTCGCGCCGTTACCCCAACACCCGCTATGCCGCCGATGCGCGGCTGAAGGTCGACCTGGTGCGCGACCACCTTGCGGGCAAGGAGATGGAGGTCGGGCGTTTCTATGGCCGTCGCGGCCAATGGCTGGCGGCATCGATGCGCTATCGCTCGGTCGTCGATCAGTTCCAGACGACCAGCCACGCGCCGGAAGCCCTGATGCGTCTGGTGGAGGCGTATCTGAACCTTGGCCTGCGTGATGAAGCGCGCAAGTCGGCCGCCGTGCTGGGCGCCAACTATCCGGGTACCGAATGGTATGAGCGCGCGTACGAACTGATGGGTGAAAACCCCGTTCTGCCGCCACAGGCGCCGCAAAAGCCGGCGACCGAAATCGACCCGGTCGGCACCTGATCCTTACGCTGGGCCTTCCGTCATGCTGACCGCGCTGTCGATCCGGGACGTGGTGCTGATCGAGGCGCTCGACCTCGATTTCGGCGCGGGACTGGGTGTCCTTACCGGAGAGACGGGCGCCGGCAAGTCGATCCTGCTCGACGCGCTGGGCCTGGTGCTGGGCGCGCGCGGGGACAGCGGGTTGGTGCGCCATGGTTCGGCGCAGGCGGTGGTGACGGCCAGCTTCGACATTCCCGCTGCCGACGGTCCCATTGCCGCGCTGCTTGGCGATAACGGGCTGTCGATCGAACCGGGTGAGCCGTTGATGATCCGTCGGCTGGTCAAGGCCGATGGCGGCAGCCGCGCTTTTGTGAACGATCAGCCCGCGTCCGCCGGGCTGCTGCGCGAACTGGGCGCGATGCTGGTGGAGATCCACGGGCAGCATGACGATCGCGGGCTGTTGAACCCGCGCGGGCACCGGGCGCTTCTCGACGCCTTTGCCCGTGCGGACGCTGGCGCCGTCAGTGCGGCGTGGCGCGAATGGCGTGCCGCTGTCGCCCGCCTGGAGGAAGCGCGCGCGGCCCAGGCGGTGGCCGAACGGGACCGCGAATGGCTGGCCCACGCGGTGGCCGAACTCACGACCCTAGCGCCCGAAGCGGGTGAGGAAGAACGACTGGCCGAACGCCGCGCGACGATGCAGCGCGGTGAGCGGGTGGCCGGTGAATTAACGGCGGTGGCCGACCTGCTTGACGGGTCCGACGGCGCACTGTCGCGGCTGCGTCAGGCTGCGCGTATCCTGGAGCGCGCGGGCGAAGCGCATCCGGCGCTGGTGGACGCGCTGGCGGCGATCGACCGCGCAATCGTTGAGGGCGCGGGTGCTCAGGATCAGGTGGACGTCGCCGCCGATGCGCTGGCGTTCGACCCGGCCGTTCTGGAAGCGGATGAGGCGCGGCTGTTCGAACTGCGCGGCGTGGCTCGCAAGCACCGGGTGCAGCCGGACGAACTGCCGGCACTGTCCGAAGAACTGGCGCAACGGCTGGCGCTGGTCGAGGGCGGGGAGGCCGGACTGGCGGGCCTGACCCGCGCGGCCGATGCGGCAGAGGCGCGTTATGTCGCCGCCGCGAAGGCTTTGAGTGCGACGCGCGCCGAAGCGGCGGGGCGGCTCGATGCCGGGGTCGCGGCCGAACTGGCGCCGCTGAAGCTCGATGCCGCGCGCTTTCGCACCACCGTGGCGCCGCTGCCGCGCGAGCAATGGGGCGCCGACGGCAGCGACCGTGTCGAGTTCGAGGTGTCCACCAATCCCGGCGCGCCCTTTGCTCCGTTGATGAAAATCGCCAGTGGCGGCGAATTGTCGCGCTTCATCCTGGCGATGAAGGTGGCGCTGGCTGAAGAGGGCGGTGCGCGGACCTTGGTGTTCGACGAAATCGACCGCGGTGTCGGCGGCGCCGTTGCCAGCGCCATCGGCGACCGGCTGGCGCGGCTGTCGACGCGCAATCAGGTGCTGGTCGTGACCCACAGCCCGCAAGTCGCCGCGCGGGGCCGCCGCCACTATCGCATCGCCAAGTCGAGCGACGGCACTGTGACCCGCACCGGTGTCACACCGCTCGGCCCCGATGAGCGGCGCGAGGAAATCGCACGGATGCTGTCCGGCGCCGAAGTAACACCCGAAGCGCGCGCTCAGGCAGAGCGGCTGCTGGCGGCCTAAGGCGCCGCTACCCGCGCGCGCTGATCGTCCGCCCGATCAGCCACAGATGCAGCGCGTGGATCGCGACGAACGTCGTTCCAAAAAGAGCGATGCCGGGTACTGCCAACCCTTCCTGACCGGGGCGGGGCGACATGGTCACGCTGATGATTGCAATGGTCGAGAGCGTAACGAACGCCAGCCCCGGCATGAACGCCAGCGCCCATCGACGCGGTGCGGTCCATGTCACTGAACCATCAAGCCACCATTGCATCGGCAATCGCCGCTCGGCGCGGAACTTGCGGTTCGCCCGAACGGACATGACCCCGACCACGACAACTGCAAACGCGGCAATCATAAACGGGGCCATCACACTTTCTGCCTGGGCCGCAAAAGCCACGACCCGGCCGGACGCCGCTTGTTAAAGGTCAGTGCAGCGGACGCGCGACCCGATCATCGCAACCTGTGCCGCTTCGCCTGCTTCTGCGACTTGCCGCACCTGCTCTCCATTCTTGATCGTCAGTTGCAGTTCGACAGGTCCGACCAGATCGCACTGCGGGCCTTTCTTCGCGGGTTTGCACGTCTTGGACAGCCGTTCATATTCTTCCGCCGTGGCCGGCCCCGCGCTCCCCACGCCCATCATAACGCTGGTGGAATCCCCGATCAGTGCGGCCTTCAGGCCGTTCATCGTGCGGATTTCCCACATCTTCGGCTTGTTCGTGGGCTTCATGCCGGTTTGCGCGGCCAGTCGTTCGCAAAAGCTGGGCTGCGAAACGGTTTGCGCATGTGCCGTGGCCGCAATGCCGATCAGTGCTGCTGCCGTAAAAAGGATACGCATTTGAAAGCCCCGCTTGTTCGATCTTGCGGACTTTTGTGAAAGTGGAATGTGACCGGGTCGTTACGGCGCTGACGCTTTCAGCATTCCGCCATGGCCGCACCCGCACGCAATTATTTCTACACCACCGCTGGCTATGGCGGGCTCATGTCCCGCTCTTTCGCCCATAGCCTGAACCTCTGGCTCGACATGCCGCGGATCCGGCGGATCGCTGTCATATGGTGCCTGGTCGCTCCCATCCTTCTCGTGATCTACCTGGCTATGCAAAGACAGGTCGGGTTGACCGACGGCAATGACCGTCCCTTTGGAGAGGATTTCCTGAACTTCTGGTCGGCGGCCCGGCTTGCGATCTCCGGTCGGGCAACGCTGATCTATGATCTTAGGCTGTTCCACGATTTCCAGCAGGCGGTCGTCGGCGGGCCGATCGACCTTTATCATTACAGCTATCCGCCCGTCATGCTGCTGCTTACCGCGCCGATCGGCCTTTTGCCGTACGAGGCGGGCTGGTTGGTATGGCAGGTGGGCGGGTGGCTTGCCTTCGCGCTGGCCGTGCGGCGGATCGCCCCGTCGAACTGGTTCCTGCTGGCCCTCGCCCCACCCGCCATCCTCATCAACGCGATCGGGGGGCAGAACGGGTGCTGGATCGCAGCTGTTCTGGGCTGGGGCCTTATCCTGCTGGAGCGCCGCCCCATGTTGGCCGGCGCGATACTGGCGCTGCTGGTGGTCAAGCCGCAGCTGGCGTGGCTGGTGCCGCTCGCGCTTCTGGCGGGACGGGAATATCGTGCGGTCGCAGCGCTGTGCCTGACAGCGGTGCTGCTGATTATGCTCTCGCTCGTCATCTTCGGGATTGACTTGTGGCTGGCCTATGCGGCGCAGGGCGCGATGCTGAAAACGGTCATCCTGGAGAATGGCTGGGGGACCTGGCACCGGATGATCTCGGCATTCGTGCTGGTTCGTCATCTGGATGCGGCGGTCGCCGTTGCCTATGCCGCGCAGGTGCTGGTCAGCGCAGTGGTCGCGTGGCTTGTGCTGGCGCGGTGGCGTACCGACGGGGCGACGCCGACCTCGTTTGCGATGTTGCTGCTGGGTGTCCTGCTCGGCTCGATCTATGTCAGCGACTATGACTGTGTATCGGTTGCGCTGGTGCTTGCCTGGGCGTGGCCAGTGCTGCGGGCCGACGGCCTGTGGCGGTCAGCGCTGGCGGTTCTGACGCCGCTTTTGGCCGCGCCGCTGGCGGTTGCGAGCGGGGTTGCGCTGGGCGCATTCATGCTGTGGCCGCTGTTCCTGTCGATACGCCGGAAAGCGGTGGCAAACCGGGCGTGTCAAGCGTCGATGCTGCGGCCCAGCGAAGCGTTCACCAACCCACCGTCGACGGTGATCGTGTCGCCCACCACATAATCGCCTGCGCGGGCGGCGAGGTAGATGGCGGCCGCCGCCATATCCTCATACACGCCGATCCGGCCCGCGGGGATCGCCTTTGCCACGTCGTCGCCATGGTCGCGCGCGGCCTTGTTCATGTCGCTGGCAAAGGCGCCGGGCGCGATCGAAGTGACGTTGATATGATCGCGGATCAGCCGCGCGGCCATGCGCTTGGTCAAATAGATCAGCGCCGATTTCGACGCATGATAGCTATATGTATCCCACCCGTTCAGCCGCTGACCGTCGATCGAGGTGATGTTGATTACCTTTGCCGGGCGGTCCGCACGGCCGCTGGCCTTTAGCAGCGCGTGCAGCGACTGGGTCAGGAAGAAGGGAGATTTGACGTTCAGGTCCATGACCTTGTCCCAGCCAGTTTCCGGAAAGATCTCGAACGGCTCGCCCCAGGCCGCGCCCGCATTGTTGACCAGGATGTCCAGTGCCTCTTCGCGCTGTGCGATCGAGGCGGCAAGCGCGCGGCACCCCTCAACCGTCGAAACATCGGCGGGCAGGGGGATGGCACTGTCGCCCAGCGCCTCTGCGGTGGCGTGGCAGGCATCGGCCTTTCGCGAACTGATATAGACGCGCGCGCCCATGCCGACGAACCCTTGCGCGATCATCCGTCCGATGCCCCGCGATCCCCCGGTGACGAGCGCGACGCGACCATCCAGACGGAACAGGCTGTTGGTGTCCATAGGGTACTCCTTTTGCCTCAGCCCCGCTGAGCGGCGGCGTCGTTGACCTCAATCCGATGGCCGTCGGGATCGCGGATATAGACCTGACGCACCCCGTCGGTGCGCAGGCGCTGCACCGTCGATGGGCGGTCTTCAAAGTCGGTGAACGGAACGCCCATCGCCGCCAAATTGGCGACGAAGCCGTCAAAATCGCCGACCGCGACCGCCAGGTGATTGCCACGATCGATCCCGACGGGCGCGGTGCGGCCGGGAATGAGGTGCAGCGCGAACCCGCCGCCCAGGTCGAGCCAGCGGCGGTTGACCACTGGCGCCTTCAACTCGGCGAACCCGAAGACCCGCCTGTAAAATTCGGCGCTGGCCTGCAGGTCAGAGACCGCCAGCGCGACATGGTCGCCGCGCGCGGCCCGCGACGGGGGGGATTGCGCATGCCCGGCCACGGGGGTCAGCAGGCTCAGCAGCGCGGCGGCGCGGAGGACGGTTTGCATCGGTCGTTCCTTTCGCAGTCCCTGACCTTACCCGCCCCGCTTCATCGTTTCGCGCGCGATAATGATCTGCTGGATCTGGCTGGTGCCCTCGTAAATGCGGAACAGCCGGACATCGCGGTACAGCCGCTCGATGCCGTAATCGGCGATATAGCCCGCGCCGCCATGCACCTGCACCGCGCGGTCGGCAACGCGGCCAACCATTTCGCTGGCGAACAGCTTGGCCGCCGCGCTTTCCAGCACCACGTCGCCGCCGGCATCCTTGGCCGCTGCGGTTTCGAGGACCAGCGCACGGGCGGCCAGTGCCTCTGTCTTGGAATCGGCGATCATCGCCTGGATCAGCTGATGCTCGGCAATGGGCTTCCCGAACTGGCGGCGTTCGGCGGCATAGGCGACGGTGTCCGCGATCAGCCGCTCCGCGACGCCGACGCAGACGGCGGCAATGTGCAGCCGCCCGCGGTCCAGCACGCGCATGGCGATGCGAAAGCCATCGCCCTCATTGCCCAGCCGGTTCGCGGCGGGGACGGGGACGTCGTCGAAATGCACGTCGCACACCCGCGCGCCGCGCTGTCCCATCTTCTTTTCAGGTTCGCCCACCGACACGCCGGGCAGGTCGCGTGGAACCAGAAAGGCGGTGACACCGCGCCCCCCGGCCTCTTCACCGGTGCGGGCCATGACCGTGAACAGGTCAGCCTTGTCGGCGTTGGTGATGTAACGCTTGGTCCCCGACAGGCGATAGATGTCGCCGTCGCGCACCGCGCGTGTCTTCACGCTGCCGGAATCGGAGCCGACATCGGGTTCGGTCAGGGCAAAGCTGGTGATGATTTCGCCACTGGCGATGCGCGGCAGCCACTCAGCCTTTTGTTCGGGCGTACCAGCCATGACCAGGCCTTGGCTGCCGATCCCAACATTGGTCCCGAATGCCGAACGAAAGGCCGGGGTGGTGTGCCCCGTTTCCATCGCCACGCGGCATTCCTCGACCATGTTGAGGCCCAGCCCGCCATATTCGGGCGCGATCGACAGGCCGAACAGGCCCATCTCACGCATCTCGGCGACCACGGGCGCGGGTACGGCGTCGTCAGCCTCGACCTCGGCCTCCAGCGGGCGCAGCCGGTCGGTGACGAACCGGCGAACCCCCTCGATCAGCGCATCGAATGTTTCGGCATCCAGCGCCATGCGGCATCCTCTCCCCTGGCCGGTCGTTCGCCGCGTCGAAACCACGCAGCGTCGCCGGCGTTGTGGCACAAGGGCTAGGCGAAACGGGGGCTGCATGGCAAGCGCGAATCCATACCCGATCTTCCAAATGATTTTCGTGGACGTTGCTGTCGGGATCGGGACCCGGTGAACCACTCGATACCGGAGCCGCGAAAGGCCGATGTCGCCCCGCTGCCGCCCGTCCGCCGCGTCGCCACCGCGACGACGCTGGCCTATGGTTTTGGCGCGGTCGCTTATGGTGTGAAGGACAATGGGTTCGGCACGTTCCTGTTGCTCTTCTACAATCAGGTGATCGGGCTGCCTTCGGCGCAGGTCGGCTTCATCGTCATGTGCGCGCTGTTACTGGACGCAGTGATCGATCCGATGATCGGCGTCGCGTCGGACCGCACGCGCGGGCGATGGGGGCGGCGGCATCCGTGGATGTATGCAGCCGCGCTGCCGATCGCGCTGGGCTGGGTCGCGCTGTGGAACCCGCCCGCGCTGTCGTCGGGCTGGACGCTGGCGTGGCTGTTCGGGGCGGCGGTGGTCGTCCGGACTGCCGTTTCCGCCTATGAAGTGCCAAGCCAGGCGCTGACCCCCGAACTGACTGCCGATTATGACGAGCGCACGCGGATCACCGCCTATCGCTATATCTTTGGGTGGGCGGGCGGATTGCTGATGTTGCTGGCAGCGTATCAGTTGTTTCTGGTGCCGGAGCCGGGCCAGTCGAACGGCCTTCTGAACCGTGCGGGGTATCAGAGCTTTGCGATTGCAGGCGCGGGCGCGATGCTGGTCGCGATTCTCGTGTCGGCCATCGGCACCCACCGCGAAATCGCGCGCCTGCCTCAACCCCATATCGAACGCGGCGGCGTTGGCGTTGCCTTTCGCGAGCTGGCCGGGGCGGTCCGTAATCGCCCGTTCCTGATCCTGATGGCGGCGGGGCTGTTCGCCTATACCAATCAGGGGATCAGCTTTGCGCTGTCCAATTACCTCTACAGCTTTGTCTGGCGCTTCGAAACGGCGACCTTTGCGTGGCTGGCTGCGGTGCTTTTCGCAGGCGTGGTGATCGCGTTCGTCGGCGCGCCCGCCATTGCACGCCGTGTCGGCAAGCCACGTGCGGCCGCGTCGATGATCGCAGCGGCGGGTCTGCTTCAGGCAACGCCCTTTGCACTGCGGCTGGCGGGGTTGTTCCCGACGCCCGACGATCCCGCGATGGTACCGGTCCTGTTCGCCATCTACACGCTCAATTCCGCCGTCAGCGTTGGCACCGCGATCCTCGGCGCGTCGATGATGGCCGATGTGGTCGAACATAGCGAAGTGCGCACAGGTCGCCGCAGCGAGGGGGTGTTCTTTGCCGGAGCCTTTTTCGTCCAGAAATGCACCAGCGGCATCGGCATTTTCGTGTCGGGCCTTATTCTGGCGGCGGCGGGCTTTCCCGAAGGTGCCAGGCCCGGTCAGGTCGATGGCGCGACGCTGGACTGGCTGACCATCCTGTTCGCGGGCACCTATCTGGTGCTGTCCATGTCGGCGGCGTGGCTGTTCCTGCATTTCCCCTTTGGCGCCGACGAACATCGCGCGCGGGTGGCACGGCTGGCGGCGACGGATTGAGGCGGAGGGGCGGGCGGTGTCGCGCTCGCCCATTGCCGCCGGCGCAGCGAGGCAATAGGGCAGGGGCATGTCGTCGCCACTCCGCCGGGGTCGCTGGTCCGCCGCCGCCGCCGGCCTGATCGCGCTGTCGCCTGCCGCCGCCTGGGGGCAGGCCGCGCCACAGCCGTCGCAGGTCGACGACGTTCCGCTCGATCCCGCTGCGCCGCTGGCGCCGATGCCCGAACTCGGCATCGACTGGCCCGACCTGTCGACCCAGCCGACCGATCCGGTCGCCGTCATCGATACCGCGCAGCAGATCGCCGCCGAAACCCGCTATCGTTACCGGGTCGAGGGGATGGACGGCATCTGGACCGACCTGATGCGACAGCGGTTCAATGAAGCATCGACGCTGCGTCTGCACGAGAATGAAAGCTCGAATGCCGCGCAGCTGAACCGCCGCGCGCGGGAGGATTCGAGCCTGCTGAACGAACTGTTGCGGGCCGAGGGCTATTACGCGGCAGAGGTCGACACGCGGGTCGAGGCGGGGGCGGGCGAGGTCACCGTGTTTCTGACCGCCCGTCCGGGGGAGGTCTATCGCTTTGCCGGCGTGACGCTGGAAGGGGTGGAGGCTGCGGGTGCAAAGGCCGAGGAGCTGCGCCGCGCCTTTGCCGTCGAGCCTACCGATCCGGTCAACGCCGACACCATCGCCGCTGCCGAGACGAACCTGCGGGAGCGTATCGGGCGGGCGGGCTTTCCCTTTGCCGAAGTGGGGGAGCCGCGCATCGTCGTCGACCACGCCACCCGCACCGCGACACTGGCGGTGGCGGTCACGCCGGGTGAGGCGTTGAGATTCGGGCGCATCACCACACGCGACAATCGCGTGTTCGACGGTGACCATGTGCAGGACATCGCCCGTTTCGAACCCGGCGAGCCGTTCGACCAGGGCTCGGTCGACGACCTGCGCCGCGCGATCGTCCAGACGGGGCTGGTTTCTGCCGTGCGGATCGAGCCGGTGGAGGGCCAAGCGCCCGGCACCGTCGATCTGGACGTCCGCATGTTCCCCGCGCCGCCACGCACGATCGCGGGCGAAATCGGCTATGGCACGGGCGAAGGCGCGCGGGTCGAGGCGAACTGGACGCATCGCAACCTGTTCCCACCCGAAGGCGCAGTGACGTTGCGCGGGGTCGCGGGCACGCGTGAGCAGTTGGCGGGCGTTACGTTCCGACGCAACAATTTCCATCAGCGCGACCGGGTGCTGACGTTGCAGGCGACGGCGGCGCATCTGGAACGCGACGCCTATCAGGCCGATACCTTCCTGCTGTCCGGCACGCTGGAGCGGCAGACCAATATCTTCTTTCAGAAATCCTGGGTCTGGTCGGTCGGCGCCGAACTGGCGGCGTCGCGGGAGGAGGATGTGATCCTGTCCACCGGTGAGCCGCGTGAGCGCGTCTATTTCATCGGCGCGCTACCCACCAGCCTGACCTATGACGGGACCGACGACCTGCTCAACCCCACGACCGGCTTTCGGCTGGGCGGGCGGCTGTCGCCGGAAGTTTCGCTGTCGGGTGCGGCCTTCGGCTATGCCCGGACCCAGATCGACGCCAGCATCTATCGCCCGTTCGGGGATCGGGTTGTGCTGGCCGCGCGCACGCGGCTGGGCACGATCCTGGGCGCGCCGCGCGACGCGATTGCACCGTCGCGGCGTTTCTATGCCGGGGGAGGCGCCTCGGTGCGGGGCTATGGCTTTCAGTCGATCGGGCCGCGCGATCTGAACAACGATCCGATCGGCGGCCGAAGCCTGACAGAATTTTCGCTTGAGGCGCGCGTCCGGGCGTTCGGCAATTTCGGCGTCGTGCCGTTCATCGACGCGGGCAACATCTATACCTCTCCGCTGCCGAAATTTTCGGGCTTTCGCTACGGGGCCGGCGTGGGCGTGCGTTATTATTCCAATTTCGGCCCGATCCGTGTCGACGTCGGCACGCCGCTCAATCCCCAGCCGGGGGATTCGCACATCGCCGTCTATGTCAGCCTGGGTCAGGCCTTTTGAGCGAGGCCGAAAGCCCTGTCCCCGTGCGCCGCGCGCGCTGGCCCCGCGTCGTGGCGATCATCGTCGTGGCCTTGGCGGCTCTGATGGGCGCGGCGCTGTTCGTCGCCGATACGCAGCTTGGGCACCGCTTCATCACCGACCGCATCGCCGCATTGGCGCCGGGCAATGGTATGCGATACCGGATCGGCCGGATCGAGGGGTCGATCTATGGCCGGGCGACGCTGATCGACATTCGGATCAGCGACCCGCGCGGGCTGGTCTTCGCCGCGCCACATGCCGAGCTTGACTGGCGGCCGCTCGAATGGGCGCGCAACCGGCTGGATATCCGCAGTCTGATCGTGCCGCGCGCGCGCCTGTTCAAGCTGCCACAGCCGACGCCGACCGGGCGAAAGGGGCCGATCCTGCCGGGCTTCGACATTCATGTCGGGCGATTGGCGATCGAGCGCCTCGAACTCGCGCCCGCCGTCGCGGGGCAGGAGCGTAGCGCGCGGCTGATCGCGGGCGGTGACGTGCATGACCGCCGCGCCATGATCGAGGCAGCGGCGCTGGTGGCGGGCAGCGATTTCGTCCGGCTGACGCTGGACGCAGCACCCGACCGCGACCGTTTCGAACTTGCCGCTCGCGGGCGCGGGCGTGCCGGTGGGCTGCTGTCGCGCGCCATCGGCACGCAGTCGCCGGTGCGATTCGATGTGGCGGGCGACGGGCGCTGGTCGCGTTGGCGCGGGCGCGCCGTTGCGACGCTGGGCACGGCGGAGCTGGTCGCGCTCCGGCTGGGCGTCGATGCGGGGCGCTATCGCCTTGACGGCCAGGTCACCCCCGCGCCCCTGTTGCGCGGGCGACTTCAGCGGCTGTCGCTGCCGACCATTCGCCTGAGCGCTGATGCGACCCTGGCCGACCGGCGGTTGTCGGGGCGGCTGAGCGCGCGCACGGCATCGCTGGCGATGGACAGTGAGGGCGGCATCGACCTTGCCACCAACGGCTGGCGCAATTTCGTGACCGACATTCGCCTGCTACGGCCGGCGGCGCTGTTTCCGAACATGAGCGGTCGCAACATCGCCGCGCGGGTAACACTGGATGGGGCGTTCGATCGCGCGAGTTTCGACTATCGGCTGACCGCCGACCGTGTGGCGTTCGACCAGACCGGATTCGAACGCGTGCGCGCAATGGGACGCGGTCGCCTGTCGGCTGCGCCGGTGACCGTGCCGCTGGCGCTGACCGCCGCGCGCGTGACGGGGGTGGGTGATGTGGCGGGTGGCATCCTGCGCAACCTGTCGGTTTCCGGGCCGCTGAAGGTGACGAGCGCGAACATCACCGCCGACGCGCTTCAGCTGAGGTCCGACCAGCTCAACGGACGCGTCATGCTGTTGGTCGACCTGAAGACCGGGCGCTACGAAGTCGGGCTGGCTGGCGGACTGCGGCGCTACCGCATTGCGGGGCTGGGCGTGGTCGAGGTGGATACGAAGCTGTCGGTCGTGCCGGGCGCGGGCGGGCGCGGCACGCGAATCGTCGGCACCGGCAGCGCGCGAATGCTGACGCTGGAAAACGCCTTCTTCCGGTCGCTGACGCAAGGATTGCCGCGCATCGTCACCCGGCTTGAACGCGGCCCCGACCGCATCCTGCATTTCCGTGGCCTGCGGCTGGTCTCGCCGGGGCTGACGCTGACCGGCGATGGCTATCGCCGGATCGACGGCAGCTTCGTGTTCGCCGGACAGGGCGTGTCGCGCCAATATGGGCCGGTGGTGCTGAACCTGGACGGGCGGATCGAGCGGCCTGCCCTGCGCCTGCGGCTGGCCGCGCCGAATGCCACCTTGGGTCTGTCCGACGTGCAGGCCGCTCTGGACCCGGTGGCAGAGGGGTATCGCTATACCGCAGCGGGCGGCTCGCGCATTGGGCCGTTCACGGGCGCGGGCACCATCCTGTTGCCGCGCGGGGGCACGGCCCGGGTGGTCGTCGACCGGCTGGACGTGGCGGGCACGCGCGGGCAGGGCGCGCTGGATATCGTGACCGGCGGCTTTTCGGGGCAGATCGACGTGGCGGGCGGCGGGCTGGGCGGCGCGATCCGCTTTGCCCCCGTTGAGGATATCCAGCGGATCGACGGCGACCTGACCGCCCGCGCCGCAATGATTGCGGGTATGCGGATACGCAGCGGGCGGCTTCGCTTCTCGACGCTGCTGGACCCCGATGGGACCACATTGTCGGTGCAGGCGCAGGCGCGCGGCCTGTCGCGCGGGACGCTCAGCCTTGCGCGGCTTGACGGGTCCGCATCGCTGACGGGGGGAAGCGGGACGGCGCGCGTGTCGCTGGCGGGGGCGCGCGGGCGTCGCTTTGCGCTGGATTTCGATGCCGCCATCGCGCCCGACCGCTATACGATCCGCGGCGGCGGACAGGTCGACGGGCGCCCGCTCAAGCTGGCAACGCCCGCTACGCTGACGTTGAGCGACGGGACATGGCAGCTTGCGTCCACCCGCCTGACCTTTTCCGGCGGGGAGGCACAGGTTGCGGGCCGGTTCGGCAATGATGAAATCGGGGTCGAGGCCTGCCTGACGCGCATGCCGCTGGGCGTGCTGGACATCGGCTATCCCGGCATGGGACTGGGCGGGTCGGCGTCGGGACGCTTCAGCTATGCCGCGCGCGCTGGCGCTGCGCCCACGGGGCAGGCCGACCTGACCATTCGCGGGCTGACGCGTGCCGGGCTTGTGCGCTCGGGCACGCCGATCGATGTCGGGCTGAAGGGCGTGTTGCGCGCCGATCAGGCGGGCTTTCGCGCCGTCATGGCGTCCGGCGGGCGCACCGTCGGCCGGGCACAGGCGCGTATGGCGCCGCTGTCGGGCGGGTCGCTGGTCGAACGGCTGACCAACGCGCCGCTGTTCGCCCAGCTTCGCTATGTCGGTCCCGCCGATACGCTGTGGCGGCTGACGGGGATCGAGCTGTTCGACCTGTCCGGCCCCGTCAGCATCGGCGCCGACGTGACCGGGCGACTCGCCGACCCCCGTATTCAGGGACAGGTCCGCAGCGACAATGCCCGGATCGAAAGCGCGGTGATGGGCACCGTGCTGAGCGGCATAAAGGCCAGCGGTCGCTTCAACGGATCGCGGCTGGTGATCGACCGGTTCGAAGGTAGCGACGGGCGACAGGGCAGCGTTTCGGGTGCTGGGAGTTTCGACCTGGCCGCCGCGCGCGGTTTCGGCATGGATCTGCGGCTTGAGGCGCGCAGGGCGCTGGTCATCAACCGCGACGATATCGGCGCGACCGTCAGCGGCCCGGTGACGATCCGCAGCGACGGCGCGGGCGGCACCATTGCGGGTGAGGTCACGCTGGACGCCAGCCGCTATCGGCTGGGCCGCGCGACGGCGGCGGCCGCGATCCCGCGCCTGAACATCACCGAAATCAACCTGCCGGAGGGGGAAGAGGAAGCGACTGTCGCTACCCCGTGGCAACTCGACCTGCGCGCGCGGGCGCCGGGGGGCATGTTGGTCACCGGCCTGGGGCTGGACAGCGAATGGTCGGCCAATCTTCGCATCGATGGGGAGCCGACCAACCCACGCATTTTGGGGCGGGCCGATCTGGTCCGCGGCGATTACGAATTCGCCGGACGCGATTTCGACTTGGAGCGTGGGGTCATCCGCTTCGACGGGTCGGTTCCGGCCAATCCCGCGCTCGATATTCAGGCGAATGCCGACACGCAGGGGCTGAATGCCACGATCCGCGTGACCGGCACGGCGCTGAAGCCCGAAATCGGCTTTTCCAGCGTGCCCGCGCTGCCAGAGGATGAATTGCTGTCGCGGCTGCTGTTCGGCACGTCGATCACCAGCCTGTCCGCGCCTGAGGCATTGCAACTGGCGGGCGCGGTAGCGGCGTTGCAGGAGGGGGGCGACGGGCTGAACCCCATCAATGCGCTGCGCCGCGCCGCCGGGCTGGACCGGCTTCGCATCCTGTCCGCCGATCCGCAGACCGGGCAGCAGACGGCCATCGCGGCGGGCAAGTTCATTACCCGGCGCGCTTATGTCGAGATCATCAGCGACGGCGCTGGCTATTCCGCCACGCGGGCGGAGTTTCAGTTCACGCGCTGGCTGTCGGTCCTGTCGACTATTTCGACCATCGGGCGGCAAAGCGTGAACGTGCGCATCTCGCGCGATTATTGAGCTATAGTGGCGATCCAAGGAGAGCGACCATGCAGACCCATGTCCAGCGTATCGACCGCACCGGCGGCCCCGACGTCTTTCAGTTCGTCGGCACGCCATTGCCCGAACCGGGGCCGGGGGAGGTTCGCTTGCGGACCACGGCAATCGGCCTGAACTATATCGACACCTATCACCGCTCCGGCCTGTATCCCGTCGATCTGCCCGCCGTGCTGGGGACCGAGGGCACAGGCGTGGTCGAGGCGCTGGGCGCGGGGGTTGATGGCGTTTCCGTGGGCGACCGGGTCGGCACCTTCACCACGCGCGGCGCTTATGCCACGCACCGGACCGTCGCCGCCGATCAGCTGATCCGCCTGCCGCACGATGTCAGCGACGAACAAGCCGCGGCCCTTATGCTCAAGGGCGCGACCGCCGCCTGCCTAGTGGAGGATTGCGCGCGGGTTCAGCCCGGGCAGACGGTGCTGGTTTATGGCGCGGCGGGCGGCGTGGGGCTGTTGCTGTGCGGCTGGCTCAAGGCGGTCGGCGCACAGGTGATCGGCGTCGTCGGCAGCGAGGCAAAGGGCGAGCGCGCCCGCGCTGCCGGAGCCGATCATATCATCATCCACAAGTCACAGGACATCGCCGCACGCGTGCGTGAACTGACCGATGGCGCGGGTGTGCCGGTGGTCATCGACGGCGTGGGCGCCGCGACGTGGCAGGCCTCCCTCGACAGCGCCAGCCCGCGCGGCCTGATCGTCAGCTATGGCAATGCCAGCGGACCGGTAACCGGCGTCGATCTGGCAACCCTGGCGGCCAAGGGCTCGCTGTTCGTCACGCGGCCCACACTCTACCATTATGCAACGACGGCTGAGGCGCGGCAGCGTTATGCCGATGCGGTATTCGCCCGGTTGCGCGACGGGTCGATCAGCGCCGAAATCGGCCAGCGTTTTCCTCTGGAAGCCGTGGCGGAAGCGCATGAGGAGCTGGAGGCCGGCACCACCATCGGCAGCACCGTCCTCCTTCCATAACGGCATTGTTCAACCTGGATAGGGTGCGTTCTTCAAAAGCTGTGCGAGATGGGCGGCGTTGCTGGCGACCATCTTCGCAGTCTTTGTCACAGCCTCAGGTGTTTCGTCCAAGTCCTTGAAATCGGTCGATCCCATTGCCTCGCCAATCCAATAACATGCGGCGACGGCGGGGATGGTGAAGCCGACATCGTTCAGTGACTGGAACAGCTGTGCCGACGACCAATGGGCGCCGTCCTCGTTCCCCACGATCGCGGCGACGGCGACCTTGGAATAGCTGGGCATCCGTCCCTGATCGTCGGTTTCGCTCAGAAAGGCGTCCAGCCGCTCCAGCACGCGCTTGGCGACGCTGCCGATCTGACCCATCCAGATCGGGCCGCCGAAGATCAGAATATCGGCGGCGAGGATCTTTTCGCGGATCGCGGGCCACTCGTCGCCATCGCCCTCGTCGCTGCTGACGCCGGGCTTCACGTCGTGGGCGGCGACGCGGATCGTTTCGCTGATTGTCACGTCATGCCTGGAAAAGGCATCGGCCAGTACCGCGATCATCGCGTCGGTCGACGATTCCTTGCTCGCATCGGCTTTCAGCGAGCAATTCAGGGCAAGGGCGGTGAGTGCCATTTCTGTCTCCTGTCGGGCGGGAGACGAGAGGACTGTTCAGCGTCCGCGTGGTTCCATCGACAGCCGCGTCAGGAACGCTGCGTTACGCAGCGCCTGTCGCTCAAGGCTGTCCAGGTCCAGCCACTCGCCCTCCGCATGCGCCTTGCCGCCCACCGGCCCCAGTCCTGCCAGCGTGGGTACGATGGCCGCGACCCAGCCCGAATCGGCCGCCCCGCGCCGGGCGGGGTCATATTCGGGCATCTGTGCCAGCCCCAGATCGCGGTTCACGGCGTTGAGCGTCGCCAGCAGCGCGCGATTACCATCGCTCGGGGGCATGGGCGGCATGCCGTCAAAAAAGGTCAGTGTCGCCTCCGTTCGGGGCAGGTGCTTGGCAACGATCTCGGCCATCCGCGCGCGCACCCTTGCGTCCTGTTCGGGTGTGAGTGTGCGAAGGTCGCCGCGCGCGATGGCAGTTTCGGCAACGATATTGGTTTTGCCCGATGCGGTAACCGAAACTCCGGCGGCGTCGATGGCTGCGGGCGTGCCGCCCGCCATGACCCCGACATTATAGGTCAGATTGGGTTCGGGCAGTTCCCGCCGAAACCCGTCCAGGATGCGCGCCAGTTCGTAAACCGCGCCATAGCCAAGCGCTTCGTTGAAAATGCCGCTGGAATGGCCGGTCACGCCACTGGTCCGCAATTCCCAGCTTGTCGAACTGCGCCGCGCGACGGTGCCGAATTCGCGGCCATTTTCCACCGCCAGCCCTTCATATTCCAGCGCGATATCGCTGGCCCTGGCTGCTTCGATCAGATCGGCGCGCGCCTGATCGGTCGGGCGGCCCGACCGCTCCTCATCGCCGGTCAGATAAACGGTGATATCGGCATCCTTCAGCGTTCCCGCCGCCTGCATGGCACGCAGCGCGCCGACGATCACGACCATGCCGCCCTTGTCGTCGCCCACGCCGGGACCGATCGCACGGCGCCCCTCTCGCTTGAAGCCGGTAAAGGGCGCAGACGGTTCGAACACGGTGTCCAGATGGCCGATCAGCAACAGCCGCTTGCCGCGTCCATTGCCCTGATGCCGCGCTACCAGATGGCCGGCGCGGCCCACCGCCGACTGATCTACCCACTCGATCGCAAAGCCCAGCGGCTCAAGCTCGGCGCGCATCAGCTCGCCGACAGCCTTTACGCCTTCAAGGTTCAGCGTGCCCGAATTCTGGACGACCAGCCGTTCCAACAGCGCCTCGTTGCGCGTCGCGTCCGCGCTTACGGCCTTCCGCATGGCAGCCAGTTGCGGAGCCGTCTGAGCGATAGCAGGCAGGGGCAGGGTGATGAGCGCGGCGGCGAGGAGCGGTTTGAGCATGGCGACAGGCTAGGCCAGCGGCGCTCCCCCTGCCAAGCAGCTATTCGTCGTCGGACAACCGTTCCGCGACCATCGCTGTGACGACCGATTGCACGATGTGAAGCATCCAGCGCTCCCCAGCCTTGCGCGGCCCGGCTTCGACCTCACCCTCGGTAATGCCCAGCAGCGGCGCGATGCCTGCAATATTCACGACATACAGAACCGTGCCGAACAGCGCGCCCAGCGCGGCCGGCGGCATGTCGGGGAAATAGTCCCGCAATTCGGCATAAAGGCGGCCGAACGCCGCTGACGCGCCCAGATGATTGCCGAATTCAATCAGGCTGGTGCCAACGTTACCGATGGCGTCGCGCGACCCGGTGTTGCGGTCGATCCAGTCCACTGCGTCGCGGTCCAGCGTCTTGCCCAGCATGCCGGACTTGCGCCCGCCCCACATCACCGCCGTCGTCACCACACCCGCGACGATGCCGCCGATCATTGCTGCCCTGCGCTTGTCCATGCCCGACCTTCCTTTGCTGCGTTCGAACATCAAAGGGGCGAGGGGGACATGCGGTTCCCGATGGATGCGAAAAGGGGCGCCCGACCAATGGCCGGGCGCCCCAATTCGCATCAAAACCGCGAAGGATTACGACGAATAATACATGTCGTATTCGACCGGGCTGGGGGTCGTTTCGAAACGGATCACGTCGGCCCACTTGATCTCGGCATAGGCTTCGATCTGGTCCTTGGTGAACACGTCGCCCTTCAGCAGGAACTCGTAATCTTCCTGCAGCGCCACCAGTGCTTCGCGCAGCGATCCGCACACGGTCGGCACGTTCACCAGCTCGGCGGGCGGCAGGTCGTACAGGTTCTTGTCCATCGCCTCACCCGGATGGATCTTGTTCTGGATGCCGTCCAGACCAGCCATCAGGATCGCGGCATAGCACAGATACGGGTTGGCCATCGCGTCGGGGAAACGGAATTCGACGCGCTTCGACTTGGCACCCGTGCCGTACGGGATGCGGCACGAAGCCGAACGGTTGCGCGACGAATAGGCCAGCAGCACCGGCGCTTCAAAGCCCGGCACCAGACGCTTGTAGCTGTTGGTGGTCGGGTTGGTGAAGGCGTTCAGCGCGCGGGCGTGCTTGATGACGCCGCCGATGAAGTAGAGGCAGGTGTCCGACAGGCCGGCATAACCGTCGCCGGCGAACAGCGGCGTCTTGCCTTCCCAGATCGAGAAGTGGGTGTGCATGCCAGAGCCGTTATCGTCCTTGATCGGCTTGGGCATGAAGGTGGCCGACTTGCCATAGGCATGGGCGACCTGATGCACGACATACTTGTAGATCTGCATACGGTCGGCGGTTTCGGTCAGCGTGCCGAATGTCAGACCCAGTTCGTGCTGCGCGGCGGCGACTTCGTGGTGATGCTTGTCGCACGGCAGGCCCATTTCGAGCATGGTCGAAACCATCTCGCCACGGATGTCGACGGCCGAGTCGACCGGCGCGACGGGGAAGTAACCGCCCTTGGCGCGCGGGCGGTGGCCCATATTGCCGCCTTCATATTCCTTGGACGAATTGCCCGGCAGCTCGATGTCGTCGATCTTGTAATAGCTCGACGAATAGGTGTTCTCGAACCGCACGTCGTCGAACATGAAGAATTCGGCTTCGGGGCCGACATAGACGGTGTCGCCGATGCCGGTGGTCTTCACATATGCCTCGGCGCGCTTCGCGGTCGAACGCGGGTCGCGGGCGTAAAGTTCGCCGGTCGACGGCTCGACCACGTCGCAGAACAGGATCAGCATCGGCGTGGCCGAGAACGGATCGGTATAGACCGCGTCCAGATCGGGCTTCAGCACCATGTCCGATTCGTTGATCGCCTTCCAGCCCTCGATCGAGGAGCCGTCAAACATCAGGCCGTCGGTCAGCTGGTCTTCATCCAGGCTCGACGCGACCATCGACAGGTGCTGCCACTTGCCCTTGGGATCGGTGAAACGCAGGTCGACCCACTCGATTTCCTCGTCCTTGATACGCTTCAGAATGGTGCCGGCGTCGGTGGCCATTAAAGTCCCTTTCGTTTCACAAAGTCGGCTGCGCGAATCACGCAAGGAAATGTCGCGGTTGTTTTTACCAAAGCGCGTTTGCTGCGTCGCGTCAAACCGCGACGTCAGATCGCGTCGTCGTTCCGCTCACCCGTGCGGATGCGAAGCGCGGTTTCGACCGGAATGACGAAAATCTTGCCGTCGCCGATGCGACCCGTCTGGGCGGCGGCGGCGATCGCTTCGACCACCCGCTCGGCCAGGCCGTCGTCCACTACGACTTCCAGCTTCACCTTGGGGAGGAAGTCGACGACATATTCGGCGCCGCGGTAAAGTTCGGTATGTCCCTTTTGACGGCCGAAGCCCTTGGCCTCGGTCACGGTGATGCCGGACACGCCGACATCGTGCAGTGCCTCTTTCACCTCATCCAGCTTGAACGGCTTGATGATGGCCTCGATCTTTTTCACGCGACGAATCCCCGCTGTTGGAGCGACTGGGTCCAACATCCCTTGCCCGGCCGTTTGCATCAAGTGTGCCAGCGCGAAAAATGGCGCAAATGCAGCTTCGGCAGGCGCAGTCGAAGCTACGCCTGCCGAAGAAACGTGCAGATAATGCAATCGCTGCCCGATCCTTGGGCAGCTGGGTCAGCCGCGATCAGGCATAGGGGGGTTGATGCAACCCGCCGGGGCTGAGCGTGAAGATCTCGCACCCATCCTCGGTAATCCCGATCGAATGTTCGAATTGCGCCGACAGGCTGCGGTCGCGCGTCACTGCCGTCCAGCCATCGTCCAGCACCTTCACGTCCGGGCGGCCGATATTGATCATCGGTTCGATGGTGAAGATCATGCCGGGGCGCAGCTCCGGGCCGGTGCCGGGGCGGCCGACATGCACGACTTCCGGTGCGTCGTGGAAAAGGCGGCCGACGCCGTGGCCGCAGAAATCGCGCACCACGCCATAACGGTGCTTTTCGGCATGACGCTGAATGGCATGTGCGACATCGCCCATCGTATTGCCGGGTCGTGCCTGCTCGATACCAAGCATCAGGCATTCATATGTCACCTCGACCAGCCGCCGCGCTTTCAGCCCGACATCCCCGATCAGGTACATGCGGCTGGTGTCGCCGTGCCACCCGTCAAGCAGCGGGGTCACGTCGACATTCACGATGTCGCCGTCCTTCAGCACGCGGTCCGACGGAATTCCGTGGCAGACGACATGATTGATCGAGATGCACGAGCTGTGCGTATAGCCGCGATAGCCCAGCGTCGCGGGCACGGCGCCGCCCGCCAGCATCTTGTCACGGATCACGTCGTCGATCACGCGCGTTTCGGTGCCGGGCACCATTAGCGGGACGATTTCATCAAGGATCCGGGCGGCCAGACGGCCCGCGCGGTGCATACCGTCGAATGCATCGCGGCCATAAAGGTGGATCGCGCCGCTGCGCGACAGCGGGGCGTCGGGGGATACGGTCACATAGTCGGTCATCGCCGTGACATAGCCTTTTGGCCGGGACTTTGCGAGGGCCGGGGCGCACGCTATGCCCCTTGCCATGAGCGAACGCATCTGGACCGCCGGCCTTGCGGTTATCGGCGATGAGATCCTGTCCGGCCGGACACAGGACAAGAATGTCGCCCAGTTGGCGGTGTGGCTGAACGTCCAGGGGATTCGCTTGTCCGAGGTGCGGATGGTGGCCGACCGGACGTCCGCCATTGTCGAAGCGGTGAACACGCTTCGCACGCGATATGACTATTGCTTCACCACCGGCGGGATCGGCCCGACGCATGACGACATCACTGTCGATGCGATTGCCGAGGGGCTGGGCGTGCCCGTAGTCGTCCACCCTGAGGCGCGCGCCATGCTGGAAGCGCATTATGAAACGCGCGGCGGCCTGACCGACGCGCGGCTTCGCATGGCGCGCGTGCCGCAGGGGGCGGGCCTGATCCCGAATCGCATGTCGGGCGCGCCGGGAATCCGGCACGGCAATATCTTCATTCTCGCTGGCGTTCCCCACATCACCGCTGGCATGCTGGAAGCACTGACCGGCACGCTGGAAGGGGGGCGGCCACTTGTCAGCCGCACGGTCGGTTGCTGGGTGCCGGAAAGCGAAGTGGCAGATTTGCTGCGCGCGGTTGAGCGGGAGCATCGCGGGGAGAGCTGCGATGCGGCTGTCGCGATCGGCAGCTATCCCTTTTTCCGCGAAGGGCGGGTGGGTGCCAATTTCGTCGTGCGCGGGGCCGATCCCGACGCGGTCGATCGGTGCCTTAGTGATCTGACCGAACGGCTGAAGGTTGCCGGCTACGCAGTCGGCTCCGACGGGATCTGATCGGCTCCATCGAAAGCGGCGGACAACAAAAAAGCCACCCGCAGGGCGGGGGCTCGTCTTCGTGCGTCACTAGAGATCCGGATTGGCCGAGCGTTCGCGCGGCCAATCCGGACCGTGGCAATCAGAACGGACGGATCGTCTCGTTGTACGTTTCCCGGAACAGGACGTCGAACATATTTTTTCTCCTGAGAGGCAACAAAGCCTCGGAAGAGATGGTTAATTCGAAATTAACCTCGATACAAGATGCAGGTCGCTGCCTTGCGATAATCCGTTGTGCCGGAAAGGCGCAGTTAACCGCTTCGAAAGAGCTTGCGATTAGCGATTGGACACAATGTCGCTGGATGTGCCTTCGCTCGATCCGATTCCTAATGACGCGCCGCGTGCGTCGGCGACGCCATGTTTGGTGCAGCGCGCGCTGGCGCCATGGCGGCTGATGATCCTGGCCGAGGTCTGCAATTTCCCCGCCTTGCGTCGCGTTCTGGGATGTCGGCGGGCCGATATGCTGATCAACGATATCGCGGCCAGCGTGCGCGAGTTACTGCCGAACGCCCAAGTGATCTGTGTCGGCCGCGCCTTGATTGAAATCGCATTCGAAGGCGCTTTGCCCACCGATGCGGATGCGACGATCGACGTCATCGCCGCTCGATTCGCGGCGCCATTTGAAGTTGACGGGGAAGGGCATGCGGTCGAACTGATGTTGGCGGGTGCCGCCATTCCCAGTCATGAATGTGACGAGGTCCGCTTCGCCGAGGGTGCCGAAGCGGCACTCGAGGAAGCTCGCGCTGAAGAGAAGCCGGTTGTCCACGACCTAAGCCGGGCGCAGATTTGTTATGACCGCATGACGTTGATGCGGGACCTGTCCGTCGCCATCGGCAATGGGGAAGTGTTTCTTCAGTACCAGCCGAAGGTGCATCTGCGCCGGCAGGAGATCGTCAGCGTCGAGGCGCTGGTGCGCTGGCAGCATCCCGAACGCGGGTTGATCATGCCGGGCGAATTCATCGCGCTGGCCGAGGAATCGAACAAGATACGCGCCCTGACGCTCTGGACCATCCGGCAGGCGATGATCGATCAGTTGCTGCTGGCGGCGGGCGGCCATGATATCCCGGTTTTCGTCAACATCTCTGGCTTGCTGCTAGCAGATAGCGATTTCGTTGAAGAAGTGTGCCGGATGATGGACGGCGTGTCCGTCAGGATCGGCTTCGAAATCACCGAAACGGCTGTAATTCGCGATCCTGAGAGTGCGATCCGGCATCTGCGCATGTTTGACGAGATCGGCATCACCCTGGCGATAGACGATTATGGAGCCGGGTTGTCGAGCCTTGCCTATCTCAAGCAATTGCCTGCGCGCGAGCTGAAGATCGACAAGATGTTTGTGCTGGAACTGACCAGCAGCAACCGTGACCCGCTGATCGTTCGCTCGACGATCGACTTGGCCCATGCGCTTGACATGGAAGTCACGGCGGAGGGTGTCGAAACGCCTGCCGCGCTGGCGTTGTTGGGGGTGATGGGTTGTGACGTGGCGCAGGGCTTCCTGATCAGCCGCCCAATCGCGATCCAGGCGCTTCTGCAGTTCCTCGACGAGGAACGTCATTTGAGCGCGACGGCCGTTACGCGGCCCAGTTTCGGTCGGCCGGAAAGTTTCTGGAAGCGTGCCTGAGCGGTTTCGTTGACGCGAAATAAACCTTCGCGTGCCAGGGTGGGGATGTGTGGCTGATGAGACCCCTTGCCCGATTTGCGTTCGGCCTCTGCGCCTTGGTTGCGCTTGCGGGGGCATATGCCGACTCCGGCAGCCCCATTCCCGAACCCGTCGCAACCACGCTGGGCCGATCCCGCGACTTGATGCTTGCCGATACGAACGCCGCGTTCGCTCAGGCTGCTCTAGCCGAGCGACAGGCGTTGTCGATTGGCGATACCAGAATTCGGCGCGAGGCACTTGCCAGTGCGCGCTGGTTAGGTAGCGAGGCACTGGTTCGCAATGGCCATGGAGGTGCGGCCCTGCCGCTCACCGAAAGTGGTGCCCTTTTGGCGCGTTTGGCAGGCAAGCCGAAGCTTTATGGCGACATCCTGCTCGCGCGTGGTAGCATCTATGCCCAACAGGTGCGGGCCGCCGATGCGTTGCGAACATACCAGCAGGCGCACCGCGCCTTCATTGCGGCAGGCGACCGACGCGGACAGGCGATCGCCCTGCAAAGCATTGCAAACCTTTACATTGACGGACGCGATTTCGCACGCGCTGACCGATATTTCCAGCAGGCTGAAGACGCCTATGACAGCGACGATATGCTCGCTCTGGCGCTCTACAATAACCGGGCTACCGGGCTTTATGGTCAGGAGCGTTACGCCGACGCGATCACCGAGTATGACCGAGCGCTTCGCATTGCTCGCGCGCGAAACCTGATACCGCTGCAGGCACGGATCCTGGGAAATATAGTCAACGCGAACATTGAGCTTGGCAAGCTGGATATTGCGCAGCGCAATCTTAGTCAGGCATTGTCGATGCGGGCCAGACCAGGCGGTCGAGCGGCGCGTCTGCAGGTTGAAACCGTCGCAGCGCGACTGGCGCTTGCGCGTGGCAATATCGCCGAAGCTCGCCGATGGCTCGAAGCGGTCTTTACGAATGTCGATCCTGATGAAACGAATGCGGCGTTTCGGCAGGCGCATGTCGCGGCGGTCGACCTTTACAAGACAACTGGCGACGACGCGCGCGCGCTGGCGCATCTTGAGGCGCTCCGGCGGCTAACCGACGAAGAGACGCGACTGGCGGCGTCGACCAACACCGCGCTGATGGCGGCGCAGTTCGATTTCGCGAATCAGGAACTTCGGATCGCCCGGCTCAAGGCCGATGAACTGAGCGCCAGTGTGGAACTTGAACGTTCACGCGCGCGCTTCCAGCGCACCCTGTTGTTCGCGGTGGCGGGTGGTGCGGCGGTGATCGTCGGCTTGCTCAGCTTTGGCTTGGTGACCATCCGCCGCAGCCGCAATCAGGTTGCCGCGGCCAATGTCGAACTGGAGCGGAGCAACCATGCGCTCGCCAAGGCGCTCGCTGCCAAGACCGAATTCCTTGCGACGACCAGCCACGAGATTCGCACCCCCCTGAATGGCATTCTCGGCATGACCCAGGTGATGCTGGCCGACCGCGCCTTGCCGCTCGCGCAACGTGATCGGGTTCAGGTCGTGCACGGGGCGGGCCTGACGATGCGGGCGTTGGTCGACGACATCCTTGATGTGGCCAAGATGGAGAATGGCAATCTGACGGTCGCGCCGGAACCCGCCGACCTGCGTGCTGCCCTGACCGACGTCGCGCGCATGTGGGAGGAACAGGTCCGCGCCAAGGGGCTGACGTTCGAATGCGCGCTGGAATCGGCCCCCCGCTGGATCGAAACCGATGCTGGCCGTGTGCGCCAGCTGGTGTCGAACCTGCTGTCCAATGCACTGAAGTTCACCGAATCGGGGTCGATCGGGCTGAGTGCCATGGTTGAGGAGGATGGCCGGCACTTCAGCATTTCGGTTCGCGATACCGGCATCGGCATTCCGACTCACAAGCACGGCGAAATCTTCGAGTCGTTCAAGCAGGCCGATTCGACCACGACTCGGCAATATGGCGGCACCGGGCTGGGCCTTACCATCTGCCGCAATCTGGCGCGGGCACTGGGTGGCGACATTTCTTTGGCGAGCGATGTGGGCACCGGCGCCGTGTTCACGGTTCGCCTGCCCCTGATTGTGGCACAGGCGCCCGCGGATTTGCCGACCGCGCGGAACGACGATGCGCTGATCCTGCTGGAGGCGAACCCGATCGCGCGCAGCATGTTGCGCACGCTGCTGGCGCCTCGCGTGGGAGAGGTCGTGGCAGTCACCACGATCGAAGCGGCGATCGCCGCGATGGACGGCGCGACGCGGATTTTGGCCGATTTCGCGTCCATCGGTGACGATGACGATTCGCGTTTGCTGGCGCTTGCCACGCTTTCCGGCGCAGCGGCCGAATGGTCGGTCGCGACCTTCATTTTGTGGAAACAGCCGACAGAAGCTGTCCTTCAATGGCTCGCCCGGTCCAACCGTGTGACATTGATCGAAAAACCGATTGCAGGGCCCGCGCTGGCCGCGCGCCTTTTCGAGAGGAAGGCTGAAGGTGAACTGCCCCTTGCCTCGCATGCCGCATGATCGGATAGCAGGCCCCATGGTCGCAAACCTTATCCGTAACGGACATCAGTCGGAGAACCGGCGATGAACGTTCTATTCATTGAAGACGATGCGATGAACCGTCGCGTCGTCAGGGACATGCTTGACGTTGCCGGAGCCACGATGGCCGAGGCGGATCGAGCCGAAGAGGGGCTTCGCCGCATCGATGCGGAGGATTTCGACGTGATCCTCGTCGATCTGCGAATGCCCGGCATCGATGGGTTCGAAACGGTCGAGCGCATCCGTGCGCGTCCCGACGCAAAGGGCGAACTGCCCATTATCGTCGTGACGGCAGACACCGCGCCCGACCTCACCGAACGATGCAAGCGGCTGGGCGCGGACGAGGTGCTGTTCAAACCCGTGGCGATGGATGCGCTGTTCGACGCGATTGGCCGCATCCTTGCCGCACGGGCCGGCGAATCCGACCTTATCCTCTGACCGGGCTCAATCCTCGGCAATCAATGTGTGGTCGCGGGTGTCGCGCATCATCAGATAGGTGATGAGCGACACGCCGATCATGCCGGTGACATACCAGTAGAAACCGGCCTCATTCCCGGCATTCTTGAACCATAGCGCGATATATTCGGCCGTCCCGCCGAACACCGCGTTGGCGATGGCATAGGGCAGGGCGACGCCAAGCGTGCGGATATGGGCGGGGTACATCTCGGCCTTCACCACGCCCGAAATCGCGCTGTACCCACTGACGATCACCAGCGCGCCGACACAGATGGCGAACGCCGCCCACGGATCGCGTGTGCCCGCCAGCGTGGTGAAGATGGGATAGGTGAACAGCACGCCCATCACGCCAAAGCCGACCATCAGCGGCTTTCGCCCGATCCGGTCCGAAAGGGCACCGGCCATCGGCTGAATGGCCATGAACACGAACAGCGCGCCTGCGATGATTGCCGATGCGGTTTCGCGGGCGAACCCCGCCGTGTTCACGAGGAATTTCTGCATGTAGATCGAATAGGCATAGAAGGCGAGCGTGCCGCCCGCCGTCAGCAGCAGCACCGTCACACTCTCACGCGGGTGCTGCGCCCATAAGGTCCAAAAGCCCGATCGGGGGCCGTCCTTGCCGATATTGTGAAAGCTCTGCGTCTCCAGCAGCCCGCGTCGCAACCAGAAGACGCTGACCGCCAGCAACCCGCCGATTGCAAAGGGAATGCGCCAGCCCCAGGCATCGAGCGCGGCCTCGCTCATCACCATCTGGAGCACCAGCAGCACGCCCAGCGCCAGCAACTGCCCCGAAATCAACGTGACATATTGGAAGCTGGCGAAAAAACCCCGGCGGCCACGTCCCGCCATCTCGGACAAATAGGTCGCGCTGGCGCCGTATTCGCCGCCGACCGACAACCCCTGGAGCAACCGCGCCGCCAGCAACAGCGCCGGCGCCAGCACGCCTGCCGTGGCATAGGTCGGCGCGACCGCGATGATCAGCGACCCCGCGCACATCAGTGCGACCGACAGGGTCAGCCCCGCCTTGCGCCCGTGCCGGTCGGAATAGACGCCCATCAGCCACCCGCCGATGGGTCGCATGAAAAAGCCCAGGGCAAATACGGCCGCCGCCTGAAGCAATTCGACCGTCGGGTCGCCAGAGGGAAAGAAATGCGGCGCGAAATACAGGGTGAAGGCCGCATAGGCGTACCAGTCATACCATTCGACCAGATTGCCGGCCGATCCGCCAATGATCGAACGAAGCCGCATTGCCCGGCCGGGAGGGGTCGCATCTGCCATCCCGATGCTTCTAGGCCAGCACCGTTCCGCCGCAAAGCGCGGTATCCGGGCTTGAAATCGGCGGCCATCGGGCGTAGGGCGCGGGCAACGTGCGAGGGGTGCCCTTCGGCGACCCCTGTTTCATTGCGCTAGAAGATCGGAGTCAGACGGCCTTATGCAAATCATCGTTCGCGACAACAATGTCGACCAGGCGCTGCGGGCGCTCAAGAAGAAGCTGCAGCGTGAGGGCGTCTATCGCGAGATGAAGCTGCGCCGTCACTATGAAAAGCCTAGCGAAAAGCGTGCGCGTGAGCGCGCCGCCGCGGTCCGCCGCGCGCGCAAGCTGGAGCGTAAGCGCCTGGAGCGCGACGGCGCCCGTTAAGGTGCCCGACCGGCCGGTCCCCTTGGGCCGGCCGTTCGTTTTCTGAACATTACTGACCGGGCGGCCGGGCGCTTGATGCCCGCGCGCCAGTACTAGGACCGCGCATCATGTCGATCACCGCCGTGCCGATTCAGCCCGTCAAGCGCGGTTATGTCGTCTGGTTGTGGGTCGCCATCGCCGCCGCGTTGGTCCTGTCCTTCGCGCTTGCGTGGAAGGGGACGGCCGGCGTGGTCGCCGAAACCGGCACCAACGCCCAGTTCCTGTCCTATAACGCCGGTCAGCCCGGCGTCGTCGAGACCGAGAGCGGCCTGCAATATCGGGTGCTTGAAGCCGGGCAGGGCGGCGCGACGCCCACCGATGCGGACCTGGTTCTGGTCAATTATTCGGGCAAGCTGCGCGACGGCACGGTGTTCGACGAGAGCCGTCAGCCGACGCCCCTGTCGCCCAAGGGCGTCGTCCCCGGCTTTGCCGAGGCGCTGAAGCTGATGCCCAAGGGCGCCAAGTATCGTGTCTGGATGAAGCCCGAACTGGCCTATGGCGCGTCGGCCCAGACCAACCCGCAAACCGGGCAGGAAGTGATCCCGGCCGACTCGCTGCTCGTGTTCGACATCGAGATGGTCGATTTCATGCCTGAAGCGGTGATTCGCCAGATGCAGATGCAGCAGATGATGCAGTCCCAGGGCGAGGGCGGTGCTCCGGGTCAGGGCGCTCCCGAAGGCGCAGCGCCGCAGCGCTGATTACGCGCGGGGCGTGCTGCCTCCGCGATTTCTCTCGACCAGCGATCCGCACACCGGTTCATCGCCGGTGCGCGTTCGCAATCAATGTCGCGATTCGCGGCGCGGCATGACCGTCTCCGAACGGATTATGCGCCCGCGCCATCGCGGCATAAGCGGCAGGGTCGTCCAGCAGCCGGACGCATTCTGATAGGATGCGGCCGGGCTCGGTCCCGACCAATCGCGCAGTGCCTGCCGCCACGGCTTCGGATCGTTCGGTTGTCTCGCGCATGACCAGCACCGGTTTGCCTAATGCCGGTGCCTCTTCCTGCACGCCGCCCGAATCGGTCAGAACGATTGTCGACAGGTCCAGCGCACGAATGAAGTTGGGATAATCGAGTGGTTCGACGCGCGCGACATTGGGCCGGTCGCCCAGCGCCGCGTCCATGACCGATCGCACCGCCGGATTGGGGTGGCAGGGGAACACCACCGCCACATCGGACCGCGTGGCCAGGCCATCAATGGCGCGCGCGATCCCCGCCATGCCGTCCCCGAAATTCTCACGCCGATGCGTCGTCACCAGCACGATGCGCTTGCCCGCGAATCGCTCTGCCAACGCGTCCATCTCCGCCGAAAGGGCGGGGCGCTCGGCAAGGCGCGCGCGTGTCCATTGCAGCGCGTCGATCACGGTGTTGCCGGTCACATGAATGGCGGCCGGGTCGACATTCTCGCGCCGCAGCGCCTGCGCCGCCGTCTCGGTCGGCGCGAAATGAAGGTCGGCAATCGGTGCGATCAGCCGCCGGTTCACTTCCTCTGGCCAGGGGTGGTGGATATCTCCCGACCGCAGGCCTGCCTCCACATGCGCGACCGGTAGCTTGCGATAATAGGCAGCGAGCGCACCGGCCATGGCGGTCGCGGTATCCCCCTGCACCACGACCCGCGCGGGTCGGTCTGCGTCCAAAACCTCGCCCAGGCCGGTCAGCAAGCGTGCCGTCAGCCGGTCGAGCGACTGGCCGGGCTCCATCAGGTCGAGGTCGATGTCGGGCCGCAACCCGGCAATTTCGAGCACCTGATCCAGCAGCCCGCGATGCTGCGCCGTGACGCAGACACGCACGTCCAGTTCAGGCTTCGCGCGTAAGGCGGCGATCACGGGAAACATCTTGATGGCTTCGGGGCGGGTGCCGAATACGACGAGAATGCGGGTCATTACCCGCCTGTATCATGGCATCGCTCGCGACGCCCGGATCGTGTCAGACCGCTGGTACCGCCGCAGGGCGCGCGCGAATCATCTGCGCGGCCAGAAGCGACAGGGCGGCGGCGGCGATGTCGACCAACCAGTCGTTCATCTCGGCGGCCCGCCCCACCGCCATCCAGCCTTGAACCAGCTCGATAGCCGCACCGAACAGCGCGTAACCCAGCCACTGAACGAACGGACCGATCCGCGGCCACGCAAAGGCGCTGATGGCGGGCAAAACGGCAAAAGCCAGGATGTGGCGCTGCTCACCCGATTCGATGATCATGCCCAATGAACCGGGCACCAGGGCGAAAAAGGTAACCCCCGCGGCCGCCACCACGAACAGGATGCGCATCACCATCTGGGTCATGGTGCGTCCTTCGCACTTGCGGTAAGGCCCGTCCAGCCGGGCGGGGCCGTGGGTCGCACGGCCCGTCGCGGATCAGACCGCGCTGGTCGGATTGCTTGCCAGCTTGGCTTCGAGCGCGGCGATACGGGCCTTCAGCGCGTCATTTTCGTCGCGCGCAGCAGCAGCCATCGCCTTTACCGCTTCGAATTCCTCACGCGCCACGAAATCCAGCCCGCCGATCCATTCGCGCGCACGTTCCCGCGCCGCCGATTCAGCCTCGCGGCCCATGCCGGCCAGCGTACCCGCAGCGCCGTTCAGCAGCTTGGCGAAGTCGTCGAAAATGCGGTTCTCGGTCTGCATGTGCTGAAAATCCGTTTGGAGCCGAAGCGATAGGGTCAAAGGCGAATTTGGGTGGTCGTCCCCGAAGGAACAAGGGTCTCCCCCGCAGGGTTGCGGCGGTCGATGTCCCAGGCCAGCAACGACGCGAAGCTGAGCCACGCCAGATAGGGGACCATCAACCACGCCGCCGCGCGCCGCACGCGGGCAAATGCAAATGTGGTGGCAATCGCGAGCGCCAAGATGGCGAGGATCAGCACCGCCGACATGCTCACTAGGTGCAGCCCGAAAAACACCGGCGTCCATGCGAAGTTGAGCAGCAACTGGGCGACGAACAGGCCGATCGCGACATTGCGACCGCGTGCGCCTCGGGCGTTCAGGATCAGGGCCAGCGCCACGCCCATCAGTGCGTAGAGCAGCGTCCACGCGACCGGAAACGCCCAGCCCGGCGGCTGCCATTCGGGCTTGGCCAGTGCCAGATACCATTGGTTTTCGTCGCCCGACGGTGCCGACCGGCCTGACAGAAAGCCGAGCAGCAGGATAATTGGCACAGTCACCGCGATGCGGCGGGCCAGCGAACGCCGCAATTGGCCCTTTGACGCGATCTCGCGCATCGCAACCCTTATGCTTTAATGGTGCCCGAAATGGCATCCCGCCCTAGCTTGCGGCGCGCGCGGCATCAATCCTGTGCGGCTCGATGCGCGGCGATCAGGAATTCGACATTGCCCTCCGGCCCGGTGATCGGGCTTTCGGTAACGCCCTCCACAGTCCAGCCGATCCCAGTCAGCCAGTCGCGAACCTCTTCACACACACGGGCATGGACGGCGGGATCGCGCACGACGCCGCCCTTGCCGACCTCATCACGGCCCGCCTCGAACTGCGGCTTGATCAGCGCCATCAGCCGACCGCCGGCCGCGACAAAGGACAGCGGCTGCTCCAGCACCTTGGCCAGCCCGATGAAGCTGGCGTCGCATACCACCAGATCGACGGGTTCGGGGATGTGCGCGTCGGTCAGGACGCGGGCGCTGGTCTGTTCGTGAACGATGACGCGTGCGTCCTGCCGCAATTTCCACGCGAGCTGATTGGTCCCCGAATCGACGGCATAAACCCGCGCGGCGCCGCGCGTCAGAAGCACGTCGGTAAAGCCGCCGGTCGATGAGCCGACGTCGATGGCGACGGCCCCGGTCACGTCCCATCCGAATTGGCCGAGCGCGTGGTCCAGCTTGATCCCGCCACGCGACACCCATGGGTGATCGCGCCCGCGCACCTCAATCTCTGCATCCTCGGCCAGCGACTGGCCCGGCTTGTCCAGCTTGCGCGTGCCGGAAAAGACCAGCCCCGCCATCACCAGCGCCTGCGCGCGGGTTCGGCTTTCAGCAAGGCCGCGGTCGACGATCAATTGGTCCAGGCGCTTTTTTGGCATTGCCGCTCATAACCACCGGGCGTCCGTCGCAAAAGGGCCAGACACGAGTAACGCCATATTGTCCATCAACCCGATAGGGATTAGATAAGCGGCGACGGGGCCGGTTGTGCCCGGCGTGTCCCTAGTACGATCTGGCCAGCCGCGTCCCGTCACCGATTAGAAAAGGACAGGCGATGACAATCTTTACCGATGCCCCCAATCGCCCTGTCATCTTGACGGTGCCAGGGCTGGGCGGTTCGGGACCGACCCATTGGCAGACGCTGTGGGAACAGGACATTCCCGACACGCACAGGGCCGAGCTTGGCATGTGGGACAAGCCGGAGCGAAATGCGTGGGTCACCAGATTGAACCAGTCCATTTGCGACGCGCGCGCGCCGGTGGTGCTGGGGGCGCACAGCCTGGGCTGTCTGGCGGTCGCGTGGTGGGCCATGGGGGCGCCCCGGCCCTTTCGCGGGCCCGTCGCGGGAGCGTTGCTGGTGGCGCCGCCGGATGTCGATCGCAGCGGCGCGCATCCTGATCTGCTCTCATTCAAGCCGTCACCGCGCCGGCCGCTTCCCTTTCCGTCGATCGTCGTTGCCTCCAGCGACGATCCATGGATCGAAATCGAGCGCGCACGTGATCTGGCCAGCCAGTGGTGCAGCCACTTCGTCGATGCGGGTCCAAAGGGTCATCTGAACGCCGCAAGCGACATCGGCGGTTGGGCGGCGGGGCGGGCATTGTTGAACCGCGTTCTTGATGCCGCCGCCGACAATAGTGGAAAGCCGCGCACCGTTGCGGATGCGCGGCGGGTGCTGGCGACCGAACCCGCCGAACGCGATCGGCTACGCTGACCGTTCACATTGGCGGGACTGCCGCGCGCAATTCTTCGATCCACGCCCGCGCCGTACCGTCCGACGGCGCGCGCCAGTCGCCGCGTGGCGAAAGCGCACCCGCCGCCGCGACCTTTGGCCCGTTGGGTATGGCCGACCGCTTGAACTGGCTGGTGCGGAAAAACCGGTCGAGAAAGCTTTCCAGCCACTTGACGATCGTCGGCAGGTCATAGGCGCCGCGCGCATCGTCGGGCAGGTTGGCGGGCCAGTGCCCCGCCGCCGCATCGGCCCATGCGTGCCACGCCAGAAACGCGATCTTCGACGGTGCCAGCCCCTGCCGCACGATATGGTGCAGAAAGAAATCGTGCAGCGCATAGGGGCCGATCCGACCCTCGGTCGACTGCATCGCGCCCGTATCGTCGGCGGGGATCAGTTCGGGGCTGATTTCCGTCGACAGGATCGTCTCGAGCACGGCGGCGACCGCATCGTCATATTGGCCGCTGGCGATGGTCCAGCGGATCAGGTGCTGGATCAGCGTTTTGGGCACGCCGGCATTGACCGCATAATGGCTCATCTGGTCGCCGACGCCGTAAGTGCACCAGCCCAGCGCCAGTTCGGACAGGTCGCCCGTGCCCAGCACGATCCCCTCCCGCTGATTGGCCAGCCGGAACAGATAATCGGTGCGAAGCCCGGCCTGCACATTTTCGAACGTGACGTCGTATTGCGGCTCACCCGCCGCAAAGGCGTGGCCCATGTCGCCCAGCATCTGGCGCGCGGCGGGGCGGATATCGATTTCGTCGCCGGTGATGCCCAGCGCCCGCATCAGGCCCCATGCGCTGGCCTTGGTCGCCTCTCCCGTGGCAAAGCCTGGCATGGTGAAGCCCAGAATGTCGCTGCGGGGGCGGCCCAGCCGGTCGAACGCCTTGGCCGCGACCAGCAGCGCGTGGGTCGAATCCAGCCCGCCCGACACGCCGATCACCAGCCGCTTGGCGCCGGCGGCGGTCAGGCGCTTTCTCAAGCCCTCGACCTGAATGTTGAACGCCTCGTAACAGTCGGCGTCCAGCGTTTCGACAGCTTCGGGGACGAAGGGGTAGCGGTGGACCGTCCGGCGCAGACCCACATCGGCGAAATCAGGCTGATGGTCGAAACCGATCCGGCGAAAGCGAACTTCGGGATGGCCGTTCGCCGCCGCGCAATCGTTGAACGTGCCGGTCCGCGCGCGCTCCAGCCGCAATCGCCCGGCATCGACATCGGCCACCACCAGCTCCCCCGCCAGGTCGAAGCGGTCGGATATGGCCAGCAGATCGCCCAGCTCGTGGATCATGCCTTGCCCGTCCCAGGCAAGGTCGGTGGTGCTTTCCCCCGGACCCGTCGCCGAATAGACATAGGCGCACAGGCCCCGCACCGATTGCGCCGACGACAGCGCCATGCGCTCCCGCGCCTTGCCGATGACGATATTCGATGCCGACAGGTTGCCGCAGATCAGCGCCCCGGCCAGCGCGCCCGCCGTCGATGGCGGCAGCGGCGCCCAGTAATCCTCACAGATTTCGGCATGAAAGATGAAGTCGGGCACGTCCGACGCGGCAAAGATCAGGTCGGTGCCGAACGGCGCCACCTGTCCCGCGACCACAATGTCCAGCCCGGTCAGCCCGACGCCCGGCGCGAACCAGCGCTTCTCGTAATATTCGCGGTAATTCGGCAGGAAGCTTTTGGGCACGACGCCCAGCACCCGACCGCGCGCGACGGCGACGGCGCAGTTATAGATGCGGCCATTGCGGCGCACCGGTGCGCCCAGCAACAGGACGGGGCGCAGCGCGGCGCTGGCCTCGATCACGCGCATCAGTGCCGCCTCCACGCCCGACAGCAGCGCGTCCTGCAGATGCAGGTCGTCAATGGCATAGCCGCTGAGGTTCAGTTCGGGGAACACCACCAGGTCGATAGACTGTGCGTCGGCGTGACGGGCCAGTTCGATTGCGTGATCGGCCGCGCTGGCGGGATCGCCGACCACGCCCGGCGGCGTCGCGGCGGCGACGCGGACAAAGCCATGAGCGTGATGCGACCAGAAACGATGCGTCAAGAAAGCGCCTCCTCGAACAATTCCAGTGCGACGCGGATCGCGGCGATGCGCGTCGGGCCGCGACCGATATCACCGAAATGCTCCTCGCGGTGGATCGTTTCGCCGTCGCGCCGCGCACAGCCGAAATGGACGAGGCCCGGCTCGTCCTCCGGCGCGCCACGCCCGGCAAAACCGGTAACGGCGACCGCGACATCGGCATGACTGGCGTTCAGCGCCCCCTGCGCCATCGCCACGGCCACCTCGCGGCTGACGGCATGGCACTGCTCGACCATGTCGCGCGCCAGCCCCAGCAATTCGCACTTGGCGTCATGCGAATAGGTGACGAACCCACGTTCGAACGCCGACGAACACCCCTCCACATCGGTCAACAGCGATGCCAGCAGGCCGCCGGTACAGCTTTCCGCCGTCGCCAGCGCGCGTTCGGTGTCGCATGCGCGTTTCAGGACGCGGCGTGCCATCGCCTCGATATCGTCGGGCAGGACGGGTGACAGGGTTTCGGTTTCGCTCATGCCCGCCGGTTTAAGGGGCGGGCAGGCGCTTCGCCAATAGACGCAGGTTATCCGCGCTCGATCAGCCCTTTGCCGCGTAAAGCAGCGCGCCTTCACCCAGATGATCGAACACGCGCGCCAGTTCGGTTTCGCCGACCGCGAAACAGCCCTGGCTGCGGCCAAGCTTGCCGTGGCGGCTCAGCATGTCCTTGTTGGCATACCATGCGCCGTGAATCACGATCGCGCGGTCCATCGCATTGGAATTGGTGGGGTCCAGCCCGATCAGCCGCTGCGATCGACCATGCTGACCGACATAATAGTTGCTGGCGATGAACGCGCCCTCGCACGTCGCTTCAGACCCGTTCTCGTTCGAGAACTGCTGAAGAAAGGCGGTGTGGCCGGGGTCTGACCCAATGCCGTGCGCGACCAGCAGCTTGTCGATGCGGCCATTGGCAATGTCGATCAGCGCCAGTCGCGAGCGATAGGATGCGGGCGTAAAGTCGACGATGGCGATCCGGTCGCGCTGGCGAAGCTGGTTGCCCTTTGCATCCAGCGCGGCAAGCGCGCGGTCCAGCAGCGGCTGCGACACACCGGCGATGCGCGGCGCGGGCGCCGGCTGTGCCGGGACTGGCGCGGGCCGGGGTGCGACGGGCGGCGGCGGGGCCTTGTCGGCGACGCTGCTGACCTGTTGCAGCGGCTCGCGCATACAGCCGGGGACGAAAAGCGCGGCGGCGGTGATGCCACCGGCGCGGAGCATCCGTCGGCGGGATGCGGGAGTGTTCAACACGTCGTTCACCATGCGGCAGGCTTGGTCGATGTTCGAAGCATGGCACCGCTATAGCATGAAAAGGGTTGCTTTTCGGTGCATTGGCGCGCGTGTTCCGGCCTCTTGCCGTATTGAGGCCACGCCTTGCCGACAACGGCACGGCTCTTGCGGTGAGTTGTTGGCGATCGTGCGGGCGATTCAGGCCGCGCGCGGCAAATGGCCCGGCCAATCATCAGCCTTCAGTTCGGGAAGCGCACATAGCGCGCCGCGATCCCCATTAAACGTGATGGCATCGGCGGCAAAACGCACGCGCGCGGGTTCGACGGCGTGCAGCGTCTCTCCCACGCCGCCCAACCCGCCGCAGCTGACGACCAGATATTCGATGGCATGATCCTGACAGCCGAGCATCGCGTCGACCACATGGCCGATGGCTTCACCGCTTTCGTCGACAACCTTGGCGCCGGCGACCTGGCCCATTGCGAACTTGTCCTGCCCGTGTTCGCGCGCGCTGCGCTGCTGCGCACGCTCACCACCCCGATCGTATCGCGCCTGCCGACCCAGCCAGCGCCAGATGCCGACGGCATTGACGAAGGTGAGGAAACCGTTGGTCAGCAACAAATTGGTCTGCCCCGATGTCAGTCCCACGATCGACCACGCCACCGACCCGACCGAGAACACGACAAAGCCCCATCCGGTCACGCGTGCGCCCAGATTGGCGGCAGTCATCATCGCAGCGATCATCGTCGCGGCCGGCGCGATCCATCCCGCAAGTTCGGCAAGCGGCATAAGCGTTCCTGTCCAGTTGCGGCGCCTGAACGCGGGCTGTGGCGGCGTCGTTCCAAATGGTCATCCGGTAAGAATTGACCACAACCGCCCGCCGGGTCAGCTTCGTCACGGGAAGGGGACCGATCCATGGCCGAACGCAAGCTGATCGCCGGACATGCGGTGCGCCGCGTGCGTCGACAGGCCGGGCTGACCCAGGCCGCCATGGCGGAGGCGCTCGACATCTCGCCCAGCTATCTCAATCTGGTGGAGCGCAATCAGCGTCCCGTGTCGGCAACATTGCTGGTGCGTCTGGCCGAGCGGTTCGATTTCGACGCGCGCGCGCTGGCGGCGGGAGAGCCGGGGGGCGGCGCGGCGGCAATGCGGCGGCGGCTGGCCGATCCGATGTTCGCCGACCTCGACATCGACCGGGCCGAGCTGGAGGAATGGCTGGCGGGCGCGCCCGGCGGTGCAGAGGCATTTGCCCGCGCATTCGATTCGCGCCGCGCGGGCGGGGGCGGCGGTGCCGACGACGCGAATCACCGCGTCGCGCATGATGTGCGTCGTGCCATCGAACATTGGCGCAATCACTTCGCCGATCTGGATCTGGCGGCGGAGGCGCTGGCCGATGAGCTGCGGCTGGGCAGCGGCGATCTGGGACAGGCGATTGCCGACCGGTTGCGAAGCCGCCACCAGCTGTCCGTCCGTATCCTGCCGGTGGACGTGATGCCCGACCGGCTGCGGCGGCTGGACCTGCACGCGCGCCAGCTTCAGCTGTCCGAACTTCTCGACCCCGCCAGCCGCGTGTTTGCGATGGCCGAACGGCTGGCGGCTGAGGCGCAGGGGGAAGTGGACGCACTGGTCCGCGGCGCCGCCTTTGCCGACCGGGTGGCTGAGCGCCTGTTCCGGCGGCACGTCACCGGCTATTTCGCGGCGGCGGTGATGATGCCCTATGCCCGGTTCCTGCGCGCGTGCGAGGCGACGGGATATGACATCGAATTGCTCCAGCGCCGCTTCGGGGCGGGCTTCGAACAGGTCGCCCACAGGCTGACCACGCTGCAACGCGTCGGCTCGCGCGGGCTGTCCTTCTTCATGCTGCGCGTCGATCGGGCGGGGCAGGTGTCAAAACGCTATGCCGGGGCCAGTGCCGCGCCGCTGGTAGAGGGCGGATTATGCCCGTTATGGGACGTGTTCGAGGCGCTGGCCCGACCCGGCGAGTTGCTGACGCAATTGGTGGAGACTGAAGACGGCGCCCGCTGGCTGACGATGGCGCGCAGTGTTCAGCCGCATTCGGCGCGCATCGGCGGCGTGCGCGGGCGCTTTGCCGTGGTGGTCGGCGTCGCCGCTGCCGAAGCAGGGTCGCTGGCGGCGGCACGGGGGCTGGATCTTGCCGGGCGGGCGACACCGATCGGGCTTGGCTGCACCGCCTGTACCCGCCCCAACTGTCCCCAGCGCAGCGCGCCGCCCACCGGACGCACCCGCATCGTCAACGATCGCGACGCGGGGCTGAGCCCGTTCGTCTTTGCCCCCGATTAACCGGCGAAGGTCTGGAACAGCAGCGTCAGATTTAGCCCGATCACCGCGAAACAGATGCCCCACGCAATGACCTTAAGCGCCGGGCCGTTGACGAAACCGCCCATCAGCTTGCGGTCGCTGGTGAACTGAACCAGCGGCCAGACGGCAAAGGGCAATTGCAGGCTGAGGACCACCTGGCTCAACACCAGCAGCCGCGCGGTGCCGCTTTCGCCGTAAAGCGCCGCCACTACTGCCGCGGGCACGATGGCGATCAGGCGGGTAACGATCCGGCGCAGCCACACCGGCATGCGCAGGTGCAGGAACCCCTCCATCACGATCTGCCCGGCCAGTGTCCCGGTGATCGTCGAATTCTGTCCCGAGGCCAGCAGCGCGACCGCGAACAGCGTGCTGGCGAGCCCGGCGCCCAGCATCGGGGTCAGCAGCTGGTACGCGTCCTGTATCTCGGCAATGTCGTTGCGCCCGGCGGTGTGAAAGGTCGCAGCCGCCAGGATCAGGATCGACGCGTTGATGCAAAAGGCCAGCGCCAACGCCACGGTCGAATCGATGGTCGCCAGTTTCAGCGCGTCGCGCTTGCCCGCCTCATCCTGAACGAACGACCGCGTCTGGACGATCGAGCTGTGCAGATACAGGTTATGGGGCATCACCGTCGCGCCCAGAATGCCGATGGCGATATACAGCATCGCAGGATTGGTGACGATCTGGGGTGAGGGGACCAGCCCGCGTGCAACGGCGGCGAAATCGGGCTGGGCCAGCGCCAGCTCGACCGCGAAGCAGGCCGCGATGATGACCAGCAGCGCAATGATGAACGCCTCCAGCTTGCGAAAGCCAAAGCGTTGCAGCGCCAGGATCAGCATCACGTCGACCGCCGTGATCGCAATGCCCGCGACCAGCGGAATACCGAACAGCAATTGCAGCGCGATGGCCGTGCCGATCACCTCGGCCAGATCGCAGGCGATGATCGCCAGCTCGCACAACGCCCACAGCACCCAGCGCGCGGCCGGCCCATATTGCTCGGCACAGGCCTGTGCCAGATCGCGGCCCGCGACGATACCCAGCTTGGCCGACAGCGATTGCAGAACCATCGCCATCAGGTTCGACAGCAGGATGACCGAAAGCAGCGTGTATCCGAACGCCGATCCGCCGGCCAGATCGGTGGCCCAGTTGCCGGGGTCCATATAACCCACCGCGACCAGATAACCCGGCCCGGCAAATGCCCCCAGCTTGCGCCAGAACTGGCCGCTGCCCGCCGGCGGCACGGGTACGCTGCGATAGCTTTCGGGCAAGCTGGGCGTTCGAATATCGCCGTCCATCAATCCCCCGGCGGCTGGTGGCGGTGCCATGATCGGCGCGGTCCCCTTCGCACATTGCTCTGGCCACCCATAACCATGTTGCGGCCGCTTGGCTGCATCCTTCATTCGATCGGTTCGTTGTCGATCCGTCCTACGGGGGAAATGATGCGGAATCTGTGGTTCGTGACCAATCCCAATTCGGGTTCGGCCACGCAGGAGAAATGCGACGCGATCGAGGCTGTGTTCGAGGAACGCGGACTGACGCTGGTCGGGCGCACCGGCTTTCCCGACGAATCGCTGCCCGACATCGACACGCTGACCCGCGCGCAGGCGGATACGCTGGTGCTGTTCGCAGGGGACGGCACGATCAACGCGGCGCTGTGTGCGCTGGCCGATTGGGATGGGCGCTTCCTGATCCTGCCGGGCGGCACGATGAACCTGCTGGCGCGCGAACTGCACGACAGTGTCGATCCCCATGCGATCATCCATGCCGCGCATGAAGATTACCGCACGATCGCCATGCCCTTTGTCGAAGCAGGCCCGCACCGCGCCTTTGTTGGGGTGATCATCGGCCCCGCCGCGCAGTGGTTCCGCGCGCGGGAAGCGGTGCGCCAGCGCCGGTTCCTGTCGCTGCTGCGGGCGCTTCGCCACGCATGGGGGCGGACGTTCGGCAAGGGGGTGCGCGTTTCCGGCTCGATCCGACTGCGGCGGCGATATCAGGCGGTGCTGGTCAAGCCCGACCGGCGCGGGCTGGACGTGGCAGGCATTGACGCGCGCGAATGGCGCTCCATCGTGGAGCTGGGCTGGAACTGGGTGTCGGGTGAGTGGGTCGATGCGCGGTCGGTCACGCACACACTGACGCGTCATCTGGTGATCGAAAGCCGCCGCCCCGTACTGGCGCTGTTCGACGGCGAACCCGAACGGCTGGAACGCGGCACGCGCATCACCGGCGGCATGAGCGAGCCGCGCTTTGTTTCAACCCGGAGGGAGGCGGCATGATCCGGCTGTTCCATGTCAGCGACCTGCATTTCGGAGCGGAGGACAAGGCGGCGCTTGCGTGGTTCGCCTCGATCGTCCGCGAAGAGTCGCCGGACGCCATTCTGATGACCGGCGACCTGACCCAAAGCGCGCGTTCCGGAGAGTTCGAGGCGGCGGCCCAGTGGCTCGAATCGCTGGACCGGCCGACGACGGTAGAGGTCGGCAATCACGACCTGCCCGTCTATAACCCGCTGCGGCGCCTGTTCCTGCCCTATCGCCGCTACAAGACGCTGGAGCGGATGATCGCGCGGCCGCTGGACGTAAAGGGCGTGACCATCGCGCCGCTGCGAACCACGGCGCGGGTGCAGATGCGCTTCAACTGGTCAAAGGGCAATGTCACGCCGCAGCGGCTGGCGCACACGGTGCGGCTGGTCGAATCGGCATCGGCGGACGATCTGGTGTTCGTTACCGCGCACCATCCCCTGATCGAGGCAGGCACGCGCACCGACGCACGGACGCGGGGCGGGCGGCGCGCATTGTCCGAACTGGCCCGCGCGGGCGCTCATGCGGTGCTGACGGGCCATGTCCATGACCCCTTCGACATCGAACATGAGGTGGACGGGCGCACCGTCCGCCTGATCGGGGCGGGCACCCTGTCCGAACGGGTCCGCGAAACGCGGCCGTCCTTCAACGAAATCCGCGTCGTGGGGCGGGAGTTCGAAACCATCGCCCGCATCATGGACGCGCCCGACCACAAGGTCTGACGCGCCGATAATCAGCGCAGGCGGCGGCCGATCAACGTGCCCTTGGTCCCGTCGGTCGCCAGCTCGAACGAGAAGTTCGGCCAGTTCCGCCGCCAGCGCGACGCCACCACCCGCTCGCCGGGGCGGGCGCCGTCGTCCAGCATGATTGTGCCGCCAACCGACAGCCGCTCGAACAACACCTCCGCAGCACCGCGCACGAACGGGTGGATGGTCCATGGCGGCCCGTCGATCACCAGCAGGTCGATCCGGTCGGGCAGCCCGGCGATGTCATACCACAGACCCGGCCAGCCTTCGGGCGCGGGGATTAGCGGCGCGGCGCGCATGTCGGCATCCAGCCCGTGTTCGTTCAGCCATTCATGCGTGCCCGCGACGAAATCGGCATGCTGGTCCAGACTGTGCAGCCGGCCGCCGCCATGCAGTTGCAGCGCGCGCGCAACGATCAGGCTGGATGCGCCCGCGCCCAGTTCGACCACGACCTGCGGGCGACGCGCCTCGATCTCGTGCACGATCAGGCGCAGCAACCCCGTATCGGCCTTCCAGCTGCCCAGATTGGGCAGGGCGTCATGGGGCAGGGACAGTCGGTCGAGCAGCGCCCGTTTGTCGCTGGGCCGTCCGCCCGACAGGCTGCGGGCAAGCCACGGCCACTGGATCGCGCCCCACGCGATGGTGAAGGCGCGGTCGCGCAGGGTCTGGCGCCAGCCATCGGGGCCAAGGCGGACGTCGTTGCGCGGCAGAAAGCCGGTCGCGTGGCGGGTTGTCATGGGCGGGCGGTGAAGCGGGCCAAGGGGGTAAGGTCAAGCATCTTGCGACAGAGCGCTGCGATCAAGGGCCGCAGGTCCACTCACCGGCCACGCGCCAGGGTGAGGTGCCGCTTCGTTCGAGCGCCAGGGTCGCGGGTCGCGGCGGTGATTCGCCTGGTGCTACTGCAGGGCCGGTCAGCGCGATGTGGACGCGCGCGCCGGACCCTTCGAAACGGCCGCCGTCGATCATCGCATCGAAACCGCCGGGGCGTTGCAGGCGTACCGGCCCCGCATCGCTGCGGATCAGCGCATTGGCGGGACCGGCGGCGGCGACGTTGCCACGCGCCAGCAGCAGCATTTCGTTGCGGGCGGTAAAGCTGCATGCCAGCTCGCCCGTCAGACCAGCGGCTTCGACCGTTTCGGGAAGCAGCGGGCGCAGGCCGACCGGCTCCGCTGGAACCGGCACGTCGTCCGCCGGGGTGGCCAATTGCGGCGCGCCGCATGCGGATAGGCACAGGCAAAGGACAGAGGGGATCCCCGACAGGGGGCGGGCGCGGACATGCATTGCCGCTCTATCCCCGACGCGTCTCCCATGTTCCGTGCTGCCGCACCGGGTTCGACGGCGCGGGCACGAAAAAGGGCGGCCCGTTGCCGGACCGCCCCAATTTCGTCGTCGTAAGGACGATCAGCGCTTCGAGAACTGGAAGCTGCGGCGGGCCTTGGCCTTACCGTACTTCTTACGCTCGACCGCGCGGCTGTCGCGGGTCAGGAAGCCGGCCGCCTTGACCGGCGCGCGCAGCACCGGTTCGTAACGGGTCAGCGCCTGCGCGATGCCGTGCTTCACGGCGCCCGCCTGGCCCGACAGGCCACCGCCCTTGACGGTGCAGACGACGTCATACTGACCTTCGCGCTCGGCAACGCCGAACGGCTGGTTGATGACGAGACGCAGCGTCGGACGCGCGAAATAGACTTCCTGATCGCGACCGTTGATCGTGATCTTGCCCGAACCCGGCTTCAGCCAGACGCGTGCGACGGCGTCCTTGCGGCGGCCGGTCGCATAGGAGCGGCCATAGGCGTCGACTTCCTGCTCACGCAGCGGCATCGTCGGCGCGGCGGGCTGGACGGGAGCGGCACCCGCTTCCGGTGCATCGGCTTCGGCAGCGGCGGCGGCCTGCTGGGTCTCACCCTGCGGCTGACCCTGGGTCAGCGCGGCCAGATCGGAGAGGGACTGGCGGTTGTCGGACATTATGCGCCCACCTTGTTCTTGCGGTTCATCGACGCGATGTCGAGGACTTCGGGGTTCTGCGCTTCGTGCGGATGCTCGGTACCCTTGTAGATGCGCAGGTTGCGCATCTGCTGACGGCCCAGCGGGCCGCGCGGGATCATGCGCTCGATTGCCTTTTCCAGCACGCGTTCCGGGAAACGGCCGTCCAGCACCTTGGCTGCGGTCACTTCCTTGATGCCGCCGGCATAGCCGGTGTGCTTGTAATAGGTCTTCTGCGCCAGCTTCTTGCCGGTGAAGCGAACCTTGTCGGCGTTGATGACGATGACATTGTCACCGCAATCGACGTGCGGGGTGAAGCTGGTCTTGTGCTTGCCGCGCAGGACATTGGCGATGATCGTCGCTGCACGACCGACCACCAGGCCGTCGGCATCGACGATATGCCACTTCTTTTCCACCTCGGCGGGCTTGACCGACTTGGTGGTCTTCATGAGGGCCTTCATGGCTCTATCGACCTTCTGATAGGGAAAACGGAACGCCGCCCGGTAAAAGGCGGCGTGCGTGGTGCGCCCAATGACGCGGGGGCCGCTGTAAGTCAAGCTTCCGGGCGGCTTTGCTGACGGGTATCAGGATACCATGGGCTGAAAACGAGCCAAATAGCGTCAGTCGCGCGTGCTTTCCTCGATCCACGTCAGCCCCTGATCGGTGGCGGCGGCGGGCCACAATTCGATGATGGGCAAATCATAGCTGTGCAGCTCGACGATCCGGTCGCGCAGCGCCAGGGCGCGGGACATGCTGGTCTTGAACAGCACGGGCGTCTCGATCTCGCTCTCCACCGTATCGCGCCAGCGATAGACGGAGGTGCAGGACGCCATGACATTGGCACAGGCGGCCAGCCGTTCCTCGACCACGGCGCGTGCAATCGCCTCCGCCTCCTCGGTCGTGCCGAAGGTTACGTGCAGCATCGCGATGTCACTCATGCGGGGCTCCTGCCAACGGCGTGGGCCGCGGATACGGCGGCGATGACCAGCAGCGCGCCGACGACCTGATGGGTCAGCGCGGGGTGGAACGCCACGCCGCTAATGACGGTGACGATGCCCAGCAGAATCTGGATGCCGACTGCAGCGTGAATGGCGATGGCAGCGCGCCGATCCCCGGCACGCTTCGACGCACGTGCCAGCACGATCAGCGCCGCCAGCGCGACAAAGGCCCACCAGCGATGGACGAAGTGGATGGCGAACGGATCGTTCAGGACCGCGGCGAACACACCGTCGGACCAGTTCGCCTGCGGGATCAGGCGCCCGTTCATCAGCGGCCACTCATCGGTGACCAGCCCCGCATTCAGCCCGGCGGTAAAGGCACCGAACATGATCTGCACCGCCAGCACGGCCAGCGCGACGACAGCGACCGGGCGCAACCGGGCGGGACGCTCAGACGTATTGTGGGCCAGCGCGGTCAGGTCGCGTGCGGTCCACGCAAGCCCGCCCAGAATGAACAATGCCAGCATCAGATGCGCGGCCAGTCGGAAATGGCTGACATCGGTGCGGTCGACCAGGCCGGACGCGACCATCCACCAGCCGACCGCCCCCTGTGCGGCGCCCAGTGCCAGCAGCGCCAGCAAGCGAGGGCGATACCCTGCCGGAATCTGCCCGCGCACCCAGAACCACAGCAGCGGCAGCGCAAAGGCGATGCCGATCAACCGCCCCAGCAGCCGGTGAAACCACTCCCAGAAATAGATGAACTTGAAATCCGACAGGCTCATGCCGGCGTTGATCTGCTGATATTCGGGCGTTGCCTGATATTTGGCGAACGCCACCTGCCAGTCGGCATCCGAAAGCGGCGGGATGGTGCCCGAAACCGGCTTCCATTCGGTAATCGACAGGCCCGATTCGGTCAGCCGGGTGATGCCGCCCACCGCGACCATCAGAACGATCAGCGCGGCCACGAACCAGAGCCAAAGGGCAATGGCGCGCGGACGATCGGTGCCCGAACGGGGGCGGGGCGCGGGGGTGGAAGCAGCACTTGTTGTCACGCGCGGCTGTTTAGGATGCCGCGGACCGGCCGTCGATGGGACGAATTGCCATATGCAAAAAAGTCGAATGTAATGTTGTAACCTCGAATGCTTGGCCCTAGATGGCGATCGTGATCTGCTCTGCCGCCTCTACGCGCCGTCCGCGCAATCGGCTCGACCGAATCGCTATTGCGCTGTCGGCACTGTGCGTAGCGCATTGCCTGGCCAGCGCGATCGTGCTGGCGCTGTTCGCGTCGTTCGCGGGTCCGCTGCTGGACGACCGCGTGCATGAGGTCGGGCTGGGCATTGCCGTGGTCCTGGGCGCGGTGGCGCTGGGCCGGGGTCTGCGCCAGCACGGGCGCCGCTTGCCGCTGGTCGTCGGATCGGTCGGTCTGGTACTGATGGCGCTCGACATCCTGTTGCCGCACGGGCCGGGTGAGGTGGGGGTGACCGTTATCGGCGTCCTTCTCCTGGCCCTTGGCCACTGGCTGAATCAGCGCGCCGCGCGCCGCCGCTGAGCACACCGCTTGCCCGGTGGTGCCGGGCTCCTTAAATCCACGTTATGGCCACCCACCATCATCACGACGATCGCGGCCCCGCATTGACCGACGCCGCGCGCGCCGCGCTGGAAACAGCGGGCGAGCAGTGGACGCCCATGCGCGCCAATGTGTTCGAAGCACTGGCTGGCTTTGAAAAGCCGGCCAGCGCCTATGACATTGCCGAAGCCGTGTCGAAGGATGTCGGGCGCCGGGTTGCCGCCAACAGCGTCTATCGCATCCTGGACCTGTTCGTCGGCGCGAATCTGGCGCGGCGGGTGGAAAGCGCCAATGCCTATGTCGCCAATACGCACCCGAATTGCCTGCACGACTGTATCTTTCTGGTGTGCGACCGGTGCGGAGACGCCCGCCATGTCGATGCCGACAAGGTGACGTCGATGGTCCGCGCCGTGGCCGAGGAGGCGGGATTCGTGGCGCAGCGCCCGATTGTCGAGGTGCGCGGCCTGTGCCCCGATTGTGCGGCTGCGAACCGCTGATCCCCTGCCAAAGTCCAGCCCGGTCGCAATCGACACGGGTTTTCTGATGCGATAGAGCGGGGCGATGGTTCAGCTTCCCGATACGCCGCTGCTCGATACGGTTCGCACCCCTGACGAACTGCGGCGCCTAAACCCCGGCCAGCTTCGTCAACTTGCCGACGAACTGCGCGAAGAAACAATTTCGGCGGTTGGTACGACCGGCGGACATCTGGGATCGGGTCTTGGCGTGGTCGAGCTGACCGTTGCCATCCATTATGTGTTCAATACGCCTGACGATCGGCTGGTCTGGGACGTCGGGCACCAATGCTATCCGCACAAGATCCTGACCGGCCGCCGCGACCGCATCCGCACGCTACGCCAGGGCGGGGGGCTATCGGGCTTCACCAAGCGCAGCGAAAGCGAATATGACCCGTTCGGCGCGGCGCACAGTTCGACCTCGATCTCGGCGGCGCTGGGCTTTGCCGTTGCCAACAAGCTGACGGGCGCACCCGGCAAGGGGATTGCCGTGATCGGCGACGGCGCGATGTCAGCGGGCATGGCCTATGAAGCCATGAACAATGCCGAGCAGGCGGGGAATCGGCTGGTCGTCATCCTGAACGACAATGACATGTCGATTGCGCCGCCGGTGGGCGGGCTGTCGGCCTATCTCAGCCGCATCGTGTCCAGCCGCGAGTTTCTGGGCCTGCGCGAGACGCTGAAGAAATTCGCCCGCCGCCTGCCGCGCCCGATGCACACCGCCGCACGCAAGACCGACGAATTCGCCCGTGGCATGACCATGGGCGGGACGTTGTTCGAGGAGCTGGGTTTTTATTATGTCGGCCCGATCGACGGCCATAATCTCGACCATCTGATCCCGGTCCTCGAAAACGTCCGCGATGCGGAGGAAGGGCCGATCCTGGTCCATGTCGTGACCAAAAAGGGTAAGGGGTACGCCCCCGCCGAAAAGGCGGCCGACAAATATCACGGCGTCCAGAAGTTCGACGTGATCACCGGCGCTCAGGCAAAGGCGCCGCCGGGGCCGCCATCCTACCAGAATGTGTTCGGCGAAACGCTGGCCAAGCTGGCCGATACCGACAGCCGCATCTGCGCCATTACCGCCGCCATGCCGTCGGGCACGGGCGTTGACAAATTCGCTCAGGCGCACCCCGACCGCGCGTTCGACGTGGGCATTGCAGAGCAGCATGCCGTCACCTTTGCCGCCGGTTTGGCGGCGCAGGGGATGCGGCCCTTCTGCGCGATCTACTCCACCTTCCTTCAGCGCGCCTATGATCAGGTCGTGCATGATGTGGCGATCCAGAACCTGCCGGTTCGCTTCGCCATCGACCGCGCCGGGCTGGTCGGGGCCGATGGCGCGACCCATGCGGGCAGTTTCGACGTCACCTATCTGGCCAGCCTGCCGAACTTCGTGGTGATGGCCGCCGCGGATGAGGCAGAGCTGGTCCACATGACCTATACTGCCGCCGAACATGACAGCGGGCCGATCGCGGTGCGTTATCCGCGCGGCAACGGCACGGGTGTGGCGATCCCCGACGTTCCGCAGAAGCTGGAAATCGGCAAGGGCCGCGTCGTTCGGGAAGGCAAGACCGTCGCCATCCTGTCGCTCGGTACGCGTCTTGGCGAAGCGTTGAAGGCTGCCGAAACGCTGGAGGCAAAGGGGCTGTCGACCACCGTCGCCGACCTGCGTTTCGCCAAACCGCTGGACGAGGCGCTGATCCGCCGCCTGCTTGCCACGCACGAAGTCGCCGTGACGATCGAGGAAAATGCGATCGGCGGCCTTGGCGCGCATGTGCTGACACTGGCCAGCGATCAGGGGCTGATCGACGCGGGGCTGAAGCTCCGCACGATGCGTCTGCCCGACCTGTTCCAGGATCAGGACAAGCCGGAAGTACAGTATGACGAAGCCGGCCTGAACGCCCCCCACATCGTCGACACTGTGCTGAAGGCGCTGCGCCATAACAGTGAGAGCGTGGCCGACGCGCGCGCCTGACCCGCGACGCCATGTTGCAGTGTTAAGTTGTGAATAACCGCACGTCGTAACGGCGTCGTCATCATATTGCAGCGCAGCGTTCACGTGCCGCGCGCAACGCGCCCCCAACCATAACAAGGGGGTTGAATGATGTTGCGCCTTTCTGCCGCAGCGATGCTGCTCTGCTCGGTTGCCGTTCCCGCACTGGCCCAGTCGTCGGTGCAGGACCCGGCGGCAACGCCCGATCAGGGTGCGACCGATTCGAACGAAATCCTCGTCACCGCGCAAAAGATCGAACAGCGTGCGGTCGACGTGCCCATCACCATTTCCGCCGTCACGGGTGAGCGGATCAAGGATCTGGGCGTCGGCGATCTGGACGAATTGTCCAGCTATATCCCGGGCCTGAACATCCAGGAACAAAGCGCCAATAACCCCGGCATCGTCATCCGCGGCATCACGTCCGATTCGGGTTCGGCACAGCAGGGTCCGCGCGTCACGCTTTATTACAACGGCGTCGACATCTCGCGGTCGCGTGGGTCCTATCAGGCGATCTACGACCTCGAGCGCGTGGAAGTCATCAAGGGCCCGCAGGCGACCCTGTTCGGCACCGCCAGCGCGATCGGCGCGGTCAGCCTGACGTCGGCCCGCCCGCGTGAGGGCTTTTCGGGCTCGCTGACCGGCGGTTACGGCAATTTCGACCAGACGCTGCTGTCGGGTTTCCTGAATGCGGGCAGCGACAAGGTTGCCGGGCGCATCGCCTTCGAATGGAAGAAGCGCGACGGCTATGTCGAAAACCTCGCCGTCAGCCAGGAAGACGAACTGTACGCGCAGGATCAGCTTGGCGTCCGCGCCTCGCTGCGCTTCACCCCGACCGAGGATCTGACGGTCGACCTGATGGGCACCTATGACCGTCAGCGCAATGGCGGCACCCCGTTCGTGTCGCGCCGCCTACCGACCGAGGATGGACCGGGCAACCCGTTCGGCCGCGCCAATCTGGGCGGCTCGCCCGTGTCAGCCGAGGTGCTGGGCGACGACCAACTTGGCCTGACGCGTGACGTGTATGACGTCAACCTGACCGCGTCGTGGGGCTTTGCCGACGGCTGGAACTTCACAACCGTCAACGGCTATCGCAAGTTCGACAGCAACGAAGTGTTCGACGCCGACGGCTCCGCCGCCTGGTTCCTTGAGTTTGGCGAGGATTCGCGCGGCTGGCAGGCCAGCCATGAAGGCCGTTTCAGCTATGTCGATCCCAGCTGGCGCGCGCAGTTCGGCTGGAACGTGTTCGTAGAGGACAATTTCCAGCGCGTGCCCTTCTCCAGCGAAGAAGGCACGTTCCTGCAATGCGCCAGCGCGCTGGCGGGCAACCCGCTGGTTTCCGGCCTGGGCTGCGTCAACGCCGCCGGTGTTGTCGAAGCCGCCCAGGCGACGTCGCGGCTAACGGGCGGGCGTCTTACCCAAGTGCCCTACAGCTCGGAATTCAAGAACATCGGGCAGAACGACGCCTATTCTGTGTTCGCCGACACGACCTGGATCCCGGTGCCCGCGCTGGAGCTGACCGCTGGTGTTCGCGTGCTGATCGAACAGCGCAAGTCGGGCTACACCACCCGCGTGCCGCGCCCGGTGCTGAACCCGACCGCCTTCTCGCTGATCCCGAACCAGACCGACACGGCGGGCCAGACCTTCTGGCGTCAGGAAAGCTATGCGGCCGTGCTGCCGCGCTTTAACGCGCTGTTCCGCCTGTCGAACGACATCAACGTCTTTGCCACGGTGTCGAAGGGCCGTCGTTCGCCCGTCGTCCAGCTCGATGCACAGCGCGCCACAACCGGCGCGGGCAGTTCGCTGGTCAGCCCGCGCCTGCAACTGGTGCCCGAAGAAATCGTCTGGAATTACGAAGGCGGTCTGAAGGGCAGTGTCGGCATCGCGTCGGGTTCGTTGGGTGTCTATTATCAGAAATATGACGGCTTTCAGGTCAGCGTCGTCGGCGCTGACGGTGTCACGCGTACGCAAAGTGTTGGCAGCGCCAGCAATCTGGGTGTCGAAGCCGAACTGACCGTGCGCCCGACGCGCTGGCTCAGCCTGTTCGGCAATGTCGGCTATATCGAGGGCGGCATCGACGACGATCCTGCCAATGGCCGCTTTGCGGGCAATCGCTTCCGCCTTCAGCCCGAATGGCAGGCGGCTGGCGGTTTCACCATCGACGCGCCGCTGGGCGGTGGCATGCGCTTCTTTGCGACGCCGACCGTCACGCATCGCAGCCGCATCTTCTTCGAAGTGCCGAACAATCCCGCCATCTCGCAAGGGCCGGTCACGCTGGTCAATGCGCGCGCGGGCGTCAGCTTTGCCGACGAACGGTTCGAACTGGCGGGCTTCATCCGCAACGCCTTTGACGAGGATTATCTGCTCGACGCAGGTAACACCGGTGGCGGGTTCGGCATCCCGACCTTCATCCCGGCCGAGCCGCGCTTCTATGGCGGCCAGCTGACCGCGCGCTTCTGATCACGGACAAAAGGAAAGGCCCCCGCCGCAATCCAGCGGCGGGGGCCATTTTTGTGCCCGTTAACCGGATAGGATCAGGCGTCCTTGTAACCCGGGGTCGGCGCGCCTGGCAGCGGCGGGACCGGCTGGGGCGGGGCGTCGGGGTCGTCTTCATGCACATCGACGATGCCCTGGCCGACATGGCTGCGCGAACGGCTATATGCAAAATACACGATGAAGCCGAGCGCGGCCCAGGCCCCGAACAGCATGATGCTGTGCGAATCGAGGCTGAAGAACAGATAGATACAACCCAGGATCGAAATCGGCGCCGTCAGCATGATGAACGGCGTGCGGAACGGCCGCTTGCGGCTGGGATCCGTGCGACGCAGCACCAGCACCGCGACCGACACCGCGGCAAAGGCGAACAGCGTGCCCGAGTTCGAGATGTTGGCCAGCGCGCCCACCGGAAAGAACGCCGCGAACAATGCGACGGCGATGCCGGTGATGACGGTGATGACGTGCGGCGTGTTGAACTTGGGGTGGATGCGGCTGAACATCGCGGGCAGCAGCCCGTCGCGGCTCATGGTGAAGAAGATGCGCGTCTGGCCGAACATCATCATCAGAATGACCGAGGGGAGGGCCAGGATCGCCGCCAGACCGACCAGATTGCCGATCGCCGGCCAGCCGATCTCACGCAGGACATAGGCCAGTGCTTCCTTCGAGCACACCACGTCCTTGGCGCCTTCGGCCGCGCGTGCGGCGCATTGCTGGGCCAGATCGGTGCTGCCCGGCTCGAGGATGCCGCCCAGCGCGCTCATCACTGGTTGGGCGCTGACGCCCGGCGCGCCGATGACGCCTGCGGACACCAGAATGTAGAAGATGGTGCAGAAACCAAGGCTACCGATCAGGCCGATGGGCATGTTGCGCTGGGGGTTCTTGGTTTCCTCAGCCGCGGTCGAAACTGCGTCGAAGCCGACATAAGCAAAAAAGATCGAGGCGGCAGCGGCAGAGATGCCGCCAAAGCCGAGCGGCGAGAACGGCTCGAACTGCTCCATCCGCATGACCGGAATGGCCAGGATGATGAACAGCGTCAGCGCGATGACCTTGATCGCCACCAGAATGGCGTTGATCGTTGCCGATTCCTTGGTGCCGATCACCAGCAGCCACGTCACCAGCCCGGCGATCAGCATCGCGGGCAGGTTGATCATCCCGCCGTCCAGCGGCCCGAGCACCAGCGTGCTTGGTATGTCGATCCCGAAGCTATGTTCGATGTAACCGACCATATAGCCCGACCAGCCGACCGAAACGGCCCCGGCTGCGACCGCATATTCAAGGATCAGCGCCCAGCCGACCATCCATGCGATCACCTCGCCCATCACGGCGTAGCTGTACGTATAGGCCGATCCCGAAACCGGCACCATCGACGCCATTTCGGCATAGCAAAGCGCGGCAAAGGCGCAGACCAGACCGGCGATGACGAAGGAAATCATCATGCCCGGCCCGGCCTTCTGCGCGGCTTCAGCGGTCAGAACGAAAATGCCGGTGCCGATCACAGCGCCGATGCCCAGCATCGTCAGTTGAAAGGCCCCCAGCGTCCGGGTGAGCGATTTCTTTTCGGCGGTCGCCAATATGGCGTCGAGAGGCTTCACGCGCCCGAATAGCATTGAGCTGTCCCCTAGGTGCGGCCTGTTGTCGCCGCGTACGTTACGAAAGGCGGGAGCCTAGCCGCAAAAGTTCCATCTGCAACCGCCAAAAATCGTGCCACTTGTCCCGCCGGGGCCAAGTGACGCCGTTCGGCAACAGGTTTTGGCCTTCAGCGCGCCAGCATCGGCCCTAGTGGCGCACCGGCAAAGACATGAACGTGCAGATGCGGCACTTCCTGTCCGGCATCGCCACCGACATTGGCCAGCAGTCGATAACCCGGCCCGACATGATCTCGCGCCACATGGCCGACAGCGCGGACAAAGCCCGCGATTTCCGCATCGCTGCCCCGTGCGCTGAAATCGTCCCACGACACATACGGGCCCTTGGGGATCACCAGCACATGCACCGGCGCCTGCGGAGCGATGTCGTGAAAGGCAAAGGCGAAGTCGTCCTCATACACCTTCTTCGACGGGATCTCACCGCGCAGGATCTTCGCAAAGATATTGGCGTCGTCATAGGGCTGGGTGGCGTCGATCGGCACGGATCAGAACTCCTCGCGAGCGGTGGGAAGCGGGCGCGGGCGTCCCGGCGGCGGCGGGCCGACCGGGCGAAGCGGCACATTACCGGGCGCATCGTCGGCGCCCAGCGGCAGCGGTTCGGTGGCGGGGCGATCTGCGCCGACGGGTTCTGCCGGTTCCGGAGCAGGGGGCGGCGGTGGCACTGCCTCGGCGCGGGCAGCCTTTTCGGTCAAACCCGACAGGCCCTCCCGCCGCACCAGTTCGGCACGCACATCGTCCAGTCGAAGGCCCGAATCGACCAGCAGCACGATCAGGTGGAACATCAGATCAGCGGCTTCGCCCTTCAACCCCGCGCGGTCACCCTGCACGGCGGCGATGGCGGCCTCGACCGCTTCCTCGCCCACCTTCTGCGCGATCTTGGCGCGGCCCTTTTCGAACAAGCGGGCGACGTAGCTGGCATTGGGATCGCCGCCGCGGCGGCTGCGGATGACGGCTTCCAGCGCGTCGAGCGGATCGGTGTAGCTCATGGCCCTTCGCTGGGCGCGGGAAGGGGCGCTTGTCAACGCCCGCGCGGCCCTGTCTGGTTACGCGGGCGTCAGGCGACGGGCGTGCGGACGGGAATTCCGGCCGCCGCCAGCGCGCGGTGCGCGTCGGCGACACTCGCCTCGCCAAAGTGAAAGATCGACGCGGCCAGCACGGCGCTGGCATGTCCGTCACGCACGCCGGCGACCAGGTGATCGAGATTGCCGACCCCGCCGCTGGCGACGACCGGCACCTGCACCTGATCGGCAATCGTACGGATCAGGTCGAGGTCATAGCCGTCGCGCGTGCCGTCGCGGTCCATCGACGTGACCAGCAATTCGCCCGCGCCCAGCTCGACTAGCCGCAGCGCATGTTCGACCGCGTCCAGTCCCGTCGGCTTGCGCCCGCCATGGGTGAAGACTTCCCAGCGCCCATCGGTCCGCCGCGCATCGACCGAAGCGACAACGCACTGGCTGCCGAACCGCTCGGCGATTTCGGCGACGACTTCGGGGCGGGAGACGGCGGCGGAATTGACCGCAACCTTGTCCGCACCCGCCAGCAACAGCGCGCGCGCATCCGCGGCCGATCGCACCCCGCCGCCAACGGTCAGCGGCATGAAGCACACCTCTGCCGTGCGCCGCACCACGTCCAAAATGGTGCCGCGGGCCTCGTGACTGGCGGTGATGTCGAGGAAGCACAGCTCATCCGCGCCCGCCGCGTCATAGGCGCGGGCCTGCTCCACCGGGTCGCCCGCGTCCTTCAGGTCGACGAAATTGACGCCCTTGACCACGCGGCCATTGGCGACGTCGAGACAGGGGATGACACGCGCGCGAACGCTCATGCGGCGGCGACCCGGATGGCTTCGCCCAGGTCGAGGCGCCCGTCATACAGCGCGCGGCCAGTGATGACGCCCGACACACCGTCGGAGACATGTGGGGCAAGTGCCTGAATGTCCTCGATACCCGCGACCCCGCCAGATGCGATGACGGGGATCGACACGGTCTTTGCCAGCGCGACCGTCGCCTCGACATTGCACCCCTTCAACAGGCCGTCGCGGCCCACGTCGGTAAACAGCAGGGCGGCGACGCCCGCATCCTCGAACCGGCGGGCCAGATCGGTGACGGTCACGTCGGACACATCGGCCCAGCCTGCGGTCGCGACCATGCCGTCGCGCGCGTCAACCGCCACGACGATACGTTCGGGATGCGCCCGCGCCGCTGCCTTCACGAACTCGGGGTCCTTCAGCGCAGCAGTGCCGATGACGACGCGCGCGACGCCGATTTCCAGCCACGCCTCGACCGCCGCCATGTCACGAATGCCGCCGCCCAGTTGCACTCGCCCCGGAAAGGCGGCGACGGCGGCGCGCACCGCATCGCCATTCACCGAATTACCGGCAAAGGCGCCGTCCAGATCGACGACATGCAGATGGTCGGCCCCCGCATCGGCAAAGGCGCGCGCCTGTGCGGCCGGATCGTCGCCATAGACGGTGGCCCGGTCCATATCGCCCTCCGCCAGCCGCACGACCTGTCCGCGCTTCAGGTCGATCGCGGGAAAGATGGTCAGGGCCGCCATGCAAGAAACCTTTCGAGCAGCGCGATGCCATAGCGCTGACTTTTTTCGGGGTGGAACTGAATACCGATCAGGTTGTCGCGCCCGATCGCCGCCGTCACTGGGCCGCCATGATCGGTGGTCGCCAGCACGTTGGCGCCGGTAAAGGCATAGCTGTGCAGGAAATAGGCCTCGCCCGGCTCGATCAGCGGGTGAGGGCAGGCGGGAACAACGTCGTTCCAGCCCATGTGCGGCACGTGGACGCCAGGCGCATCGGCGATGCGCGCAACGGTGCCGTCGATCCAGCCAAGCCCCGAATGGCTGCCCATCTCCTCACCCGTCGTCGCCATCAACTGCATGCCGACGCAGATGCCCAGAAACGGCACGCCACCCTTCAGCGCGCGTTCCTCCATCGCCTCCACCATGCCGGGCAGTGCGGTCAGTCCGTCGCGGCATGCGGCGAATGCGCCGACCCCCGGCAACACGATCCGCTCCGCGCGGCGTACAACGTCCGGGTCGGCGGTGATCGCGATGTCAGTCGCCCCGGCAGCGCGCAACGCGTTGTGGACCGAATGAAGGTTGCCCGCGCCGTAATCGATCAGCGCGGTCGTCATTCGAACAGGTCGGCCATGGCGTCGGCGGCGAGGCTGGCGGTAAAATCGACCAGCTCGAACGTCGCGGCGCCTTCGATCACGAAGGGGTCGGTGTTTGCGACCGGGCCGACTGCATCGGCGGTGCCGCGAAACAGCAGCACGCCGCCGGTGGCCGATGTGCGGCGTCCGGCCAGGATCATCACGCCCTCATCCATCGCGCGCTGGATCCATTCGACATGCGCGGGGCGCAGCCGATCGATCTCTTCCAGTGGTTTTACATAGGTCAGCAGCACCAATGTGCACGGCGCCATCGGGCGAACGGCCATGTTACAGCACTCCCTTGGTGGAGGGGATGGCATCGGCCTTGCGCGGGTCGATCTCGATTGCTTCGCGCAGCGCGCGGGCCAGACCCTTATACGCGCTTTCGGCGATGTGGTGGTTATTGTCGCCGTACAGCGTCTCGACATGCAGCGTCAGGCCGGCGGTCTGGGCAAAGCTGTGGAACCAGTGCTGGAACAGCTCGGTATCCATTTCCCCCAGTCGCGTCTGGCTGAACTGCGTTTTCCAGACCAGCCACGGGCGGCCCGAAATATCGACCGCCACGCGCGTCAGCGTTTCGTCCATCGGGCTGAGGGCGTCGGCATAACGGCGGATGCCGCGCTTGTCGGCCAGCGCCTTGGCCACTGCCTCACCCAGCGCCAGTGCCGAATCCTCGACCGTGTGATGCTGGTCGATGTGCAGGTCGCCGTCGCATTTCAGGCGAATGTCGATCAGCGAGTGTCGCGATAGCTGTTCGAGCATGTGATCGAAAAAGCCGACGCCGGTCTGAATCGAATATTGACCCGTCCCGTCGAGGTTCACTTCGACCTCGATCCGCGTCTCGGCGGTGTTGCGATTGACAATGGCGGTGCGCATGCCCGCTCACATAGCGGCTCGGGCCGTCCATGCAATCTCAACACCCGCGCTTGATTCTGGGGGCGGGGGCGCTAGCAAGGGGGCATGACCGGCAATGTTCCCGACAGCATGATTCCCTATGACGAAATCGTGCAGGAAGCCCTGCGCGCCGTGGTCGGCCGCGTTTTGGGGTCGGTGGCGGCCACGGGCGGACTGCCCGGCGGCCATCATTTCTACATCACCTTCAAGACCCAAGCTCCCGGTGTCGACATCCCCCAGCGGCTGATGGACCGCTTTCCGGATGAGATGACCATCGTCCTCCAGCACCGTTTCTGGGACCTGAAGGTCGATGAGAACCGCTTTTCGGTGGGGCTGAGCTTCAATCAGGTGCCGTCGATGCTGAACATCCCGTTCGCTGCGATCACCGGCTTCCACGACCCCGCCGTCAACTTCGAGCTGCGTTTCCAGGCCAATGACGTGATCGAGGAACCCGATCACGAACCGGCGGAAAATGACGGCGACACCGCACGCGCCACCCCGGTCGAGGACGGGTCGAACGTCGTGTCGGTGGATTTCAAGCGAAAGAAGTGATGCTGTCGCCCGGCGGTTGAAATCCCGCCGGGGCACCGCATGTCGCATCTCCAGTCCCGATGGAGATGCGCGCATGATCGAAGCCACCCGCACCGAAACCGATTCGATTGGCGCGATCGAAGTGCCCGCCGACGCTTATTGGGGTGCGCAGACCCAGCGGTCGATCCAGAATTTTCCGTTCGGTGCGCGCGAAGCCATGCCGATCGAGATCGTGCATGCGCTGGCGCTGGTTAAGCAGGCGGCGGCGCGGGCGAACCGGCGCCACGGTCTGGCCGACGACAAGGCCGATGCCATCGAACAGGCCGCCGCAGAGGTCGTGGAGGGCAGGCACGATGCCCAGTTCCCGCTGGTCATCTGGCAGACGGGTAGCGGCACCCAGACCAACATGAACGTGAACGAGGTCATTGCCGGTCGCGCGAACGAGATCCTGAACGGGACGCGCGGCGGCAAGACCCCTGTCCACCCCAATGACGACGTCAATCGCGGGCAATCGTCGAACGACAGCTTCCCCACCGCCATCCACATCGCCGCGTCGCTGGCCGCGCACCGGCGGCTGTTCCCCGCGCTCGACCGGCTGCGCGGCGCACTGGACGCCAAGGCTGCAGGCTGGGCTGGTATCGTCAAGATCGGTCGCACCCATCTTCAGGACGCGACCCCGCTGACGCTGGGGCAGGAATTTTCGGGCTATGCCAATCAGCTGGCGCTGGCCGGGCAGCGGATCGAACCGGCGATCGAGCAGGGGACGAACCGGCTGGCACAGGGTGGAACGGCGGTGGGCACCGGGCTGAACGCGCCCAAGGGCTTCGCGCGGGACATTTGCGGCGAGTTGCGAGGTTTGACGGGTATCGCCTTCACCCCGGCTGAAAATATGTTCGAGGCGTTGGCGTCGAACGATCCGCTGGTGCACCTGTCGGGCACGCTCAACACGCTGGCGGTCGCGCTGACCAAGATCGGCAACGACATCCGTCTGCTCGGCTCTGGCCCGCGATCGGGTCTGGGCGAGCTGGACCTACCCGCCAACGAACCCGGCAGCTCGATCATGCCCGGCAAGGTCAATCCAACCCAGTGCGAGATGCTGACGATGGTTGCCGCGCAGGTGATGGGCAATCACGCCGCGATCACCGTGGGCGGATTGCAGGGGCATCTGGAGCTGAATGTCTTCAAGCCGATGATCGGCGCAAATGTGCTGCGCTCCATCGACCTGCTGGCCACCGCGATGGAGAGCTTTGCCGAACGCTGCGTGGATGGCTTGCAGGCCAACGAGCGGCGCATTGCCGAACTGGTTGATCGCTCCCTGATGCTCGTAACCGCCCTCGCGCCAGAGATCGGTTACGACAACGCCGCAAAGATCGCGAAGCACGCCCATGTCGAGGGGCTGACGCTGAAGCAGGCGGGGCTGGAGCTGGGTCTGGTTGACGAAGCGACATTCGACCGGGTGGTGCGTCCCGGCGACATGGTGGGGCATTGACGGAACCCGCTTGCCCATTCGCGGATTGATACGCCATCGAAACGCGGGGAAGGACAGCGTGATGGGTGCGACCAGCATAGGCGCCGTTGTGGGCGCCGCGATTGACGGAATGAGCGGCGATGACGGCGTTGGCGACGGCGCGATTGTCGGTGCGGTAACGGCCAATGTGCTCAAGGTCGCAGTGCCGGTCGTGCTGACCTATGCGGTCGGCTGGGCCGTCCTTCACGCGATCGGCATGGGTTTCGACGCGATTACTGGTAAGGAAGAACAGGCATGATGAAGCGGATTATCGGTGCACTTGTCGGGCGCGAAATCGACCGGCGCGATGGTTCGGGCGGCGTAAAGGGCGCTGCCATGGGCTGGGCGGCGGGCAGCATGCTGCGCCGCATGGGACCGGTCGGCACGGCGCTGGGCGCGGCCTATATCGGCAAGAAGATGTACGACCGGCGCAAGGCCAAGCGCGGCCTTTGATCGACGCTTTCGGCGGGCAGGGGACTTGACCTTGCCCGCTTAGGGCGCCCAAAGGCGCCCATGCCCCATACGACCGAATCCGACCCGCATGGCCTGAAACGACGCGGTGTCCTGTTCGTGTTGTCGTCGCCATCGGGCGCCGGCAAGTCGACCATTGCGCGAAAGCTGCTGGCGAACGACCCCGACCTGCAAATGTCGGTTTCTGCCACCACCCGTGCGATGCGCCCCGGCGAAGTGGACGGGCGCGATTATCATTTCGTCGATCTCGAACGCTTTCGGGCCATGGTCTCGAATCATGAATTCCTCGAATGGGCCCATGTCTTTGACAATCGCTATGGCACGCCGCGCCAGCAGGTTGAGGACATTCTGGCATCGGGCCGCGATGTGTTGTTCGACATCGACTGGCAGGGAGCGCAGCAGCTGTTCCAGATTGCGGGCGGCGATGTGGTGCGCGTGTTCATCCTGCCGCCGTCGATGGAGGAGCTTCACCGCCGCCTGGTGGCCCGCGCGACCGACAGCACGGAAGTGATCGACGCCCGTATGTCGCGCGCAGCGGCAGAGGTCAGCCACTGGGACGGGTACGACTATGTGCTCGTCAACGACGATGTGGATCATTGCTATGAATGCGTCCGCACCATCCTTTCCGCCGAGCGCCTGAAGCGTTCGCGTCAGACCGGGCTGATCGGCTTTATCCGTTCGATGCTGAAGAACTGACGCGCGCACGGGCGTGCAACCGCGCCCGCGCGACTAGCTGGTCCAGATCGTCGCGCGCAATGTCGAAGCTGTCGTGCATTTCCGCCAGCGCCGCGTCGATATCGGCGTCCTCCAGCGCCGCCGCCTCGATCTGCGGCGTTACGACGGGCGGGCGGTGCGGATAATTGCGGCCTGTTGCTCGGTGAAAGAATATTGCCAGCAATACCAGCGCGACCGAATTGATGCCGACCGGCGCCAGCGCAAAGGCATAGCCCGCTTCGTAGATCGCCTGACCGCCGATCACGGCAGTCAACGCCGCAGCACCGCCGGGAGGGTGCAGGCAGCGAAGCAGTGACATGACCAGAATGGCCAGCCCCACGGCCGCCCCCGCTGCGGCCGCGACGTGCGGTACCGCCTGCGCCACCGCGACGCCGACCAGGGTAGAGATCACATTGCCGCCGATCACGGGCCAGGGCTGGGCCAGCGGACTGCTGGGTACCGCAAAGACAAGCACGGCTGACGCTCCCAGCGGGGCAACGATGGCGGGCAGGTCGCTTGCCGAAATCGCGGTGCGTGACGTGACGATCATGGTCAACGCAAGGCAGATGCACGCGCCTGCGCACCCGATGGCCCGGTCGCGCCAAGTGGCGCCGGCGAGAAGCGGCTTGAACCAGTGCATCTACTGCCTGTCGCCGTTCCTGCCGGCCGGCGCAATCAAGGATCGGTTGGCGCGTCCCTAGTCTGGCTGGCCGCCAGAAAGCGCGCCGCGGCATCATATTCCGCCCGGCGGCTCTCGCGCGTCTGGTTGGCGAGCGCATCCTCGCCCCATTGTTCGCGCTGCCAGTCCTCATCCACCTGCGCGGCATGCCAGAGCGTATCCGCCGCAAACGCCCGCTCGGCCAATGCCAGCGCCATGACCAGCGACCCGGTGATCGTGGTGACGATCGATAACGGCGCCAGCTCGAACGCGTCGCGCGCGGCAATGGCTTCGCTCAGCCGCGCGATGGTCGCGGGCGGCTGCGCGACGTGCATCACGCCGCCGGTAATCTCGAAATGCACATCATATCGTCCGCGCGCCCATTCCAGCAGCGGGTCCCACGCCGCCGCCTGTCGCTCGACCAGCGGGGCAGGGGTGTCGGCGCGATAGCATAGCAGGTCGCTTTCGGCATATCGCGCAAGCCCGGCGGCAAACAATGCGGAGTCGGGCATGATCCGGTCGATGGCGGCGTTGGCCAGCCCCGTCAGCGGCATGGCGCGGGGGTCGATTTGCCCCTCGACCGCATTCCACTCCGCCGCAACGGCATCGGCCAGCGCCCGCGTCGGCAGGGCCAGCGGCGCGCGACCGGGCGTTCTGACCGGTTGCCGGTCCAGCGCGATGCCATAGCCGTTATCGGCCACCACCGCGACGTCGCTCCAGAACCGCTTCATGGCGCCGGCGGCGTCCGCCAGCGCCGCGCCAGCGCGCGCGGCAGCGTTGCCATCACCCACAGGGCTGCCAGCACGATGGCCAGTCCCAAAATCTGCTGCGGCAATTGCTGGGCGCGGCCAAGTATGACCAGCCCGAACAGGGCGCCCGCCACCGGCACGATCCGCGCCAGCACCATCAGGTAATAACGGCCCATCGCCGGATCGCGCGGAGTGCTCATCGGCCCTTAATAGGTGCCGCGCGCCAGCCGCGCCAGTTCGCTGGCATGGTCGGCTACCACCAGAGCGCCCGCGTCGCGCAGTTCATCCGGCGCGTGGTAGCCCCACGCGACCCCGATCGGCCTGACCCCTGCCGCCGCGCCCATCGCCATATCGAAGCTCGTGTCGCCGATCATTACCGACGTTTCCGGCGTGGCGCCTGCCTCTGCGATGGCGGCGTGGACCATCGCCGGATGCGGTTTGGACGGATGCCGGTCGGCGGTCTGCAACGTGACGAAGCGACGCGACAGGCCGTGATGTGCCAGGATCAGGGATAGTCCGCGATCCGACTTCCCCGTTGCCACGCCTAACAACCAACCATCGGCCTCCAGCGCGTCGAGCGATTCGGCAATCCCGTCGAACAGTGGTTCGTCCAGCAGGCCACCATTGCCGCGCAGCGTCTGAAAGGCGCGCTTGTAATCCTCCGCCATCGCTCGGTGCTGTTCGTCGGACGCATCGGGCAACAGCGCGCACATCGCTTCGACCAGACTCAGTCCGACGATGCGGCGAATGTCGCCGCGATCGGGCGCGGGTAGGCCATGCGCGGCGAAGCATTGCTCCATCGCGATGCAGATATTCGCCTGACTGTCGACCAACGTGCCATCACAGTCGAAAATCGCGAGCCGGTTGCTCAACTCTTCCCCCGACCGCGCCGTTCGCCCCGCCGCTCCTTGCGCACCTGCTTGGCGTGCGCCTTGGCCCGTGCCTTTTTCACTTCGCGCGTCGCCGGCGGTGGACTGTCGTCGAACGGAACATTGCCGAGTGCCGGGTCGAAACCCAGCATCTCCAGCGTTTCGGCGATATGCGCGGGCGGTTCGGCGGTGATGTCCAGCTTGCCGCCATCGGGATGGTCGATGCGGATGCGCCGGGCGTGCAGGTGCATCTTACGGCTGACGCCGCCGGTCAGGAACGCGGCCTGTCCGCCATATTTGCCGTCACCGACGATCGGGTGACCGATGGCCGCCATGTGCACGCGCAACTGATGGGTGCGGCCCGTATGCGGTTGCAGCTCGACCCAGGCGGCGCGATTGCCCGCGCGTTCGATCACCCGGTAACGGCTACGCGCGGGCTGACCGTTTTCCTCGTCCACATGCATCTTCTCGCCGCCGGTTCCCGGTTGCTTGGCGAGCGGCAGTTCGATCAGGCCATCCGCAATATCGGGCACGCCGACGACCAGCGCCCAATAGACCTTCTTGGCCGAGCGGCCTGAGAAATGACGCGAGAAGAATGCTGCTGCGCGCGCGGTACGCGCCAGCAGCAGCGCGCCCGACGTATCCTTGTCCAGCCGGTGGACCAGCTTGGGCCGATCCTCCCGCTCGAACGACAGGGCGTCGAGCAGCCCGTCGACATGGTCATGGGTGCGCGTGCCGCCCTGTGTCGCCAGACCGGGGAGCTTGTTCAGCACGATCGCCTGCGCGTCGCGGTGGATGACCATCGCCTGCGCCATTTCGATCTGTTCGTCGGTCAGCGGCGCGCGTTCGCGTTTCGGCCGCGCGCTGGGCGGGGCAGTGTCCGCCGGGGGGACGCGGATGGTCTGGCCCGTCGCCACGCGGTCGCCCGGATCGGCCCGCGCGCCGTCGACGCGCAACTGCCCGGTCCGCGCCCAGCGCGAGACAAGGTTGAAACTCGCATCCGGCAAATGGCGCTTGAACCATCGGTCCAGCCGAATGCCGTCGTCATCGGCATCGACGGTGAACTGGCGGACCTGTGCTTCCAATTTCTCGCTCATGGCATTGCCCGCATCATCAGCAGGCCACCGAACAGCGCAACCGCAGCGCCGACGACCGACAACAGCGCATAGCCAAAGCCGATAAACAGGTCGCCCCGCTCCAGCATGGTCACCAACTCAAGCGTGAAGGCGGAAAAGGTGGTGAAACCGCCCAGCGCGCCGACGCCGATCAACAGCCGCACATGTTCGCCGCCATCGCCGATCCGCGCCAGCGAACCTGCCAGCAGACCCATGGCCAGCCCGCCGATCAGGTTGACGGCCAGCGTGCCCCACGGCCAGTTCGGACCCATCAGCCCCATCGCGATCCGCCCGACCGCGAATCGAGCGGCCGAGCCGATCGCCCCGCCCAGCATCACCAGAATATATGCCATGACCCGCCCTAGCTTAACGAAGGCCGATTGGGAACGGCTGTCGGCGTGCCGTTCGTTCCGGTCCGGTCATCAGATGACGATCAGCCGCGCCGCATCGTCGATCGAACTCAACAGCGCGACCAGACCATAGGACTCGGCGCCCTCGATCAGTGCCGGATCAATGTCATGATCGGCCAGCCCAGTCGGGCACATCGACACCGAGACACCAAGCGACTGCGCCTCCCGAATCGTCGATCGATGCGCGGCGACGCAACGGATCGCGCCCATATCGAAATGGAGGTGTGTGAGCGCGCCAAGCGCGGCATGAGCTGACACCAGTTCCAGCGCCATTTTCACACGATCGGCTTGGTCGGTGGAAAGGATCAAGACCAGCGGTCGGCTCATTTGCAGTTGCACCGTCATCGTGCAGTGTGAACCCGCACGTTCGAAATCCTCAAAAGAAAAGAGCGACGACCCAAGGCCGCCGCTCCCTCTTTTCAACCCAACGGGTCGGACGCTTAGTTGCTGTCCGAATCGTCGTCGTCGCCGTCGGTGGCGATGATGATGCCACCGATGACAGCAGCAGCTGCAACGACGCCAACGATCGCGCCGGTGCCGACAGCCTTGTTCGCTTCTTCCGAAGCGGTCGAAGCGCGGACGGTCTTTGCGACCGAGAGCTTCGAAGCCGAGTCAGCTGCAATCGCCGGAGCGGCGGTCGCCGAAACCATAGCAGCAGTTGCAAGAATCTTTGCCAAACGCATGAGCAGCACTCCCTTTATCAACGTAATCACGTCGGCCACTTATGTACCGGCGGCCGTGAATACATAGCCGGGGACATAGTGCATACCCCGAATAACCCAGACAAAATTTAGCTGCAAGTGCGAGAAGACCCTTATTGCGCCGCCATGGTGGCATTCGTCGCACCCGCGTTGCGATCGGTCGATTCGTCTTTTTTGGTCTGGAGGAACCAGTGCGCCGTATCTTCCAGCGCGAGGGCGGTCAGTCGTCCGCTGGCATAGGCGCCGGTGTCGATACCGATCCGGTTCGGGCGCATGTCGACGTCGGCAGTGATGGTATGGCCATGCACCACCATTTTTCCGAACGGCCCGCGATGATCCAGGAATTCGCGCCGGATCCAGCGCAGGTCGCTGGGTAGCTGATCCTCGATCGCGACGCCGGGACGGACGCCTGCATGGACGAAGACATAGTCGCCGATGACGATCGAATCCTCGAACCCGGCCAGAAACGCCAGATGCTCCGCCGGTACGACCGACGGGGCGGCTTCCTTCAGCGCTTCGAACGTCGCATTGTCATAGTCGCGCCGCGACATGCCATAGGACAACAGGGTCTCGCGACCGCCGACCTGGCAGAAAATCCGCATCGCCTTTGCCTGCCCCTCAAGCGCGGTCAGGAACAGTTCCTCGTGATTGCCGCGCAGGAAGCGGACGTCGCTGCGCGTCGATGCCAGCTCCATCGCCCGCCGGATTACGCCGGCCGAATCAGGTCCGCGGTCGACCAGGTCGCCCAGCAGGATCAGGTGCGTGCGAGCCGGCGCGCGCGCGGCATTGTCGGCGTCAATCATCGCCAGCAATTCGTCGAACCGATCCAGCCGTCCGTGGATGTCGCCGATCGCATAGACGCGCTCACCAGCCGGCACCGACGCCGGCGGCACTTCATCACGTGGTTGAATCGCCTTCAAGATGCGCTTGAGCATGTCGGTACGCTAACTTCCCGTTGACCGGTCCCGCCCAGGGGGGACGACGGCACCCCTTCACCAGAAAGCCCGGCTCCGATAGGGACGGGCGATGAGCCAGAAGGGGTCTATGGTGTTCCGCCAGGTGCTTCGCAAGTGCGGGATGGCGATCGTCGCGGCGGCAGCGCTGGGCGGTGCGAGCAAGGGCGCGGTAGCGCCCGACGATTATCGCGCGACGTTCGAGGCCCTGCGCGCCGCCGATATCCGGTTGCAGCGGATTGGCGAGCGGCTGGCCACCGCCAATGCCGCCCTGTGCGACCGGCGACAGCCCGCGCTGGGCGTCGCGCTGCACGGGCCGGACCAATATCTGGGCGATGCCAAGGCAGCCGCGATCGCGCACTTCGCCTTTTCATCGCCGCTGGGCATTGCGGGCACGGTGCCGGGCGGCGCGGCAGACAAGGCCGGGTTGCAGGCCGATGATTCAATCGTAAGCATCGCGGGGCGGGGCGTGGACACGCTTACACCCGGCCCCGACGACACTGCCGCAACCGCACGGCTGGCGGCATTCGACCGCTTTGTCGCAACGCTTCCCGATGCAACACCGCTGTCCATCGAAGTGCGCCGCGCCGGGGCGGTAATGGCGCGCGAAGCGACGCCGCGCCCCGCATGTCGCGCCCGTTTCGAACAGCGCGATGCCGATGACGCCGATGTCAGCGCCGACGGCGTGCTGGTCCAGATCAGCTCACGCCTGCTGGGGGAACTGGATGACGAGGGCGTTGCCGTGCTGCTGGCCCATGAACTGGCGCACAATGTGCTGAGCCATCGGCGGCGGCTGGATCAGGCGGGTGTGCGCCGCGGGCTGCTGGCCGGATTTGGCCGCAATGTCGGCCTGTTCCGCCAGACCGAGGTGGAGGCCGATGTGCTGGCCGTGCATCTGCTGGCGCGGGCGGGCTATGACCCGGAACTGGGTGCCCGGTTCTGGCAGAGCTTCGGCCCGCGTTATGCCGGGGGACTGCGGCTTCGCACGCACCCGGCATGGCGCGACCGGGTGGCGACCATGATGGCAGAGGCGCCACGCGCACGCGCCGCAATGGCAGAGGGGCGGATGCCCGCGCTGATCGCTTCGCGCAACCGTCCGCTGGATGGAAACTGGCAGGCGCTGCTGGTCGAAGCGGATTAGGGCCCGCAGGCCGCGCAGCCGGGGTCCTTTGGCACCGACAGCGTGCGAAACCGCATCGCCAGCCCGTCGGCGATCAACAGCCGGCCGGCCATATCCTCGCCAAAGGGGGCAATGGTTCGAATGGCCTCCAGCGCGGCCATGCTGCCGATGACGCCCGCCATCGCGCCCAGCACCCCGACTTCGGCGCAACTGGTGCCGGGCCGGTCGGGATCGCTGCCGACGACGCAGCGATAGCAGGGGCGATCCGATTCCCACCCGCGATAGGTGGCAAGCTGTCCCTCAAACTGCGTGACCGCTGCGGACACCAGCGGAATGCGCGCGGCCAGCGCGGCATCGGCCACGATCAGGCGAGTCGCGAAATTGTCGCACCCGTCCAGCACCGCGTCGGCCCCGGCGATCAGCGCGGCGGCATTGTCCGCGTCGATCCGCGGCACAACCGGGCGCGCGTCGACATCAGGGTTGATCCGCATCGCCGCTTCCGCCGCGCGAACCGCCTTTTCGGCGCCAATATCGGTGTCGCTGAACAGCGTTTGCCGCTGAAGGTTCGACCGGTCGATGCGGTCATCGTCGATGATCGTTAGCCGCCCGACGCCCGCCGCCGCCAGATACTGGATCGCCGGTGATCCGATGCCGCCCGCGCCGATGACCACCACATGCGCCGCCAGCAATCGCGCCTGCCCGCCCCCGCCCAGTTCATGCAGCACGATATGGCGCGCATACCGGTCCAGTTGCGCGTCGGTCAGTCCGGCCATTGGAAATGCAGCGTCGCGCGATACCATTGCGGCACCAGCGTGGCGCGTTCAGGCAGGTTGTTGCGCGTGAAGCTCAGCACCAGTCCGGCGGCATATTGCTCGACCGTGGGGCAGTTGATGGCGCGCGGAATGGTAAGGCGCGGGCCGAAATCAGGGGTGACCAGCATTGCCACGTCAATCGTGATGACGCCGCGCGCGCCGGTCACGTCGGGGCGGCGACAGCGCCCGGCGGCGACCTCTCCTGCAACGAAACGGCTCATTTCCGGCTGCACCGCCGGTGCCGCGCGATAGGGGACGGGCGGCAGGCTGTCCCAGGCGATGACCCGCCCCGGCCGCGACGGCAGCGGAACAGGCGGGGGTGCCGCCTGCAGGAACGCCGCCGCGATCAGGGGGAGCATCGGCATTACCGCCCGGTGGACCCGAAACCACCGGCCCCGCGCGAGGTGTCGTCCAGCGTCTCCACCTCGACGAAGCGGGCGGGCTGGACCGCGGCGGGTACCAACTGGGCGATGCGCTCACCGCGCTTCACCTCGAACGCCTCGCTGCCCAGATTGGCCAGGATGACCTTCACCTCACCGCGATAGTCGCTGTCGATCGTGCCCGGTGTGTTGAGGCAGGTGATGCCGTGTTTCAGCGCCAGCCCGGACCGGGGCCGCACCTGCACTTCGAACCCGGCGGGAATGGCTATGGCAAAGCCGGTCGCCACCGCGTGGCGGGCGCCCGGCGTCAGCAACAGATCCTCTGCCGCAACGACATCAAGTCCGGCGGCGCCCAGGCTGGCATAGCTGGGCAGGGGAAGACCTTGGCCATGGGGCAGGCGCTTCAGGGCGATCTGGATGGCGGGAGCTGTCATGGGCGCGAATCACCCTGTGCATCATCGTTGCTAAGTCGCGCAAGTAACTGGATTACGTCATTGCTTTTCAGCAACTCGCCGTCGCTGCCGTCGACCTGACGGTAATCGACGGCGATCCCGCGTAGCGCCAGCGCCTCTGCATAAAGGCGGGCGATTCGGGCCGGCACGCGCGCCTTCTCGTTCCCCACAACGATCCCGACGCGCGCGGTGGGAGCGATGCCGCCGACCGTCTGCAACGGGTCGAGGCTGTCGACCGGCTCGGCAAAGGCGCGGTCGCGTCGGGCCATGTGCCGCCGCCATTCGGGCAACGCGCATGGGCACCCGACCAGCAGCATCGCATCGACCAGCAACGGCCGCGTTGCTGCAAGGTTCGCCGCCAGCACCGCGCCGCCGCCATGACCGACCAGAATGGTCCGCGCATGACGATAACGCGCGCGCAACGCCTGAACCGACTGGCCCAGCAGCTGTACCTGACCGGGACCATATCCGTCGCCGATGTCGCGCGGGCGTACGCCGGGGCTGACCGGGCCATCGGCATCGCCATAGCCAGGCCGCATCACGACCACCGCCGCGCCCTGCGTCGCTGTTGCGGCCTGTTGCGCGAAATCGGCATAGTCGACCGGCGCGCCGTTCCGCAGATCGTCATGGACGATCACGACCAGCGTTCTGACCTTTGACGGTTTGAGCGCGGTGAAGCTTTCGGTTGCCAGCGGCGGTTCGGGCGCGCTGGCGGTCTGCGTCGTGGCGCATCCGGCCAGCAGACATGCGGCGCCGACAGCCGCGAACAGGCTAAAGCGCATCGGCGATCCTTTCGGCAAGTTGGCGCGCGACCGCCACCTTGGAGGCGCGCGGCCAGGTTTCGACGCCGTCGGCGGTGACGATGTGGACGGCATTGGCCTCTCCACCCATCACATCGCCCGACACGTCATTGGCAACGATCCAGTCCGCGCCCTTGGCCACACGCTTGGCCGACGCATGTTCGACCACGCGCTCGGTCTCTGCGGCAAACCCGATCAGCAGGCGGGGGCGGGCGGGCGAATGGCCCAGCGTGGCAAGAATGTCGGGATTGGGCACCAACGACAGGCCGGGGGCCATCGTCCCCTTTTTCAGCTTCTGCCCGGCGGCTGCCTCCACGCGCCAGTCGGCGACGGCGGCGACCATGACCGCGACATCGGCGGGCAGGGCGGCGGCAACCGCATCGGCCATTTCCTGCGCGGTTTCGACGTCGATCCGCTCGACACCGGGCGGGGTGGGCAGCGTCACCGGGCCGCTGACCAATGTCACGCGCGCGCCCATCGCGGCACAGGCGGCGGCGATCTCGAAACCCTGCCGCCCGGACGAACGGTTGGCGATGTAACGCACCGGGTCGATCGGCTCATGCGTCGGTCCGGCGGTAATCAGGATATGGCGTCCGGCCAGACGGCGGTCGGGATTGAGCGCGGCGATGATCGCGTCGGCAATGGCGGCGGGTTCGGGCAGGCGGCCGGGGCCATATTCGCCGCACGCCATCGCGCCTTCATCGGGCGTCATCACCGTGACGCCATCGGCTCGCAATTGATCGACATTGCGGCGGGTGGCGGGGTGCAGCCACATACGGACGTTCATTGCGGGAGCGGCCAGCACGGGCTTGTCGGTGGCGAGCAGCAGGGTGGTCGCCAGATCGTCGGCGATGCCGGCGGCCATCCGCGCCAGCAGGTCGGCAGTCGCGGGAGCGACGACGACCAGATCGGCTTCGCGGCTGAGCTGGATGTGCCCCATCTCCGCCTCGTCCTTCAGGTCCCACAGGCTGGTATGGACGGGCGCTTCGCTGAGCGCGGCCAGGGTCATGGGGGTCACGAACTGCGCGCCGCCATCGGTCAGGACGCACCGCACGCCGATCCCCGAGCGCCGAAGCAACCGGATCAGCTCGCAAACCTTGTAGGCGGCAATGCCGCCGCCGACGATCAGCAACACGCGCTTCATCGCGTGATCCTCTGCACCCGCACGCGGCGCGTGTCCATGGCGGCGGCGAACAGGTCACGCAGCACATCGGGCAGGAACACCAGCCCGACCAGCAGCAGCGGCGTCGCCATCAGCGCCCAGTCAGCGGCGTCGAGCCGCCCGAACAGCGACATCGCGACGGCATAGGCGGCGATGGTCGCAGCCACGCGGGTGCCCGTCGGATCGGCCCACCCGGCCCATCCGAACGCCGCCAGCGCGACCAGCGGCGCGCCGATGACCAGCGGCAGGATGGTCAGCGCGCTGCTCTGCACCACTGCACGGGCGAACAGGCCCGGTCCGTGCAGACCCGTCCATCCGGGCGACTGGGCATCCAGCGGGCCGGTGACATGCGACGCGGCCCAGGCGTGACACGCCAGCGCCACACCCAGCACGCCCAGCGCCGCGATCCAGCCCGTGGCTTCCGGCCGGTCGCCCTCGATCCAGGCGATGGCAGCCATGACGACCAGATACAGCGCCGCCGTTTCACGGATCAGCGCCGCTGACAGGCCGATGGCCGCCGCGCTGACCCACAGGCCCGGCCGTCGTACCGCCAAAGACAGTGCAACCAGCGGTGCAGCCCAGAATTCGTGAAAGGGCCAGAGCGGCCACTGGACAAAGGCGACCAGCCCCGCCGCCAGCAGCGTCGCCGCGGCGACCAGCGGTACGGGCCGCGCCAGCGCATCGCCCATCAGCCGCGCCAGCCACACGAACCCGGTCAGCAGCGCCAAAGCCAGCATCAGGATCGGCACCATCAGCGGCGGCAGCGCGGTCTGCACCACTGCCAGCGTCGGCAGTCGAAAGGTCAGGAACGGGCGCAGCGGATAGTCCAGCACGCGCAGCTGGTCCGCCGCGACCTCGTAATAGGTGCCGCCGCCGCGCATCGCCGCCACGATGCCGTCATACAGCGCCAGATCGCCCGCGCCCCGCGGACCTTCGCCCGCAGCGGCACCATAATCCAGCCACAGCGCCTGCCACGATGCCAGCACCAGCAGGGTCATCAGCGCCAGCATCCAGCGCGCATGGCTGCGCGACAGCCCTGCGAAGCGGCTGGGCCGCCGCATCCACAGGGGCGGTTGCGTCCTCACGCCAGGAAAAGCGCGCCCGCGACGCCGACGCCCGCGCCCAGCAGCGCCATCGCCGCATAGCGCCAGCCGCCGCCGACGCGGATCACCTCGATCTCACGCAGTGGCGGGGCAGGGGGTGCGCCGCCCGGATTGGGATAACGGCGTTCGATGTTGCGGATCAGCTGGGGCAGGCGGGCAAAGGTCTGAAGATCCTCGACCAGCCGGTCGGCAATCGCGGCTTCCGGCCCCAATTCGGTCCGCAGCCATTCGCCGATGAACGGTGCGCCGACGTCCCACAGGTTGACGTCGGGGTCCAGGCTGGTCGCTACGCCCTCAACCATCACCATCGTCTTTTGCAGCAGCAGCAGATGCGGCTGGGTCTGCATGTCGAAATCGCGCGTGATGTTGAACAGGCTGTCCAGCATCATGCCGACCGACATGTCCTTCGTCGCCATGCCGCGCACCGGCTCTCCCACGGCGCGAAGGGCGGTTGCGAATTCGGCGACATTGTGATGCGGCGGAACATAGCCCGCCTCGAAATGGATTTCGGCCACGCGGCGGTAATTGCCGGTGATCAGGCCGTAGAGAATCTCCGCCAGCCACACCCGCGCGCGCCGGTCGATGCGGCCCATGATGCCGAAATCGATCGCCGCGATTCGACCGCCGGGCAGCGCGAACAGATTGCCCTGATGCATGTCGGCGTGGAAGAAACCGTCGGCAATCGCCTGTCGCAGGAACGCGCGCACTAGCTTGGAAGCCAGCGCGGGCAGGTCGTGACCCGCCGCGATCAGCGCGTCGCGGTTGGACAGCTTGATGCCGTCGATCCACTCCAGCGTCAGCACCTTGCCCGTCGTGCGTTGCCAGTCGATGGCGGGCACGACGAAATCCGGCTCGGCGGTCATGCCCTGTGCCAGTTCCGACGCGGACGCCGCTTCGCGCCGCAGGTCGAGTTCGCGCAGCGTCCAGCGCTTGAACGTGTCGATGGTCAGGCGCGGGCGCAGGCGCGCGGCCTCTCCGCCCATCTGCTCGATCTGGGCGGCGGCCCATTCATAGGTGTCGATGGCGCGCGTGAACTCGGCCTCGACACCGGGGCGAATGACCTTGATGGCGACGCGGCGGCCGTCGGTCGTCGTCGCGCGGTGAACCTGCGCGATGGAGGCGGCACCGATCGGCACCGGCTCGATCTCGGTAAACAGCGTCTCCAGCGGGCGGCCAAAGCTGGCCTGCATGACCGCGCGCACATCTTCGAACGGGACAGGCGGCAACGCGTCCTGAAGGCGCATCAGGTCCAGCGCGGCTTCGTCCCCGACCAGATCGGGGCGGGTCGCCAGCGTCTGGCCCAGCTTGATCGCCGCAGGGCCGATCGCCTGAAACGCGTCGGCATAGGCCGGGCGCCGGGGCACGCGCGCGCCCAGGCGCGCAAGACGCGCGACGCGGCGCACCGCCAGCGGCGTGTTCGGGCTGCGCTCGATCTCGGTCAGCGCGCCGTGGCGGGCAAGCGTGCGCCCCCATTTCAGCAGGCGCCACAAATGGATTGCGGGTGCGGTCACGCGCGCATCCTCACGCCGCTCAAATCTTCCAGCCGCTGTGAATCGCGACCAGCCCGCCCAGCATCGGTTCGACGCGCGTCTGCACAAAGCCCGCCTCGCCGATCATCGCCTCGAACCGGGCCATATCGGGAAAGCGGCGGATCGATTCGATCAGATAGCGATAGCTGTCGGCATCCCCGGCCAGCGCCTGACCCAGCTTGGGGACCAGCCGGTGCGAATAGGCGTCGTACACCTCTGCAAAGCCGGGCCACAGCGTGGTCGAGAACTCCAGGCAGAAGAACCGCCCGCCGCGCCTCAGCGCGCGGTGCGCTTCGCGTAGTGCGGCTGGAATGTCGGTGACGTTCCGGATGCCGAAGGCGATGGTATAGGCATCGAAAAAACGGTCGGGGAATTGCAGCGTCTCTGCATTCGCCTCGGTCCAGACAAGGCCGTCGATGCCGCGCTTGGCAGCGCGCTCCATGCCGACTGCCAGCATCGCCGGATTGATGTCTGCGACGGTGATCGCCGCGCCCGATGGCGCCATGCGGAACGCGATGTCGCCGGTGCCGCCCGCCATGTCGAGGATATGTTCGCCCGCGCGCGGTTTTACCCGGCGCACGAACACGTCCTTCCACATCCGGTGCAGGCCCGCCGACATGGCGTCGTTCATCAGGTCATAGCGGCTTGCGACGTTCTTGAAGACTTCGCCCACGCGCGCGGTCTTTTCCGCAGGCGCCACATCTTCATAGCCGAAGGATACGGTGTCGGTCATGGCCACCCCATGGCCTTTCGCGCGGGCGCTGCCAAGCGTTTCGCGTCCCCTTGCGGGTCTATCTCGCGCCGACTAGCTCCAAAGTCCGTATGCCCGAGCTTCCCGAAGTCGAGACGACCGTGCGCGGGCTCGCCCCCGTTCTGGAGGGGCGAACCATCGCCCGCATCGTCGCAAACCGCCCCGATCTGCGCCGCCCGCTGCCCGTCGACCTGGGTCAGCGGATGACAGGCGCGCGCGTGACGGGGCTGGGCCGGCGCGCCAAATATGGCCTCATTCACACCGATCGCGGCGATACGATGATCTTTCACCTGGGCATGTCGGGGCGCTGGCGCGTCGATCCGGCAGAGCCATGGGCGCATGACCATCTGCTGATCGAAACCGATGCGGGGCGGCGGCTGGCGCTCAACGACCCGCGGCGATTCGGCTCGGTCGATATCGTCGCAACCGATGCGCTGGCCGATTGGGGCCCGTTCGCGGCACTGGGGCCGGAGCCGCTGAGCGACGCGTTCGACGCGCGTTATCTGGCGGCGCGATTCGCCGGGCGGGCGGCGCCGGTAAAGGCGCTGCTGCTCGATCAGCGCGTGGTGGCGGGGCTGGGCAACATCTATGTTTGCGAGGCGCTGCACATGGCGGGCATCGCGCCGAGCCGGGCGGGCGGGCGAATCGCCCCCGCGCGGCTGGAGCCGCTGGTCGATGCGATTCGCGCCGTGCTGCTGGCCGCGATCGAGGCGGGCGGGTCGACGCTGCGCGACTATGCCCGGCCTGACGGGGAACTGGGCTATTTTTCCAAGCAATGGCGCGTCTATGGTCGGGAGGGAGAGGATTGCGGGTGCGGCGCCCCGATTCGCCGCCGGGCAGAGGGCGGTCGTTCGACCTTCTGGTGCCCGCAATGTCAGCGTTGAAGGTTGACCGTTGCGCGCTTCCCCGTTAAGGGGCGCGCTTTCCCGAGCGCTGCCAGCGGCGCTCTCCAACATCACAGGTTTCGAGGACGGCATGGCGAACACGCCACAGGCGAAGAAGCGTATCCGGCGCAACGAGCGTCGCGCGGAAGTGAACGGCGCGCGGGTCAGCCGCATCCGTACCTTCGTGAAGAAGGCGGAACTGGCGCTTGCGTCGGGCGACAAGGCGGCTGCGACCGCCGCGATGGCTGAGGTTCAGCCTGAACTCGCGCGTGGCGTTGCAAAGGGCGTGGTTCACAAGAACACCGCTGCCCGCAAGTTTTCGCGTCTGACGAAGCGCCTCTCGGCACTCGCCTGACCCGAACCTGACGGTTGAAAAGGCCCTGTCGGCATGCGCCGACGGGGCTTTTTTTGCGTCCAAAATTCGTCCGGAACGGGCATTTTCGCGGAACGACGGAAACTCCGCGAGTCGCGCGGCGTGAACAACGCTGTGACCGCAAACAATATAGCAAAAACAACGGCTTGAACGGAAAGTCATGGCGAAGCCCCATGCTTCCGCGTCAAGCATTTTATATTTCATTTTGTTGACCGGGGGAGGCTTGATCGCTGTCGATTAGGCTTCCAAAACGGACCTCCCGCAGCGGCATCGACCGCATGGTGCCTTGTTCAAGGCGCGCGGGCGTCCGGCCCTTGTACAGGGTGGGTGGGGGCATTCGAGTTTTGGTTCAGGGTGGGCCGCAAAGTGGTGCTTTGCGGAACAAGGGAGATTTGTGCGCGTGTACGGTACCGAACCGCTTCGATCGACACCGGCGATCGCGGACGCCTGGGCACAGGTGCGGCGCAATCTGCGCACGCAATCCGGTGCCAAGGTGTTCGACCAATGGCTGAAGCCCGCGGTTCTGGCCGAAGGGTCTGATTCGGAAACCGTCCGTATCGGCCTGCCGTCTCCGTTCATGACGAACTATGTGAAGAGCCACTTCGGCGATCGGCTGCGGATGGAGTTTCACCAGGCGCTGCCCAGCGTGCGTTCGGTGGTGGTCGAAACCTCGACTCGCTCGGTCCAGCAGGCAGGCGCCAATGACGAGGCGCCGGCAGCCCCCGTGATCGAGCCGGTTGCTGCGCCCCGCGTACTGACGCTCGACCGCCCGCTCTCGGCACCCGCCGCGCGACCGGCTGGCAACGGTGAGCGATTCGCGTTCGACCCGCGCTACACCTTCGACCGGTTTGTGTCGGACGCGTCGAATCAGGTCGCCTTCAACGCCGCGCGCATGCTGGCCGCCGAAGGGCCGGCGCGTTTCAGCCCGCTCTATCTCCACGGCGCGACGGGGCAGGGAAAGACGCATCTGGCGCATGCCATCGGCAATGCGTTCATGGATGCGCACCCCCATGCCAGCGCGCTGTACATGTCCGCCGAACGCTTCATGTTCGAGTTCGTGAAGGCGGTGCGGGAACGCGATACCTTTGCCTTCAAATCGCGTCTCCGCTCGGTCGATCTGTTCATCATCGACGATCTTCAGTTCATCGCGGGCAAGGATTCGACGCAGGAAGAATGCTTCCACACCGTCAATGAGCTGATGACGATGGGCAAGCGCCTGGTCATCTGCGCCGACCGCAGCCCGCATATGCTGGAAGGGGTGGAGGCAAAGCTGGTCGGACGCCTCTCGTCGGGCCTGATCGCCGACATTCGCCCGCCTGAATACGCCCTTCGCCGCGCCATCCTTGACGCCAAGCTGGCCGAGATGCCGCAGGTCGCGGTGCCCGAAGATGTGCTGGAACTGCTGGCCACGCGGATCACCAACAATATCCGCGAGCTGGAAGGTGCGCTGAACCGGCTGATCGCTTATGCCCAGTTGATCGGCGAATCGGTGACGATGGACTTCGCGCTCCAGACGCTTGGCGAATTGCTGAAAGGGCCGCAGAAGCGGGTCACGATCGACGACATCCAGAAGGCGGTCTCCACCCACTTCGAACTGAAGCAGATGGACATGATCTCCGCCCGCCGCGCGCAGGCGATCGCCCGTCCACGCCAGATCGCCATGTATCTCGCCAAGCGGCTGACGACTCGTAGCCTGCCGGAGATTGGCCGCAAGTTCGGTGGGCGCGACCATTCGACCGTGATCCACGCCGTGCGGCGGATCGAGGATCTGCGCGGCAAGGATCGTGAAATCGACACCGCCGTCCGCAACCTGATGCGCCAGCTGGAGGGCTGACCCGCCGCTTAGCCGGGGTCGGCGCTTAGCAGCCACAGTGCTGCGGCGACGGCGCCGGTTATCGCGACCAGCGTCCAGCTGAGCAGCCGCATCCGCATCGGCTGAAGCGTTGCCACCTTGTGCGACTTCAGCCGGGCCAGCCCGCGCCGCGCGCGGCGTTCGGCGGTGATGAACACGAACGCCGCCACTGCCAGAAATGCCGTCGCCAATGCGCGGGGCACCCATGACGGCTCGATCGAGCCGAACAGCGCGTTGAAGCCCAGGCCGATGCCGACGGACGCCATGCCCGTCCGCACCCACCCGGCATAGCTACGCTCATGCGCCAGCAGCGTGCGATCTTCGGCAAGATCGGTGCGATCCTCGGCCAGATCCTCCCGCTCGTCGCTCACTGAGGGTGCCGCTGATTGCCGGGCAGCGCGTTTCGTGATCCAGCCTTGTCCCGCGAAACGACGCTGAGCGAGCCGTCGGTCTCCAGCACCACCGCCGCCACCAGCGACAAATCGCCCAGTCCGCTTGATCGCACCGACGCCAGCAACTCGTCGCGGGTGATTCGCTCTTCGCGCATCGCCCGTTCGTCGAAAGTGCCGTCGCTCAGCAACAGGCGTGGTTCCGCCTTGACCCAGCGCTCGACGCTGCGCCACCGGACCGACGCGGTTGCGATCAGATATTGCAGGCCGATCAACAGGATCAGGCCCAGCACGCCTTCGACCAAAGCGACATTGCCGGTCAGGGTGATCGTCGCCAGCGTCGAACCCAGTGCGACGGTGACGACCAGGTCAAAGGCGTTGAGTTTCGCCAATGTGCGCTTGCCGCTGACCCGCAACAACAGGACCAGCGCCCCATAGGCCAGCGGTGCCAGCACCAGAACGCGGATCAGCCCGGTCCAATTGTCGAAGATCATCGCAACCACCCATAAGGCCGCAGGCGCGGCGATATGGATGGACAACAGGGGGCGGGCCGGGGTGTTCCGCTATGGCTGGCCGAACGCCGCGACCTCAGGAGGGATCAGTCGACCTGCAATCCCACCGCATCCTGCGCCGCGCGCAGGGTGGGTGCGGCGAGTGCCTGTGCCTTGTCCGCGCCCTTGCGAAGCCGGGCGGCGACTTCGGCACGGTCGTCCAGCAGACGGGTCAGCCGGTCGCGAATCGGACCGAGCTTTGCCACGGCCAGATCGGCAAGGCGCGGCTTGAACGCGCCAAAGCCCTGGCCCGCAAACTCGCTCAGCACCGCGTCGCGCGTGCGACCGTCCAGTGCGGCATAGATGGTGACCAGATTGCGCGCCTCTGCCCGGTCGGCCAGCGCGTCCATCGTGTCGGGCAGGGGTTCGGGATCGGTCTTGGCCTTGCGGATCTTGGACGCGATGGCGTCGTCATCGTCGATCAGGTTGATTCGGCTCATGTCGCTGGGATCGGACTTCGACATCTTGGCCGATCCGTCGCGCAGGCTCATGATTCTGGGCGCTTCCGCCGGGATAATCGGTTCGGGCAGCGGGAACAGCTCGACGCCGAAATCGGTGTTGAACTTGGTCGCGATGTCGCGCGCCAGCTCCAGATGCTGCTTCTGGTCCTCACCCACCGGCACGTGCGTCGCCTGATAGACCAGCACGTCGGCGGCCTGAAGCACGGGATAGGTGAACAGGCCGACGCTCGCGCCCTCCCGGTTCTTGCCCGCCTTGTCCTTCCACTGGGTCATGCGGTTCAGCCAGCCGACGCGCGCCGTGCCGCCCAGGATCCAGCTGAGTTCCGAATGAGCGGGGACGCGCGCCTGGTTGAACAGGATCGACCGGTCGGTGTCGATGCCCGCCGCCATCAGCGTCGCCGCCAGCTCGATCGTGGCGGCCGCCAGTGCCTTGGGATCCTGATGCACCGTCAGCGCGTGCAGGTCGGCCAGGAAGAACAGGCAATCGTCGCCCGGCTGCAACGTGTCCTGCATCGCCACCCATTGCCGGATCGCGCCCAGATAGTTGCCCAGGTGCAGGTTGCCGGTGGTCTGGATGCCGGAGACGATACGCATGTCGGTCCTTAATTCGTTTTGGTGCGCCGAAGCGCCTTGAGATCGGCGGGGCGATAGGCGCCCGTCGCGAAACAGGCGACCGCATAGACCAGCCCGCCGCCCGCGACCAGCGCGATGAGCGCGCCTGCCCGGTGGATGACCGGGCCGCTCAGCCACGGGTCGAGCAGCGGCGCCAGCCCCAACAGCGCGGCCCCCATCGCCACCGCCGCCAGCGCCAGCCGGGGCAGGCGCCGCCGCAACCGCGCGTCGATGGCGAAATGCCCGCGCTTCATCAATGTGCCTGCGAGCAACCCCACATTGACCAGCGCCGCCAGCGCGGTCGCCAGCGGCGGGCCGACATGGGCGATGGTGGGGATCAGGATCAGATTGCCGACCAGGTTCACCGCCACCGCGATCATCGCAAAACGGGCGGGCGTTTTCGTGTCGCCGCGCGCGTAAAAGGCGGGGGCCAGCACCTTGATCAGCACATAGGCGGGAAGCCCGATCGAAAACGCCGCCAGCGCCATCGCGCAGCGCGCGGCATCCTCGGCGGTAAAGGCCCCGTGCTGGAACAGGCCGCGCACGATCGGTTCGGCGACGACCAGAAAGGCAACCGTCGCGGGCAGCGTCAGGAACAGCGCGAGTTCAATGCCGCGATTCTGCGTCGCCATCGCCGCCGCATCATCCTTCGCCGCCAGCAGCCGCGACAGGGTGGGAAGCAGGATGGTGCCAAGGCCGATGCCGATCATCCCCAGCGGCAACTGGTTCAGCCGGTCGGCATAATAGATATAGCTGATCGACCCCGCATCCAGCAGCCCGCCCGCCAGCGCGGTGGACACCAGCAGGTTGATCTGCGTCGCACCCGCGCCGATCGCGGCGGGCAGCACCAGCCGTCCCAGTTCGCGCAGGTCATTGTCGATGCGCGGCATCCGAAGCCGCAACTTCACCCCCGCGCCCCGGCACGCGATGATCAGCCAGCCCAGCTGCAACGCGCCGCCCGCCGTCACCGCCACCGCTTGAGCGCGTGCGGTTTCATAGGGGTTGTCGCCGTGGAAAAAGACCAGTGCCACGATCATCGCGATGTTCAGCAGCACCGGCGCCGCGGCATTGACCCAGAACCGCTCGAGCGAAGTCAGGATGCCGCCCAGCAGCGACACCAGCGACATCAGCGCCAGATAGGGGATGGTGATGCGCGACAGGGTGACCGCGAAGGCGAATTGCGCAGCTGTCGGATTGTCGAAGCCGCCCGACAGCGCCCAGGTGATCGGCTCCGCCGCGATCAGCATGGCGGCGGTGAACACGACCAGGATCGGGAACAGCACCGCCAGCGCGCGTTCGGCAAAATCGAACGCGGCAGGATAGTCGTGATCCGCGCCGACCTTCTTGTTGAACAGCGGGGTGAAGGCGGCGTTGAATGCGCCTTCGGCAAAAAAGGCGCGGAACATGTTGGGCAGGCGAAAGGCGACGAGGAAGGCGTCGGACGCAAAGCCCGCGCCGACGAACGCCGCCTGCAACGTATCGCGGCCCAGCGCCAGGATGCGGCTGGCCAGGGTCAGTCCGCCGACCGACCCCAGCGCGCGGACAAGGTTCATGCTGTCATGCGCCCGCGCGCCCGGTCACGGACGTGGGTTCAGGCGTTGCCGATGTCGCCGCTGATCTGACCCTGTTCGGCGGCGGCCGCCGATTGGGCGAAATACAGCGCGTTGAAGTCGATCGGCTCAAGCAGCAGCGGCGGGAAACCACCGTCGCGGACCGCATCGGCCAGCACGCGGCGCGCGAAGGGGAACAGGATGCGCGGCGCTTCACCCAGCAGGAACGGCTGCAGATGCTCTGCCGGGATGTTGCGCAGGCCGAACAGCCCGGCATAGCTCAGTTCGCACAGATACATGACGCGACCGTCGATCTCGCCGCGCGCTTCGACCTTCAGTACGACTTCGTGCACATCCTCGCCGACCTGCGCGGCGCCGATGTTGAACTGAACGTCCAGCTTGGGCGCGCCCTGCGACTGATAGATGGCGGGTGCGTTCGGGTTCTCGAACGACAGGTCCTTCACATATTGCGAAAGCACGTTGGCGGCCGGTGCCGTATCCTCGCCATTGGGTGCGGCGCCCATGTCGAAGCCCTGTTCGTTTGCGTCCATGTCGTCCTCGTCGAAATCGGGTGGGGCAGGGCAGGGCCGCTGCCCGATGAACCGCGGCGACTAGCAGCGGCGGCGTGTCAGTTCAACGACCGGCCATCCTGTTTCGCAGGGCATTTGAAAGAATGGCACGGCACGCCTATGTTCGGTGATGAACCAGCGGAGGTCCGGTGCTCTACGTCATAGTTCTTGCGATGATCGCGGCCTTTCTGGCGCTGCGGCTTTATTCGGTGCTCGGTAAGCGCACCGGCCATCATCAACCGTTGCCTCGCGCGGCGGAAGATGGGGCCGCCGTCGCGCGGCCACAGGCGCGGACGATCGACATGCCCGCCGAAGCGCGCGAGCCGCAGATGCGCGCCATCGACAGCAAGGCGGAAGGCGGCGTGCGCGCGCTGATCGCCGCCGACTCCAGCTTCGACGTCGCCCAGTTCGTCGACGGCGCCAAAAGCGCGTATCGCATGATCCTGGAAGCATTCTGGAAGGGCGACCGCGAAACGCTGGCATGGCTGGCCGAAGACGATGTGAAGGCCGCATTCGAAAGCGCCATCGACGAGCGGGAGGCTGCCGGCCACACGCTGGAAAACCGGCTGGTCGCCATTGAGCGCGCGACGATCGTCGATGCTTCGCTCGAAGGCGCAGTGGCCCGCATTGCCGTTCGTTTCGACGCGGATATCGCGGCGGTCACACGTGATGCCGACGGCAACGTCATTGCCGGTTCGCTCAGCGACGCGGTCGAGACGCACGATGTCTGGACCTTCTCGCGCCGTCTGCGCAGCGACGATCCGAACTGGAAGCTCGCCGAAACCGACGAAGCGTAAGGGGCCGTTGATGCGCGGGACCGTGGGGCGCCGCTTTGGCGGTTTGGCGCTGGCGCTGCTGACGGGCGCCTGTTCGAGTACGATCGTGCCTGCGGGCGTCGACCGGGGCGCCCCGCCGCCACAGCGCGCCGCCCCGTCCACCACCGCGCCGACGATGCCGGGCGTAAAGGTGGGAGCGCCCGCCACCCCGATCGCGCCTGTCGCCGTTGTTGCGCCGCCCGCCGATGCGACGAGCGCGATTGCAGCCGGATGGGTCGCCGGACCGTCCATCACCGCCTTGCCCATCGAACCCGCCGCGGCTGAGCGGGCGCTGGCAGCGTTTCGCACCAGCTGCCCCTCGCTGCAGCGGCGTACTGACGCCACCGGGTTGACGCGCGGCGCCGACTGGGCGCCCGCCTGCGCCGCTGCGGCCGGAGCCGATGACGCCGCGCGCTTCTTTCGCGATCAGTTCGAAACGATCCAGATCGGTGAAGGAAAGGCGTTCGCCACCGGCTATTACGAGCCCGAAATTGCGGGCAGCCGGACGCGGCGGCCGGGATATGAGGTGCCGGTCTATGGCCTGCCCGACGATCTGGTCGAAGTCGACCTGACCCCCTTTGCCAGCGATCTGGCAGGTCGCAAGATCCGGGGCCGGGTGGAGGGGCGGCGTTTCGTCCCCTATCCCGACCGCGCCGCGATCGAGCAAGGCGCGCTGGCCGGGCGTGGGCTGGAAATCGCCTATGCCGCCGATCCGATCGAGCTGTTCTTCCTTCAGGTTCAGGGTTCGGGCCGTCTGCGCCTGCCCGATGGCGGGGTGATGCGGATCGGTTATGCGGGGCAGAATGGCCGCGCCTATACCGGCATCGGCGCGCTGATGCGCGACCGCGGCCTGCTGGCGCCGGGCCAGGCGTCGATGCAGGGCATCATGGCGTGGCTGCGCGCGCACCCGGAAGAGGGGCGGGCGATCATGCGCGAGAACAAGAGCGTGGTCTTTTTCCGCGAGCTGACCGGGCCGGGCCCACTGGGCGCGATGGGCGTGCCGGTCGTGGGCCAGACCAGCGTCGCCGCCGATCCGCGCTTCGTGCCCCTGGGCGCGCCAGTCTTTCTGTCGATGGACCGTGCCGACGCCAATGGCATCTGGATCGCCCAGGATACCGGCGGCGCGATCAAGGGCGCCAACCGATTCGACACCTTCTGGGGGGCGGGCGATGATGCGCGTGCCATCGCCGGGGGCATGAGCGCGCGCGGCACCGCATTTCTGCTGGTCCCGCGCGGGACGCTGGCGCGGCTTTCCACGACTGCCAATGGCCGGGCGCCGGCTCGGCCCTGAAGAAGCCGCGCTGTGGGCGCGGGTGGTCGCGACGGTGCAGCCGCTGCCGGGACGCAGCCGCCCCGCGCCGCCGCCCGCGCCCGTCGCCGCGCCGCCCGCCGCCGCCCCTGCGAAACCGTCACGCGCCGTGCCGCCGCTGCCGCGCGCAAAGGCGCTGCCAAAGCCGGCACTGCGCCCCATCGGCGTCGATCTGGATGGCGGGTGGGAGAAGCGGCTGTCGCGCGGGTTGGTCGCGCCAGAGGCCAGTCTCGACCTGCACGGCCATACTCTGACCAGCGCGCATGCGATGCTGGATGCCGGGTTGAGCCGCGCCATCGCGCGCGGCGACCGGGTGCTGCTGCTCGTCACCGGCAAGCCGCCCCGGCCAGAGGCGGAACGCCCCTATGCGCGCGGCGCCATTCGCGCGGCCGTGGCCGACTGGATCGCCGCGTCGCGCCATGCCGAGCGCATCGCCGCCATCCGTCAGGCGCATCCGCGCCATGGCGGGACGGGCGCGCTGTATATCGTGTTCAGGCGAGCGCGCGGCGGATGATGTCGCGATAGATTTCGGCGAGCTTGATCAGATCGGCAATCGCCACTGCCTCGTCCCCCTTGTGCATCGTCGCGTTCAGCAGGCCGAACTCCACCACCGGGCACAGCCGTGAGAGGAAACGCGCGTCGGATGTACCGCCGCTGGTCGACAATTCGGGGCGCAGGCCGGTTGCTGCTTCGATCGCATCGCCGATCATCGTTGAAAAGGCGCCGGGTTCGGTCAGGAACGCTTCCCCCGACACCACGGGCCGCACGGTTGCTTCGGGGGCATGGCGGTGCACCACGCCCGCAATCCGCGCGCCGAGTTCCGCCCCGCGATGCATGTCGTTGAAGCGAATGCTCAGCCGCGCCGATGCCATGGCGGGGATGATGTTGGTCGCGCCATTGCCGACATGCAGGTCGGTGACCTCGATATTCGACGGTTGAAACCAGTCGGTCCCTTCATCCAGAACGATGCCGTCGATTTCCGACAGCGCGGCAATCAACCGGGGGATCGGGTTATCGGCCAGATGGGGATAGGCGACATGCCCCTGCCGCCCCGGCACGTCGATCCAGATATTGACTGACCCGCGCCGCCCGATCTTGATCATGTCGCCCAGCCGGTTGACCGATGTCGGCTCCCCCACCAGGCACAGGTCGGGCTTCAGGTCGCGCGCCGCCATCCGGTCGATCAGCGCACGGGTGCCGTAAACCGCCGGGCCTTCCTCATCGCCGGTGATGATCAGGCTCAGCGTGCCGCGCGGCTGGATGGTGGCGGCGGCGGCCACGAACGCGCCGATCGCACCCTTCATGTCGACCGCGCCGCGCCCGTACAGCATGTCGCCGCGGACCACCGGGTCGAACGGCCCCGCGCTCCACCCGCTGCCGGCGGGCACGACATCGACATGCCCGGCAAAGGCGAAGTGCGGTCCGCCCGATCCGCGCACCGCCAGCATGTTCTCGACCGGCCCGTCAGGTGCTTCGCCGACCACGAAGCGGTCGACAGCAAAGCCCAGCGGGATCAGCATCGCCTCCAGCACGTCGAACACGATCCCGCGCGCGGGCGTCACGCTTTCGGCGGCAATCAGGGCCTTGGTCAACGCGGCGGGCTGGGGCAGGGTGGCAGCGATATCATTCATGGGAGGTCGCATTGCCCAAGCTGGACCTGGACGCAATCCCGCAGGATAACCGCACCGGCTATCCCCCTGAATATGCTGACGTGGTGCAGGGGCGCCTCTATCGTCGCCTCGCGCCCGTCGCAGGGCTGAGCGATTTCGGCGCGAGCCACGTCGTGCTGCGCCCCGGCGCCTGGTCCGCCCATCGCCACTGGCATGAGGGGGAGGACGAACTGGTCGTCATGCTGGCGGGCGAAGCAGTGCTGGTGGAGGAGGACGGGGAGACGATCCTGCGCCCCGGCGACATCGCCGCCTTTCCGAAAGGGGTGGCGAACGGCCATGTCCTGCAAAACCGCAGCGAGGCCGATTGCGTCTATCTCGCCATCGGCCGCCCGTCGGACAGCGATTGCCACTATCCCGACATCGACCCGCACCTGTTCGACGGCACCCGCTTTGCCCATCGCGATAAGACGCCGTTCGAATAGGGTCAGGCGCTCAGCGGTTCGCGCTCATATTGCTCCAGCACCCAGTCTTCTTCCTGTGCGCCGGCGATCCAGTCCTGCATGTGCGGGTGGGCGATCACCGCTTCGATATAGCCGGTGGCAAAGCGGGCGACGGGAAGCGAATAGGTGATGATGCGCGTGACGACGGGCGCGAACATCATGTCGACGGCGCTCCACTGGCCGAACAGGAAATCGCCGTCGCCGCCGAAACGCGCGCGGGCCTGAGCCCATAATTCCATGATCCGGGTCAGGTCGATCAGCACATCGTCGTCGGGCCGCGACGCTTCATAGACCTGGCGCACGTTCATCGGATGCTTGCGGCGCAGCGCGGCATAGCTGGAGTGCATTTCCGCCGCCATCGACCGTGCCATCGCGCGTGCGGCCGGGTTCGTCGGCCAGTAGCGGTCGTCGCCGGTCTTCTCGTTGAAGAACTCGATGATGGCCAGGCTGTCCCAAACGACCACATCGTCGCCGTCCCACAGGATCGGCACCTTGCCCGATGACGGCGCGAATTCGTCGCCCTCTCGCCGCGCTTCCCATTCGGCGTCGTACAGCGGCACGACGACTTCCTCGAACGGAAGGCCCGAATGTTTGGCCGCCAGCCAGCCGCGAAGCGACCAGGAGCTATAGGCCTTGTTGCCGAGAATGAGCTTGAGCATGGCGCGACGTGTAGCGGCGGGGCGGGGAGGGGGCAACGCGCAAACCGGCCTTTCGAACAGTGGCGTTTCGCTGCGGCTCGGATTAAGAAAGCGCCATCGTGTTGCACGCTTACGCCAATCCCGCCCGTTTCCTTAAGATCGCACGGCCGCTGACCCCGCTGTTGCTGGTGGCGGGGCTGTTGCTGGTCGGTGTGGGCGCGTGGGCGGGGCTGATGCTGACTCCGCCCGATTATCTTCAGGGCGATACCGTCCGCATCATCTATTTGCATGTACCTGCCGCATGGCTGGGCATGGGCGGCTGGTCGGGCATCGCCATCGGAAGCATTGCCTATCTGGTGTGGCGCCATCCGCTGGCGGCGCTGTCGGCGCGCGCATGTGCGGTGCCGGGGGCGTTGTTCGCGGCGGTGTGCCTGATGACCGGCTCGATCTGGGGGCGGCCCACCTGGGGGACGTGGTGGCAATGGGACGGGCGGCTGACGTCGATGCTGCTGCTGTTCTTCGTCTATCTCGCCTATATCGCGCTGACCCGTGCGGACGCGCAGCGGGGCGGCGACGGGCGTATCCCGGCGCTGTTCGGGGTGGCGGGCACGGTGTTGTTGCCGATCATCCGCTATTCGGTTGTGTGGTGGAACACGCTGCATCAGGGGCAGAGCCTGACCCTGACCAAATCGACGATCGACAATTCCATCCTCTGGCCGCTGCCGCTGACGCTGGCGGGCTTTACATTGCTGTTTATGGGAATCGTGCTGATGCGTATGCGCGCGCTGCTGGCGGCAGGTAAGGTGGAGGCGCGGATGCGCCGGATGGCGGCGGCATGAACCAATGGGCATTTGTCTGGGCGGCGTACGGCGTCACCGCGCTGGCGACGGTGGGCATCCTTGGCCATAGCTGGTGGTCGATGCGCCGGGCCGAACGCGCGGCAGAGGCGCTGCGCCGCAAATGAAGGCAAAGCATCAACGGCTCGCGCTGGTCGCGCTGGGTCTGGCCGCCGTCATGGGTGCCAGCGCGCTGGCCCTGTCGGCGTTGCAGGACGAAGCGGCATTTTTCTACGCCCCCGCCGATGTGGCGGGCAAGGCGCCGCCGACCGGCCGTGCGGTACGACTGGGCGGCATGGTCGAGAAAGGGTCGATCAAGCGGCAGGGCGACGGCGTGACCATCGCCTTCACCGTGACTGACGGAAAGGCCACCGTGCCCGTGACGTTCAGCGGCATCACCCCCGATTTGTTCAAGGAAGGATCGGGCGTCGTGGCCGAAGGGCAATTCCGCGCCGACGGCAGCTTTGCCGCCGACAATCTGCTCGCCAAGCATGACGAGCGTTACATGCCCCCCGAAATGGCGGGGCGAATGGCCGCTGCCGAGACGCTGGAGCAATGATCGCCGAAGCCGGTCTGGCCGCGCTGTGGCTCGCCGCGGCGCTGGCGCTGCTGCAACTGGGGCTTTCCGTGGCGGGACTGGTCACGCGCGGACATGATGCCGCCGCACAGTTGATGGCCGGTGTCCGCCCGGCGGCGGTCGCGCAGGGGTTGCTGGCCGTAATGGCCTTCGCGTTGCTGATCCTTTTGTTCATGCGATCCGACATGTCGGTGCTGCTGGTCGCGCAGAACAGCCATTCTGCCAAGCCGATGATCTACAAGATCGCCGGCGCTTGGGGAAATCACGAAGGCTCGATGCTGCTGTGGGTCACGGTGCTGAGCCTGGCGGGGGCAGCCATCGCTTTGATCGAGCGGCGGCTTGAGACGAGCACGCTGATCGCGACGCTGGGCGCGCAGGCGATGATCGCGCTTGGCTTTTACACGTTTCTGCTGTTCGCTTCCAACCCCTTTGCCCGGCTCAGCCCGGCACCGGCCAACGGCAACGGGCTGAACCCGTTGTTGCAGGACCCCGGCCTCGCCTTCCACCCGCCGACGCTGTACCTCGGCTATGTCGGACTGTCGGTGGCGTTCAGCTTTGCCGTCGGTGCGCTGGTGACGCGCGATGTAGGCGCGGCATTCGCCCGCGCGATGCGGCCATGGGTACTGGGGGCGTGGATTTTCCTGACCATCGGCATCACGGCGGGCAGCTACTGGGCCTATTATGAGCTGGGCTGGGGCGGCTGGTGGTTCTGGGACCCGGTCGAGAATGCTTCGCTGATGCCGTGGCTGGCGGCGACGGCGCTGTTGCATTCGGTGACGGTGCTGGCGACGCGCGATGGCCTTCGCGCATGGACGGTGATGCTGGCGGTCGTTGCGTTCAGCATGTCGATGGTCGGCACTTTTCTGGTCCGGTCGGGCGTGCTGACCAGCGTTCACGCATTCGCCGTCGATCCCACGCGCGGCAGCTTCATCCTGGCGCTGTTGATCCTTTATATCGGCGGCGCGCTGGCGTTGTTCGGCGCGCGCATCGGGACGGTCAAGCAAGGCTCCACGTTCGAGCCGATCAGCCGCGAAGGCGGGTTGGTGCTGAACAACCTTTTATTATCGGTCATTCTGGGCATCGTCCTGATCGGCACGCTGTACCCGATCGTCGCGCAGGCGATGGGCACGCAATTGTCGGTCGGCCCGCCCTTTTTTGAAAAGACGACGGTTCCGATCGCGCTGGCGCTGATGATCGGCATGGCCGTTGGTCCCATGATCCGCTGGCGCCGCGACGAGGGGCCGGCGCTGGCCCGCCGCGTAGCCGTGCCCACCGCCGTCGCGCTGCTTACGGCCGCCCTTTTCCTGTTCTTCGCCGCCGATGCGGGTGCGTTTGCCATTCTGGGCCTTGGCCTTGCCGCCGGGCTGGCGGTGGCCAGTGTCGCGCCGCTGTGGAAGCGTAACCTGCTGCGCACGCCGCTGTTCACCTGGGGCATGGTCGTCGCGCATCTGGGGGTCGCGGTCAGTGTCGCGGGGATGGCGAGCGAGCGGGCCTTCACCGTCGAGCGGCTGGTCGCCGCGCGCGTGGGCGATGCGTTCGATGTCGGGCCGTACCGTGTGGAGATGCGCGGCATCCGTCCTGCCATGGGGCCGAACTGGTCCGCGATCGAAGGGGCGCTGCGTGTCAGCCGGGGCGGTGGCGCGCCGTTCTGGATGCAGCCGCAAAGCCGCTTCTTTGCCGACCCGCCGACCGTGACGAGCGAGGCGGCGATCCTGACCGTCGCGGACGGACAGCTTTATACCGTGCTGGGTCAGGCCGACGGGCAGGGGCGCTGGCAATTGCGACTATGGTGGAAACCGTTCGTGACGTTGATCTGGGCTGGCGGCGGGCTGATTGCGCTGGGCGGCTTGCTCAGCCTGATCGGCCGCGTCCGGCGTGAGCGGCGGCAAAAGGTGGCGGCATGAAGCGGTTGCTGATCTGGCTGCCGCTGGTCGCCTTTGCCGCGCTGGCGGCGGTGGCGCTTTACGGCCTGTTCCGGCCCGATAATTCGACGATCCGATCGGCATTGGTCGGCAAGCCGCTGCCCGATTTCAATCTGCCCGCCATGGTGGACGGCAAGCCCGGCCTGACGCGCGCGGACATGACCGGCGGGGCCCCGCGTCTGCTGAACGTGTTCGGCAGCTGGTGCATTCCGTGCATCGCGGAAGCGCCGCAGCTGATGCAGCTGAAGCAGCAGGGCGTGGCCATCGACGCCATCGCCATCCGCGACACCGGCCCTGCGGTGCAGCGTTTCCTGTCGGATCATGGCGATCCCTATGCCCGGATCGGCGACGATCCGCAGAGCCGGGTGCAGCTGTCGCTCGGCTCGTCAGGCGTACCGGAGACGTTCGTGATCGACGCGCAGGGCCGCATCGCCCACCAGCATATCGGCCCGATCAACGCCAGCGACGTGCCCGTCATTCTCAAGGCGCTGGAGGATGCGCGGTGAAGTGGCTGATCCTGCTCCTTTTTCTTGTCACCGCGCCGGTGCTGGCCCAGTCGAACCGCCCGCCCGCGGCGCTGGCCGATACCCAGCTCCCCGACCCCGAACAGGAGCGGGAGGCGAAAGCGCTGATGGCGACGCTGCGCTGCATCGTGTGCCAGGGACAGGCGATTGCCGACTCCGACGCCGAAATGGCGGGCGACATGCGTGCGCTGGTCCGCGAACGGATCGCGAAGGGGGAGGATGCCACCGCGGTGCGCGACTGGCTGATCGAACGCTATGGCGATTATGTCAGCTATGACCCCCCGCTCAGTGCCGCGACGGCGCCGCTGTGGATCGCGCCGCTGGTCCTGCTGGCTATTGGCGGCGTGATCGCCGCGCGCAGTTTCAGGCGGCGTCGGCGCTGATCCGTGGCCGAACGTCGCCCGCCTGATCCGGCACCGCATCGCCCAGCGCCAGCAGGCGATGCGCCTCGAACGACCCGGGCAGGCGCCATCCGCCGGTCCGCTCGGCGGTAAAGCCGAAGAAGCGGCCGTAATAGTCGGGGTCGCCGATCAGCATCAGTGCATCGCCGCCGGCAATGTCGCCTTGCCCCGCACGCGCGATCGCCGCGCGGGTCAGCGCCCGGCCGATGCCCACATCCTGATGCGCCGGCGACACCGCAATCGGCCCCACCAGCACCATCGGCACGCGCGCGCCGTCGTCGTCGGCCAGCGTGACGGGCCAGCACTGGATGCTGCCGACCAGTTCCGCCCCGATCACCGCCGCCAGGCTGAGTTCGGGAATCGCCGCTACCCCGTCACGCAGGCGATAGGCGGTGCGGCCATGGCGATCGGTCCCGAACGCCGCGTCGAGCAGCGTTTCGATGCGGTCGGGGGCGATTTCGGCAATGGGGATCAGGTCGAACAACGCTGGCGGGTGCCTTTCGCCGTGACAATCACGGGCGGCGCGCCATAACGCTGTCATGTGACAAGACAAGGGGGAATGGATGCGCCTTTACGATTCGCCGACGGCGCCCAGCCCACGCCGGGTCCGCATCTTCGCCGCTGAAAAGGGAATTGCGCTCGACCGGGTGGAGATCGACCTTCGCACCGGGGAGCATCTGCGCGAGCCGTTCCTGTCGATCAATCCGCAGGGCGCGGTGCCGGTGCTGGAAACCGATGACGGAGCGCGGCTGACCGAATCGGCGGCGATCTGTCGCTATCTGGAGGCTTTGCAGCCCGAACCCTCGCTGTTCGGGACCAGCGCGATCGACATCGGCCGCATCGAACAATGGACCCGGCGTGTCGAGGGCGAGGGTTACGGCGCAGCGGTCTATTTCTTTCGCAACAGCGTAAAGGCCTTTGCCGGACGCGGGCTGGTCGGCGCGGCGCCGTCGGTGCCGCAGCTGCCCGAACTGGTGGAGCGGGGACAGGTGATGTGGGACGCGTTCATGGCCGATCTGGACGCGCGTCTGGCTGAACGCGAATGGATCGCGACCGACCGATACAGCTATGCCGACATCACTGCGCTGGTCGCGATCGACTTTGGCGTTCGCGCAAAGCTCGCCGTGCCCGATGATGCCGCGAACGTCAGGCGCTGGCACGCGGCGGCGAGCGCGCGGCCCAGCGCTAGCGCCTGACTGGCGGCGCGGCCCCGGCTTTGCTAGGGCCGCGCCCGTTTCCTTCCCTTCATTCAAGGCGACATCCTTGTCCGACAGCCTCAAGCTCCAGGTGCGCGATCTGAAGGTCGACGTGCTGACCGGCGTCTATTCCGAAGAGACGCATCTGCCGCAGCCGCTTTTGATCTCGATCACCGTCGATCTGGCGATGGCCGAGCATTTCGCGCCCGACACGCCGCTGTCGGCGTCGAAAAGCTATCTCGATCTGAAGGCCGCGGCGACCGACCTGCCGGCGGGCGTGCATTTCACGCTGATCGAGGCAGTTGCCGATCATATCGCCGACACCTTGTTCATCGGGGACGAGCGGGTGCTGCGCGTCGAGGTGGAAATCGTGAAGCTCGCCATTGCCGAGGCGGATGAGCGGATCGGCATCACCATGGTGCGCCACCGCCGATGACGGCCCGCCCCCTTGCCCTCGTCACCGGAAGCTGTCGGCGGCTGGGCGCGCATATCGCGGCGGCGCTGGGCGAGGCGGGTTATGACCTTGCCCTGCATGCCAGCCGCACGCCTGTGCCTGAGCCGTGGCTGATCCAGCGGCTGGACGCGGCGGGTGCAGCGTATCGCACGCTGGACTGCGACCTTGATGACCTGGATGCCGCCGACGCGCTGGTCGGCCGTACCGCCGCAGCATTTGGGCGGCCCGTGGCACTGCTGGTCAACAACGCGTCGCGCTTTCAGGTGGAGGAACAGGGTCTGCCCGGCGGGCTGGCGCTGATCGACCATTTTCGCGTCAATGCCGCCGCACCGGTCGTGTTGGCCCGCGCGCTGGCAAACGAGCTGGGCGACGGCGGGGAGGGGGCGGTGGTCAACATCCTCGACCAGCGGATCGCGCACCCGCCCGCCGACCAGCTCGCTTACACCCTGTCGAAACAGGCGCTGGCGGAAGCGACGCGGACGCTGGCCCGTGTGCTGGCGCCGCAGGTGCGGGTCAATGCCGTGGCGCCGGGCCTCACCATTCCGACCGACGATTACGGCGAGGCGCAGCTGGCGCGGCTGGCGGCGTCGATGCCGCTCGGGCGCCTGTCACGGCCACAGGATGTCGCCGCCGCCGTCGTCCATCTGGCGCAGGCGCGCGCCAGCACCGGCCAGACACTGTTCGTGGATGGCGGCGCGGGCCTGCACGATTTTGCCCGCGATTTCCTCCACCTCGAACGGGATTAGGCGTCCGGCTCGGCGCTTTCGCATCGACCCAGCGCGTTCAGCACATAGGTATAATCTTCAATGGCCAGCGCCGCGCGGGCCGGTTCTTCGTTCGCGGTTGCGCTTTCGGGCAATGTGCGCGGGAGGCCACAGGCGAGGCGATACCAAAGAAGTGTGTCGCGCGCGGGCGGTCCGGCGGCCTCATCGACAATCTCTCCCAGTGCCACGGCCCAGCGCCGTTCTTCGCCCGGCCGCCGCAGCACGAGGATCGAAACGGGATCCCCGCTTTCGGTTTGAAGGAATATCTGGGTCTCGCCTTCACCCGGTAAAGTGCCCGGTACGTGGAAGACATTGCCGATGCCGGTGATCGTCGGGGGCGCTTCCGGTGACAGCACGTCGCGAACGACCCGCTTTATCTGCGCGTCGTCGCCCGCGCTCCATGGAATTTGCGAATCACGCGCGATCAGCTGGATCTGGCCGGGCCGTCCCGAAACGGTACGTGCAAAGGCGATAACGCGCTGACGCTTCAACTGCGGCGCCCGCCCGCGCTCATCCACCGGCACGTCGACCAGCCAGCCGAGCCGGGGCGGCACCGCACCGGGGCCGCGAATCAGCGCTACGACATCGGCCTCGACATAATAGCGTATACGATTCGTTCTCACGTCCGCCGCTTCGGCGCCTTTTATGCGCACCGCGCTTCGAATGGTGGCATCGATGATCAACGGCGCCTTCAGCACCCGGTCCACCGTCACCGCATATGGGACGGTCGGTTGCGTCGATGCGGCAGACTGCCCGGTTTCCGCCATGATTTGCGGGAAACCTTCCACATTCAGGGTGGCAGAAGCGAATGTTATCGTTAGCAAAAGAGGCAGGTTCATGGCGGCGATATGTATGCGATCCGACGCCAGGGTTACAGAAATAAAAACGCCATACGCCGTTTATACGTTTGTTGCGTCCGACAAACCGTTTGCGTCACGTCGGATGCGACGATAACAATCCGGGCTCCGAACAGGCCGCGTGCCACACCGGAGCAGCGGGCTTGGCGCGCCGCCGCATTTTGGGCACAATGTGTTCGACGTGCGGGGCTGAAGGCCCACTCGCGGGAATTGAGGGAGTGTCGTTACTGAATGGCCTATGCTGACCAAAAAGCAGGCTCTGGCCGGATCATCGCGATCGTTGTCGTCGTGGCGATTCACGCGGTCCTGGGCTATGCCTTCATGACCGGCTTGGCATTTCAATATGTCAAGCAGGTCCAGGAAAAGATGAGTACGTTCGACGTGGTAGAGGAGCCGCCGCCCCCGCCTGAGGAGCCGCCGCCCCCGCCGCCGGAACAGCCTACGACCCCGCCGCCGGTCGTGACCCCGCCGCCGATCGTCAAGACCACGCCGCCGCCGGTTCAGGTCCAGGCGGTACGGACGCCGCCTCCGGTGTATGTGGAAGTGCCGGTCGCAGCACCGCCCGCACCTCCCGCGCCCGTGGCGCCGCCCGCGCCGCCCGCGCCGGTCGTGAACAAGGCCGCAGGCGCTCGGGGCAACCCGGCCGACTGGATTACGCAGGACGACTATCCGCCCAGCGCGATCCGTGCGGAAGAGCAGGGGACCACCGCCATCAGCTGGACGATCAATACCAGCGGGCGCGTCGAAAACTGCACCGTGACCGCATCCAGCGGCTCGCGAGCATTGGATGACGCGGCTTGCCGGGCGATCACCCGTCGCGGGCGCTACACGCCTGCGCAGGACCAGAATGGCAACCCGATCTCGACCAAGCAGTCGCGCCGTGTCGTTTGGCGCCTTCCCGAATAGTGACGACTCTTTGGCTCGGGTCCTCGCGACCCGGACCGGCCCCAACCTTTCTTAGAGGATCCACCTGAACATGCTCACCACCATCCTTGCCGCCGCACCCGCGGCTGAAGGCGAAAACCCCTATGGCCTGATGGCCGCGCTGGAACAGGGCGGCATCATCGCCCAGGGTACCTTCGCGATCATGGTCATCATGTCGGTCGCTTCGTTCTACATCCTGTTCACCAAGCTGTTCGAACAGCAGAAGATCATGAACCAGGCGAAGCGCGTCCGCGCCGAGTTCTGGCGTTCGACCAGCCTGCGCGAAGGTGCAGCGAAGCTGGAAAAGAACTCGGCTTATCGTCAGCTGGTTGACGATGGTCTGGAAGCACAGGCCCAGCACTCAAAGCTGACCGATCCGGTCGAAGCGCATGACTGGCTGCACGGCTCGCTCGCGCGTTCGGAAGCCGCGATCAACTCGAAGCTGGGCGGTGGTCTGGCGTTCCTCGCGACCGTCGGCGCAACCGCACCGTTCATCGGTCTGTTCGGTACCGTTATCGGTATCTACCGCGCGCTGGTGAAGATCGGCATGTCGGGTCAGGCGTCGATCGACGCGGTTGCCGGTCCGGTCGGTGAAGCACTGATCATGACCGCACTGGGTCTGGCCGTCGCCGTGCCTGCGGTGCTTGCCTATAACTGGCTGCAGCGTCGCAACAAGGCGATCGCAGAGGACCTGTCGGCTTTCTCGACCAACGTCCTCGGCTACCTCGCTTCGAACGGCGCGGTGCGTCCGACGGCTGCCGCTGCTGCTGCTGCTTCGACGGCAAAGCCGGCCGCTGCTGCTGCCAAGCCTTCGGCAACTGCCGGTCAGGTTGGCGGCGCGCAGACCCGCGGCTAATCCGCAACGGGAATGACCGTTCCCGTCGCCGCCGCACCCTGCGGCACAGGCGGGAACGGAACCCGGTCGTCTCGACCGGGTGCGAAACAAAGATAGGAACGCGCAAATGGCGATGAGCGTAGGCGGCGGCGGTGACGAACGGCCGATGTCGGACATCAACACCACGCCGCTGGTGGACGTGATGCTGGTGCTCCTCATCATCTTCCTGATCGCAGTGCCCGTAGTGCTGCAGTCGGTCGATGTGGAGTTGCCGAAGGTCGAGTTCGAGCCGACCACGACGAAGCCCGAAAACATCAACCTGGCGGTGCGCGGCGCACCCGACGGCTCTTGCGAGGTTTACTGGAACCTGACCCGCGTCAACAGCCAGGAGCTGCTCGACCGGGCCGTGGACAACCTCAAGGGTGTTGTCGCCCGTCTGGGCAACAACGTGACCCCTGATGACATTCCTGAAGTGCATATTCGCGGTGACGTGAACACGCCTTACAAGTGCATCGGCGGCACCGTCTATCAGATGCAGCAGGCAGGCTTCATCAAGGTCGGCTTCATTTCGGAACCGCCCGCGGGCACCGGCGGTCGCCGCGCTTGACGCGCCGGCCCACAGGAGACTGAAACATGGCAATGAGCGGTGGCCGCGAAGACGGCGAACCGATGGGCGAAATGAACACGACGCCGTTGATCGACGTCATGCTCGTGCTGCTCATCATGTTCATCATCACCATCCCCATCCAGACGCACGCGGTGAAGGTCGACCTGCCTCAGGATTCGGCAAGCACCAATCAGCCGCAGGTCGATCCGGTCAAGAACAAGATCGTGATCGCGGCTGACGGCACGCTGGCATGGAATGGGGCGCCGGTGAATGAAGTGACGCTGACCCAGTATCTGGATCAGACGACGCAGATGAACCCGGAACCGGAACTGCATTTCCAGCCCAACTCGATGGCGCGTTATGATCGTGTCGACGAAGTGCTGGCGATCGTGAAGCGTGCCAATGTGACCAAGCTTGGTTTCATCGGGAACGAGCAGTACCGCGAATTCTGATCGGCGGAAACGCGGATCCAGTATCGTGCATCAAGGGCGGCTTCGGCCGCCCTTTTTCGTGCGCGTGTGAAAATTGCATGTGCCGACCGAAAAGGGGTCAAACCGGGCCATTCCCCTTGCGTCACTAAACCGAAACCGGCATGCCATCAAAGTGACATATAAGGGTCACGAAACAGAAATGATGGAGAAGATGACATGCAGATGTTCAAGGCAGTGATTGTCGCGGCGATGCTGGGCGTTCCGGCGGTGTCGGCCGTGGCACAGGACCGGAATGATCCTTATGCGCACGACGCGATCGAGAATGGGCGCTTTGCAGAGGCCGAAACGTCGTTGCGCGCGCAGCTTTCGCTTGAGCCGACCAAGCCGGAACTGCTGATCAACCTCGCGGCGATCTATGCGCGCACCAACCGCATGGACGCAGCGCAGAGCCTGTATAACCGCGCGCTGACCGCGGAGAATGTCTCGCTGCTGTTGAAGCCCGACGTGGCGCTCAATTCGCACGACATCGCGCGTCGCGGGCTGAACAAGCTCGACCAGCAGCGCATGGCCGCACGCTGACCGAACGGGGCGGGGCGCTCATCACCGGGCGCCCGCTCCGATCGATTGTCTGGCAGCGCCGCCTTGGCACGGTCGGGTGATAAGGCTGATGATCGGGCGCGGCACCGATGTGCATCGCCGATTCAGGCCTGAGGCTCGCCGGGCGATTGCCCGCTCGATCCGGCATTACAGCCGGGGCAGCGTCACCCCGCGCTGACCCATATATTTGCCGGCGCGATCGGCATAGCTCGTCTCGCAGGGCTGATCGCCGCGCAGAAACAGGAACTGACACGCGCCTTCGTTGGCGTAGATTTTGGCCGGCAGGGGGGTGGTGTTCGAAAATTCTAGCGTCACATGACCCTCCCATTCGGGTTCGAGCGGCGTGACGTTCACGATGATCCCACAGCGCGCATAGGTCGATTTGCCAAGGCAGATGACCAGCACGTCGCGCGGCACCCGGAAATACTCCACGGTCCGCGCCAGTGCGAAGCTGTTGGGCGGAATGATGCACACGTCGGTCTTGCGATCGACGAAGCTGTTGGCTGCGAAATCCTTAGGATCGACCAGTGCATTGTCGACATTGGTGAAAATCTTGAACTCATCGGCGACGCGCGCGTCATAGCCATATGAGGACAGGCCATAGCTGATGCAGCCTTCGCGCCGCTGTCCTTCGACAAACGGTTCGATCATGCCGGCCTTTGCCGCGTCGCGAATCCAGTGGTCGGACAGGATCATCATGTTTCCCCAAAACGTCGCGCCGCGCTTGTTGCGGCCGATGCGCTCAATTCGCAAGCGCCTGTCGCGGATATGACAGGGGCGGACCGATGCCTGGCACCGACCCGCCCCGTCCGTTCATGGATCGCCAGAAGCGATGCCCGATTACTTGCTGCGTTCGACCTGTTCGAAGTCGAGTTCGACCGGCGTGGCGCGGCCAAAGATCGACACCGCGACCTTGACCTTCGCCTTGTCGAAATCCAGCTCTTCCACCAGGCCGTTGAAGCTGGCGAAGGGACCGTCCAGCACCTTGACCGAATCGCCGATTTCGAAATCGACGCGGATCTTCTGCTTGGGCGCGGCGGCGGCTTCGTCCTTGGAATTCAGCATCCGGGCGGCTTCGGCATCGCTGACCGGCTGCGGCTTGCCCGACGAGCCCAGAAAGCCGGTAACCTTGGGCGTGTTCTTGACGAGGTGATAGACGTCGTCGTTCAGTTCCAGCTTGGCGAGGACATAGCCGGGCATGAACTTGCGCTCGGCCTGTACCTTCTTGCCGCGACGGACTTCGGTCACCTGTTCGGTGGGGACTTCGATCGCCTCGACCAGTTGCTCAAGACCCATGCGAGCCGCTTCCGACATGATCGAATCGCGGACCTTGTTCTCGAAACCGGAATAGGCGTGAATGATGTACCAGCGCGCCATCGTTGATCGTCCTTATTGCGCGAGGGAGAGGAGGAACTTCACGATCGAATCGAAGATCGTGTCGACGCCGAGGAAGAACAGCGCCAGCAGCGTGGTCATGATGACGACCATGACGGCGGTCATCACCGTTTCGCGGCGCGTCGGCCACGCGACCTTGGCGGTTTCGGCGCGCACCTGGCGCATGAACTCGACTGGGGACGTCTTGGCCACGGGTTGTCCTGTTCCTCGATCCGATGTGCCGACCGCCGGGCATGGGGCCGCTGCCCGTCCCTTGTGGTGCGGTGCGTCCCATCCAGATTGTCGGATTAGGCGTCGGGACATAGCGTGTCCGCCCCGACCGGGCAAGGGGCGGCTCAGCGAAGGTCGACGCGCACCACGGGGGGCAGGGCCGTCGCAGTGCCGCGCGGCAATTGTTCGGCCCAATGGGCGTGGTTGAACACTGCCCCTTCGGTCCGCACGCGTGTGACAGCTGCGGGATCGATGGTGGCAAAGGTCCATCCGGGGACGTCTATCGCCCCCAGCGCGACTACGCCGTCGGCGGGAAAGCCCAAATCTGGCGGCCCGAAAACGCCCGCTGCGCCGTGGCTGGTGCCAAGCGAGGGTGTCCATTCGGCATCGCCCACCACCGGCGCCTGCGCGACATAGCATTGATTCTCAAGCGCCCGCGCCTGTGCGCCAATACGGACCCGCCAATAGCCGTGCAGGCTGTCGGTTGCCGACGGCGCCAGGATCAGCGTCGCGCCAGCCTCTGCCAGTGCGCGTGCGATCAGGGGGAATTCGATGTCATAGCAGATCGCCACTCCGATCGGCCCCAACGCGGTTTCGAACAGCGATAGCGCGTCACCGCCGGCAATGTCCCATTCCTCCCGCTCGAACCGGGTCATCACACGCTTTTCCTGCGCGCCCGACCGGCCATTGGGGGCGAACAGCCGGGCCAGATTGCGAAACCGACCGTCCGGGCCGCGCAGCGGAAGCGAGGGGCCAAGAATGTGGAGATTATGCGCTGCCGCCAGCCGCGCGTGGGTCGCGTCGACGGCGGCCGCCACATCGCCCAGCGCCGCGATGGAGGCGTGCAGGTCGTCGACGCTGGCCGGGTCGATAGCGGTCAGCTCCATTCCGGCATATTCGGGAAAGACCGCCAGCGCGGCACCGCTTGCCGCCGCCTGCGCCAGCCAATATTCGGCCTTGGCCTCCCAGGCGGCGAAATCCTTGACCCGTTCGACGGGATAAGCGGCGACCGCGATCCTGAATGCGCTCACAATGCGCGCGACCAGAACCGCATAGGGTGGGGCGTGCGCTCTGCATCGCCCAGGTCGGTCCAACTGAACACCGCTTCGGCACCGGCGACGGGGCGATAGCCGCGCGCCTGCCAGAAGGGCGTCAGATCGCGCGCATCGGCGGGGCGGCGCGGGTGGTCGTCCGGACGCACAACCGCGCAAAAGGTGGCGACTTGCGCCCCGGCGGCACGCGCGCCAGCTTCGCGCAGATCGAAGAACCGGTGGCCGATCCCTTGGCCGCGATAGTCGGGCAACAGCACCGATTCGCCGAAATAGAAGGTTGCGGGCACGTCGAATCCGGCGGCTTCCAGGGGCGCGCGGGTCGCATCATCCTGTGCTGCCAGCGGCGATGCGGTGGCCATGCCGATGATTGCATCGCCGTCGAACGCGGCGATCAGCACCGGGTCGGGCGCGGCAGCGAAATTGCGGAGATAATCGCTCTCATACGCGGTGCTGCCGTCGTACAGATAGGGCCATTCGCGAAACACCGCGATGCGCAGCCGCGCCAGGTCGCTGACGGCGTGTGCGATCTCTGCGGGGGCGAGTGCGCGGACCGTGACGCTCATGCGCCGGTCACCTGACGCATCCAGTCGGCCAAGTTGTAACAGGTGGTGATCCGCCCGATCCGCCCGTCCTCGACCGCCACAAACGCACCGGCGGGCAGGACGTAACGCTGCCCGGTCGCGGGCGGCAGCCCTTCGTCGGTGGCCAGATACTCGCCGTGCACCACGAATTCGGCGGCGGCGCGGCGGCCATCGTCGCTGACCATGATCACCATGTCACTCAGCGTTTCGCGATAGCAGCGCGTCATGTGCGCGTTGAACGCGATAAAGGCGTCACGGCCGGTTCGGCGTTCGCCCTGATTAACGTCATGGACCAGATCGTCGCTCACCAGATCCGCCATCGCGGCCGTATCACCCGCGTTGAAGTCAGCATAATAGCGCTCGACCAGCGCGCGCGTCGCGTCGGGTGATGTCATCAATGATCCTGGAAATCACGGCTGGCAGGAGTGCACGGACTCGAACCGTGGGCCCTCGGTTTTGGAGACCGATGCTCTACCAACTGAGCTACACTCCTTCAGCCGGAGGCGGGCTTTAGCGCGGGTCGCTGTGTGGGGCAAGCATCGTTTTACGCCGCGGTGCCGCCCGCCGCGCGCATTCGCCGCGTGGCCAGAACGCGCGCCTCCGCCACCGGCATCGGACGCCCGAAATAATATCCCTGCACCTTGGTGCAGCCCAGCGTGCGGATCATATTATGCTCATCTTCGGTCTCCACCCCCTCGGCGGTGGTGGACAGCCCCAGCGAATCGGCCATCGCGACCACGGCGCGCATGATGGCGATTGCCTCACGCCCGCCATTGGCGGCGGCCTGGACAAAGCTGCGGTCGATCTTGATCGTCGAAAAGCGCGCGCGCGACAGATAGCCGAGCGAGGAATAGCCGGTGCCGAAATCGTCCAGGCTGAGGTGACAGCCAAGGTCGAGCAGCTGCTCCAGCACCTTCACCGCGCCCGTGCCCTCGCGCAGGAACACGCTTTCGGTGACCTCCAGTTCCAGCCGGTCGGCGGTGATGCCTGACTGGCGGATGGATTCGGCCACGACCGATACGAATGACGGGTGATGCAACTGTTCGGGCGATACGTTGACGGCGATGCGGATGTCGTCGTCCCACCGCGCTGCTTCGTCACAGGCGCGCCGCACCACCCATTCGCCGATCGGTGCGATCAGTCGCGCATCCTCGGCCAACGGCACGAACTTGGCGGGGCTGATCGGTCCAAGTTCGGGGTGGGTCCAGCGCAACAGCGCCTCAAACCCGATCAGTCGCGCATCGGATGCGTCTACCACCGGCTGAAAATGAAGGCTCAGTTCATCCTTCTGAAGCGCGTGACGCAGCGCGATTTCCAACACGCGCCGCTCTTCGGCCTCGACATGCAGTTCCGGCTCGTAATGGTGGAAGGCGCCGCCGCCCGCATCCTTCGAGCGATACAGCGCTAGATCGGCGGAGCGGATCAGCATTTCCGCAGTGCGGCCGTCGCGCGGCGCGACCGCCAGCCCGACACTGGCGCCGATATAGAGCGTGTGGTTGTCGACTTCATAGGGTTGGGACAGGTCATCGATGATGCGCTGCGCCAGCCGAGCCAGCCGCTCACCGTCGCGCGCGTCGCGGATGACGACAGCGAATTCGTCGCCGCCCAGTCGACCGGTCGTCTCATTTTCGGTCATCAGATGGCGCAGCCGGTCGGCCACGCGCCCCAGCAGCCGATCGCCCAGCGGGTGGCCCAGCGAGTCGTTCACTGCCTTGAACCGATCCAGGTCGATCATCATGAAGGCGCAGCGCGACCCCCATTTGTCGGCATCGGCCATGGCATGGGCCAGCGCTTCGTTCACCAGCGTCCGATTGGGCAGGCCGGTCAGCGCGTCATAGCGGGCCAGATGGTTGATCCGGTCGTTCGACTGACGCTCCGCCGTCACGTCTGACCCGACGCCGCGAAAGCCGGTAAAAGTGCCACGCTCATCGAACCGCGGATTGGCCGCCAGCTTCAGCCACCGTTCCTCGCCACCGACAGTGACCGGCAGCAACAGGTCGCGAAACGGCTCACGCGCCTTCAGCTTTTCGGCCAGCATGTGCAGGCCCGGCGCGAACTTGCCCTCCTCCCATTTCGGTCCGGCCAGGACCTGGAGCAGCGGCATGCCGTTGATCGACGTCGGCTCCAGGCCAAGGGCATAGGCAAAGCGCGGATTGGCGCGGATCACCCGCCGCTGCGTGTCGCTTTCCCACAACCAGTCGGCAATGTCCTCCGCCACTTCGCGCAGCAGCAGGCTGACCGTCTCGTCCCGTTCGGCAATGGCGATTTCCTGCGCGCGGATGATGACCAGCGAACGGCCGCGCCCGAAACAGATGACGCACAGTAACAGTGCGAACAGCAGCACGGCCGCGCCCAGCGCGACATCGACCCACACCGCCAGCGCCAATGCCACCGATCCGCCCAGTACCGCCAGGAACATCATCGTCGCCAGCGGCAGCGCGGCCATCGCGATCGCCGATGCCGTCATCAGAATGGCCAGTGCGATCCACAGCGCCAGCGCCGCATCGCCGCGTGCTGTCGGGCCGAACCACAGCGGCGCGATGGCCCACACCGCGCCCAGCGCCAGTCCGTCCAGCGCCGTGTCACGCACGTCGCGAAAGCTGGCGCTGATCCGCGTTCGGTTGCGACTGGCCAGGCGGCGGACGACGACGAAGATCGACACGACGACGACCAGCATCGTCCATAATCCCAGCTGCCATGCAGCGATGGTGTCGCGCAGCATCAGGTCGACCACGGCAACACCGACCATGCTTGCCATCAGCAGCATCAGCGCCAATTGCGCGCCAGTATTGATCTGCGCCGCCCGAATCGGGCTCCAGTCGGTCGAGTCATCCGGGTCGCGCAGGCCCAACAGGGCGCGCGCATCGATCCTCGGACGGGCGAATTGGCTGGATGCGGCGTATTTCACGCCGGCGACACTATATCAGCAAGCGTTAGCGATCGGTTAGGCTATTCGGCGCGATCCGCGATTATGATGCGCGCAATTTTGCCATCCGTTCGGGCAATTGCGACAAGATCATGCGCCGTTCGCCATCGGTTACGCGCGTCCATCCAGCGATTTCTTCACCCGTCCGGCCACAACCCAGGCACCAGCCTGTTTTCGTGTCCAGCGTGCAGACCAGAACGCACGGACTGGTCACCGCAACCGGCGCAACGCGGGTAACGATGCCGTCGTCCATGCGAAGGGGTCAGCGGCCCAGCGTGACTTCAAGAAAGGCCGGGATCGGGCCGTTCCAGCCGCCATCGTCGGCGCCGTCATCGTCGCGGTGGCGGCGGCGGTCGCGACGCTCTTCCTTTGCGCGGGGCGGGGGTGCCGCGCGCTCGACGGGCTTTGCCTCCGCTTCGGCCGGGGTGGGGGCGGGGCGCCGTTCGCTGCGCTTGCGCTCGCGGCGGGGCCTTTCGGCGGCCGGCGCTTCGGCGGGCGGCTCGGCGCGTTCACCGACGGTGACCCGTTCGATCGTCTGGCCGGTCAGCTTTTCGATATTCGCGATGTTTTCGGCGTCCTCGCTCGTCACGAACGTAAAGGCCGAACCCTTTGCCCCCGCGCGGCCCGTACGGCCGATGCGGTGGACATAATCGTCGGGATGCCAGGGGGCATCGAAATTGAAGACGTGGCTGACGCCCTTCACGTCCAAGCCCCGTGCCGCGACATCGCTGGCGACCAGGATGTTGATGTCGCCGCGCTTGAACCGGTCCAACTCGGCAATGCGCGCCGACTGGTCCATGTCGCCATGGATTTCACCCGATGCATAGCCGTGGCTGCGAAGCGACTTGTTCAGCTCCCGCACCGTCGTCTTGCGATTGCAGAAGATGATGGCGGTGTGGATCTCTTCGCTCTGCAACAGCGAACGCAGCACTTCCCGCTTGCGGTCGGCGCGTGTCGGCACCAACCGCTGGGTGATGTTGGTGTTGGTGGTCGCGGGGCGAGCGACCTCGATCGTCTTGGGGTTGCTCAGAAACTTGTCGGCCAGCTTCTTGATCGGCGGCGGCATCGTCGCGGAAAAGAGCAGCGTCTGGCGCGTCTTGGGCAGTTTCGAACAGATCGTCTCGATATCGGGGATGAACCCCATGTCGAGCATCCGGTCCGCTTCGTCGATGACCAGCAATTCGCAACCCGTCAGCAGGATCTTGCCCCGCTCGAACAGGTCCATCAGGCGGCCCGGTGTCGCGATCAGCACGTCGACGCCCTTTTCCAGCGCCTTGACCTGATCGCCCATCTGCACGCCACCGATCAGCAGCGCCATCGATAGCTTGTGATACTGGCCGTATTTCTCGAAATTCTCGGCCACCTGCGCGGCGAGTTCGCGCGTCGGCTCAAGGATCAGGCTGCGCGGCATCAGCGCGCGGGTCCGGCCCTGCGCCAGAATATCGATCATGGGGAGGACGAAACTGGCGGTCTTGCCAGTGCCCGTCTGGGCGATGCCGATCAGATCGCGCATCATCAATACCGACGGAATGGCGCTGGCCTGAATGGGCGTGGGTTCGGAATACCCCGCCTCGGTCACGGCGCGTAGCAGTTCGTCAGACAGGCCGAGATCGGCAAAGCTCATGCAATTGTCCGGAAAGGCGGCCCGAAAGCGGGTCCGCGTACCATGGCCCGCTCGCGGATTTGGCCGAAAAAGTCAAGTGCCGAGGCTGTTCTCAGCGGGTCGGCACCAGCGGGCGAAAGGTTTCGATGCGGCATTCGCCCCCGGAACGTGAACGGATCACGTCGCGGCGGGCGCAGATCTGCCCGTCGGCGGGCGGACGCAGATAGAAGCCGGAGTAAAAGCCCAGTGCCGGGCAATCCTCGCCTAACCGCGCGCGCATCCGCTTTCCACCCGACAGGACCAGATCGACGGCATCGGGCCGGGTGATCGACGCGGCGGCGAGGGACGATACAGGCACGCACTGGTCGCCGCCGCTGCGTTCGACCCAGCTGATCGGGGGCAGGGGCGGCGCCGACGACGCCGCAACCATGCCGGGCGCCACATTCATGCGAGGGATGCGGACCACGATATGTCGCTCGATCCTGACCTGCGCGCGCACCCCCGCGGGTGGCGCACGATCCGCCTGCGCCTGCCATGCCGCATCCGGCGCAAGCGCGAGCTGGAGGATCAGCAGAGGATCAATCAACAAACTCACCATCGACGCACGGGACATGCCCGCCACCATTTGAACCGGCGATGAATTGGCGTCGGTTCAGGGGCCATGCTATCGCCTCGCTCCACATGACGCCAGCCCAGACGCAAATGATCGACGCCGCGCGCCGCATCGCGGGCCCACGCGCGGTCACCACGGACCCCGCCGACATCGCCCCCTGGGCGACCGACTGGCGCGGTCGCTATCACGGGGCGACGCCCGCGATCCTCTCACCTGCCAATGTGGAGGAAGTTGCCGCGATAGTCGTTCAGGCCCGCGCGCTGGGCGTCGCGCTGGTGCCGCAGGGGGGCAATACCTCGATGGTTGGCGGCGCGACCCCACCCGCTGACGGATCGGCACTGATCCTGTCCACCCGGCGGCTGCGCGCGATCCGCGCCATCGACCCCGATGCGCGACAGGCAGTGGCGGAGGCGGGTGTGATCCTGGCCGAACTGCACGCAGCAGCGGGTGAGACGGGAATGCGCTTTCCCCTGACGCTGGGGGCCAAGGGATCGGCGACGATCGGCGGCCTTGTCTCCACCAATGCGGGGGGCACGCAAGTGCTCCGCTTCGGTACGATGCGGCGGCTAGTTGCGGGGGTTGAGGCGGTGCTGCCCGACGGCACCATCCATCAGGGCCTGTCGCCGCTTCGCAAGGACAATCGGGGATATGACCTGAACCAGCTGATGATCGGGGCGGAGGGGACGCTGGGCATCGTCACGGCGGCGGCGCTGTCGCTGGTGCCCGCCATCGCCACTCGCGCGGTGGCATGGGCCGGGGTCGGCAGCCCGGCGGACGCGCTGGCGCTGCTTCGCCGCCTGGAGGCGCAGGGCGATGCGGTCGAGAGTTTCGAGATCATGCCCGGTTCTTCGCTGGCGCTGGCGGTGGCGCATTTGCCCGGTGCCCGTGCGCCACTGGCCGGCAGCCATGGGTGGCATGTGCTGGTAGAGGCGACGAGCAGCGACCCCGCCGCGCCGCTGGAGCCGATGCTGGAGCGCATATTGGCCGACGCGATTGGCGACGGGCTGGTGGCCGATGCCGTCATCGCCGCCAGCGAGGCGCAGGCCGAGGCATTCTGGCGGTTGCGCGATTCGCTGTCTGCGGCGGAGCGGGGGGCGGGCCCGGCGTCACAGCATGACATTTCGGTGCCCGTGGCGGCGATGCCCGGCTTCATGGTGGAAGCGGCAGCGGCGATCGAAGCTGCCTTTCCCGGCACCCACGCCAGCGGCTTTGGCCATCTGGGCGACGGCAACGTCCATTTCCACGTGCGCGCGCCCGCGGGCATGAGCGCGCAGCAATGGTATGCCGATCATGCCCCCGCCGCCACGCGCATGGTGCACGATCTGGTCGTAGCGGCGGGCGGCTCGATCTCGGCCGAACATGGCATTGGCCAGATGAAGATCGACGAACTGCAACGCCTTGGCCCGCCGGCCCGGCTGGCGGCGATGCGCGCGATCAAATCGGCCTTGGATCCGCAGGGGCTTTTCAACCCCGGCAAGCTGGTGAAGCTTGCACCCGACGGCGCAGCGACTTAGACGCGCGCGACGATCCGGCAACGGCACCTCGATTTCATTTGGATTTCCCAGGAGAGTAAAATGGCCAGCGCACCGCAGCAGGCAGGACTTCCGCTTTTCTATAATCAGCTCGAACCGCTTTCGAGCACGCAGCACGCCGATTTCCGCGTGCGCCCGGCTGCAACCGCGCCGTTCCTGGCAAATCACCACGCCGTGCCGCTGACGGTTGAGGAATTCCCACTGGTTCAGCGCCGTATGCCGATCGTGTTTTCGGTTGGTGACGATCCCGTGCCGCTGGCGCTGATGGGCCTGAACGAAGGGGTCAACACCTTCCTCGACGCCGAAGGCAAGCTGCTGGACGACGAAACCTATATCCCGGCCTATGTCCGCCGCTATCCCTATATGCTGGCGCGTCTGCGTCCGGACAGCGACGAACTCTCGCTGTGCTTCGACCCGACCTCGGAAACGATCGGCGCGTTCGATGAGGGCGAAAAGCTGTTCGAAAATGGCGAGCCGACCGAACTGACCAAGGGCATCCTCAGCTTTGCCGAACAGTTCGAGCAGGCCGGTCAGCGCACCAGCGCCTTCATGCGTGAGCTGAAGGAACAGGGCCTGCTGATGGACGGCGAAATCTCAATCCAGCCGGACGGCGCCCAGCCCTTCGTCTATCGCGGTTTCCAGATGATCGACGAAAACAAGCTGAACGAGCTGCGCGGCGACCAGCTTCGCAAGATGCAGCAGTCGGGCATGCTGCCGCTGATCTACGCGCATCTCCTGTCGCTCAGCCTGATGCGCGACCTGTTCGCAAAGCAGATGCGCCAGGGCAAGCTGCCGCAGCAGCCGGTGCCGCTGACCGCCAACTGATCCGGCCATCGCCGATCGACTACCGCCCCGGCTCTCCGCAAGGAGGGTCGGGGTGATGTGTTTGACGGGGCGTTAAAAAATCAGGTTGGGCACCACTTGTGCGCGCAAACCGGCCGCTTATATTGTTTCTTGCGTGGTCCGGTGTCCCCCCTTTCGCCGGGCTATGCGACACGCCTTTGGGCGTGTCTCCTCCCTGAACCTTGGCCACCTGGTGCATCCGCACCAGGTGGTTTTTTCTTGCCTATTCAGCGGCTAAAGCAGGGGGCGGGGCAATTTCAGCCGCCGCGTCAATGATCGCGCGCAGCACCGCGCCCAGGCGTGCCACGCTGGGCGAAGGCTCCATCGTCAGCGGATCCAGATATAACAGCCGGTCGAACTCCAGCTGCACCGCGTGGATGCCCGACACCGGATCGCCATGCCGTTCAAGGATATGGCCGCCGGCATAGGGCGTATTGCGCGCGACACGCAGACCCTCCCGACGCGCCGCAGCCTCGATCAACGCGACCACGGTGCCGCTGGCCGCGCGTCCGAAACGGTCGCCCAGCACCAGTTGTGCGCGCTCGCTGCCCAGCGTCGGCATCGAATGGATATCGAGCAGCACCGCAACGCCGAATCGCGCCCGCGCCGCCTCCAGTGCCTGTGCGAGCGCGGCATGATAGGGGCGGTGGTCCGCCTCGATCCGCCGCTCGATCGCGGGGCCGGAAAAGCGCCGCTGCCACAAATCGCCCGCCGGCCCGGCCCGGCGCGGAACCAGACCCAGCCCGCTTCGCAGCTTGTTCGACGCAGCCGGCAGTGCGGCAGGGGACACGCCATCGTCGACAGCGGGATCGCGCTCCCGCTCGCTGCGGTTCAGGTCGATCCACGCGCGCGGGCGACGCGCAACCAGCATCGCCTCGTCCCGGTGCGCGGCCAGCGCCACCGCATCGACATGGCGATCCTCCAGCGGCAGCAGCGCGCGCGGCGGCACACGTAGTGCATCCAGCAGTTCGACCGGATAATCGCGCCCCGCATGCGGGACCGACAGCACGACCGGACTGTTCGGCACGTCCGGCCCGAACCGGTCGAAACTGTAATGCGGCATGGCCTGGGTCACACCCATACGCTAGGCGCGCGCAGCGCTTGCGGCAATCATGCGCGGGCCGCGGCGGGCTTACTGGAAAATATGGTAACATTCGGTCATATGGGGGCGGCTCTACAAAAGGGACGATGATGTACCGAATCCTGCTCGCCGAGGATGACGCGGTGATGCGCGAATATTTGACGCGCGCGCTCCAGCGGGCGGGTTACCGCGTGACCGCCGTCGATTGCGGCACGGCCGCGCTGTCGCTGATCGAACAGGAGCGTTTCGACCTGCTGCTGACCGATATCGTCATGCCCGAAATGGACGGCATCGAACTGGCCCAGCGCAGCAGCGAATTGGTGCCCGACATGCGCGTGATGTTCATCACCGGCTTCGCCGCCGTGACGCTCCGCGCCGGTCGCACCATGCCGCAGGCCCGCGTCCTGTCAAAGCCGTTCCACCTGCGCGATCTGGTGGGGGAGATCGACCGCCTTTTCGAAATGGACACGGTACCGTCGCACCCCTGAAAAAAATCCGAAATTATGCTTGCGCCGCGAAACTGTCGCCGCTAACAGCGCCACTCCCGGCGGGCGTGTAGCTCAGTGGTAGAGCACTGTGTTGACATCGCAGGGGTCGCAAGTTCAATCCTTGCCACGCCCACCACACCAAGGGTCGGTTTATCCTGACATTTTTGTCTCCTTAGGCAGAAGGACAGGTAAGCCGACCCCGGTGCCCCTCCGGTGGAGGGCGCCCGGAACCAGCGTTTCGATCTCGTCGATGATCCGCTGAAGAGCCGCTTCGACGGTTGCGAATTCCCCGATTGCGTAGACTTCTGTCTGGCTGACGCCGCGATGGCCCATGAAGCCTTCGAGGTCCCATTTCGCCGCGCCGTGATTGCGTACGATGGTCGCGAGGCTGTGGCGCAGGACGTAGGGCATCCATTCCCGGCCTGACGGCAGATCGAGGCGTTCGAGCATCGTCGTCCAGGATCGGTGAACGTCCTTTATTGGACGGCCATGGTAGTTGATCAGCCAGCCACCGTGCCGCTGCTCGTTCCTGTCGAGCCTGAGCCATTCCTGATGCGGCGCGCAGGTGGTGGTCGAGCAGGGGCAGGACCGGGAGCACCGGGCGAAACTTCTTCGTTTGAAGTCGGCCGATCGGGTTCAGGTCGATCGTAGGAGCCCCCGGCCACCACTGACCGCGATCCGGGCGCACATTGATGTCAACGACTGAATCCGGCCGGGCGATCGTGCAGATCGATGCGATGAGGAACGCGTGAAGCGATCCGCGCCGCCGGTTCGGTTCGGCCGCATATTCCACCATGCGCGCGAGATCCTGCACGCCAACGCGCGTGCGCCGCGGCCGCGACACGCGTGCGCGGGCGATCGGCTTGAAGGTCGGGCGCTTGGTTGCACGGGGCGGGTCGGCATCGACCGCGTGATTGATCGCGGCCGCGAGCTGGATAATCGATTCCTCGGTCGTGGCCGGCGCGCGCGGGCGCGATACGGTGACCTCACCCTTTCCATTGCGCCATGTGACCGGCGTCGATCGCGACCAGGCGCGAAACGCATCGGCAAAGACGGTGCTGGATGCGGCGGCGATGCTGGTCGCCAGACCAAAGCGGCCCTCTGCGCCGCGTGCTTCCTCAGCCTCAAGAAACCGAACGACATGATCGAGGCGCGCAGCGATGCTGTCGGCCGAGCTTTGCCTGTCGCCCCATTCGAGGCGATAGTCGGCGATCGCATCGGTCAGCAAATAGGCGTCGGCGTTGGCGCGCGGCTGGCCGCACATCGGGCAAAATGCCGGCGCTTCGGACTTGTCGGCGAGATAGCGCCGGTCGAGCGCTACGATCGCCGCTTCCTCTTCGGCCGTACCCGTCGATGCGCTTCGGACACGCTGCGTATCTGGGCAGTACCAGAAGATGGTGAGGTACGGGCTGCGGCGGCTGCCGTCGGCGCGCTCGTCCCAATCGAGCCAGTATTTTCCTCGACGATAGAGCGGCGGCGCGCGTCCCGGCATCGTGTCTGTTCCTTGAGATATTCGGCCTTGGCGCGGTGGGTGATGTCGAAAAGGCCAAGACTGGCAAGCAGGTCGAGGTCGGCGGGTTGGAGCTTGATGCCTTTTCCGATCTCGGCCGCCTTGCTGAGGCGCTGATCGAGGCGGACGATCGAGGGGGCGTTCAAGGGTTTCTCCTTTCCGACATTTTCACGGCCTTGGCGGATCGGGTGCGCGCGGCCGATGCGGGCGCGAGCGCGAGCTGATGTCCCTCGCGCGGGTGGGCGGCGTCGAGCGCGCGGCATTCGCGGCAGGTGCAGCGCTCTGCCGCCAAAGGCGCGGCGGGCTTCATGTGCCAGCGTCCTGAATGGGGGACGCGCCGCCGCTCCGGGTCAGGGACGGCGGCGCGCCATCATCGGCGTCGTGCCGGTGATTTCGGATAAGGGCGCAGCGCTGGGCCCAAAAAGAACTAAATGTCGTTACGATCACGGAATAAATACCGCAAGCGGACCGGGGCCGCCGGTTGCCCAAGCCGCGACCGCCGACAGCGCCATGCCGGTCAGGATGCCAGCGGCAAGCGCGGTGACGCTGGTGCGAACCGACGAGGTGCGGCGCGGGGCGCGCGGCGCCGGGGGCATGCAGACGGCGCAGTCGCACCAGAGCGGATGGATTTCGATGCGCGGGGTCAGCGGGATCGGATTGGGGCGGCGAGGGGTCACGAGCGCTTCTCCCTGTTGCGAGTGCGGACGAACTGGATGGCGATGGCCGCGCCGAACACGAGCGCGCCGACGACGCCGGTCACGGCGATGGAGACGTTGCGGAACAGGCAGCCGCCGATGGCGACGCCGATCAGGAACAGCGCGGCAAGGTCGAGGCGATGGCTTGGCGGGGTCACGCGGCAACCGTTGTCAGCGTGGCGACGACAATCGTGTCGGCACCGGGCGCGCCGCGCGCGCGATCATGGCAGCGGGTGCAAAGCGCTGCGTCGCCAACGACCCAGCTGCAGCCGGTGTCGCACGGATCGAGCTCGCTACAGCCGCACGAACGGCAGACCGCATAGCCAAAGGCGATGCTGTCGGGGTCTTCGTCCAGGCGATAGGCCAGCTCGGCCAGAACGCGGCCGTCGAACGGGAAGGCGTCGTGCAGTGCGTCGGCAATCCCGACGGGCAGCGGCACGGCGTCAGCCTCTACCAGCGCAAGCCATTCGGCGCGTGCGGACGCGGCGATCGGGGGCACGGTTTCGAAGCACAGGGCGGCATCGTCGAGCGAAAGGCCAGCGGCCTCGCGCCGCTTGCGCAGATACTGACCGGGGGTGAGGGCCATGGCGGCGGGCTCCAGGCAACAGGAAGGCGTTCGCGTCGGCAGGGGGCGGCGCGGGGTGCGGGTCGGACGGGCAGGGGGATCAGGCGGCGATCAGGGCGGGCGCGCGGCGCTGGTCAGCATGGTGCGCTTGCGCTGAAGCTCGGCAATGGCCTCATCAATTTCGCGGATGGCGTGATCGCGCGCCGCGGGCGTCGCGTTCGGACATGCAGCGGCGATCGAGGCGGCGGTTGCCTCACCCATTTCGAGCACGGTTTCGGCGATCTGGCCGAGCAGCTGGGGGATGGTCGGCGCGGCGGGTGCGAGCAGGCCCAGCTGACCCGCCCAGCTTTCCTGAAGGGGCGCGCCGGGATGGCCCAGTTGGCAATAGCGCCGCTCAAGCGCGAAGGCGTGGTCGAGGCGGATATACCCCTCTGCATCCGGGTCGAGATAATCAGTAAGGCGGCTCATCGAACGGCCGATGATGGCGCGCACTTCGGCTTCGCCGATGGCGTCGCGGATCTCACGCAGGGCCTGTTCGAACGACAAGGGCGGGCGGAGCTTCGTCATCAATATGCCCCTTTGGTGGGAGGGCTTTCGGCCGCGAAGGCGCTTATCTGAACGAATCCACAGAGCTCACCACGGTTTGTCATGAAAGACCCCTGCGAAACATTATCGGATAGCGAGAGCGCCATGGCGCAACTTGGGGCCACATTGGCCCTGATCGCGGGTGTTGCGGCGCTTTGTGCCGAACTGCGTTGGATTTCCGGGGCATCTGCAGCGGAGCGGGTACGAGCATCGATGGTTGAAAGGCTTGAGGCTGCGGTCTTACCCGAGGCTGCACGTGAGATCGTAAACCGAGAAATCGAGCTTCGTTTCGGGATGATGTGAGCATCGTGCCGCGGGTAGTCACCTATTTGTGGAGCCCGTGCGGCGTGAATTTCTGCGTCCCTAAGGTCGCGGCAGATCCGTACGCATCCCAGATCGCCGTCGTAGCTTTCACCCGAGAAAACGGACGCGGATCGCTGGGGACGACCGGCGCCCGCTCCGTTACGCAAGGGAGTGTCGACGACGGACGCCCGGCGGGTGGGGTGACGGGCGCTCCGACCGGTCGACGCGGCCGAAGGGGAAAACGCGCGGGCGGCGGAATCCCAGGAACGCCGCCCGCGCGCTCCGGCCGAAAGGGGGCGGCCGAAGGACAGAGGGGAGGAAGGCGCCATCATGCGCGATCTGTTTCGCTCGCACCGACCAACGACGGTTCCGGCGGATAAATATCCGGCCGGAGATCGTGGCGAGAGACGCCGGTGGCACTTTCGACGGTGAGTACATGCTCGGCGGGGAGTATCCGGCCTTCTTTCAACCACAGATGCACCGCCGGCTGGCTTACGCCGATCAACCGAGCGAACGCGGACTGGGAGCCGCTCGTTCGAACGGCTCTGGCTAGCGGTGTCTGAAGGCGAGCCTCGATACCCATGGGCCGACTGCTATCAAGATCATGATAGGCGAGTCAATCAATACATTGAGGTCGCGCGCTATAAACTTGCTGATAGATTGCCAGTCCTATGAGCGTTGGTGAGCGCATTCGCGAGCGGTTGTCGCTAATGGGCCTCAGTCAGGCTGAACTGGCGCGGCGTGTCGGTATCAGCCAGCCTATGGTGAACGCGCTGATCCGAGGCAGCGCGCGATCAACGACGCACCTGCACAAGATTGCCCGGGAGCTCGGCACTACTCCGGCTTACCTGACGGGCGAAGCGAGTGATCCCGACGCGGATGTTCCCGATCCGCCGTTGCTCGATCAGCAGCAACTTAAATTGCTGGAGCACTTCGCCTGTCTGAATGACCGTGCGCGTGCCGCCATGCTGGAGTTGCTCGACGCAATGCGAGACACCGGCGGACCGCGAACGGTTCATGCGCCGACCACTGCGTATCGCGCGGGGGGCGGCGAATGAAGGACTGGCGTTGCGACGGCGACGAGCCGACCTCATTCTATCTCGAGGCTGTCATGATTGCCGCGCTGATGATCGCGGCGACGCTTTCAACGATCATCGCCCTGATATCGTGACCCAGACCCCCCCCAGGCTTTCGCCTCGCCAGCATCAATGCATGACGGGTTTGCTGGCGCACAAGCGCAGCAAGACGATTGCGGAGGAACTGGGCCTCTCTCCCAAGACGGTCGACAATTACATCGCCGAGGCGGTGGTGTTGCTGGGCGCGCGCGACCGGGCGGACGCGGCCGGGCGGTACAAGGCGATCTTCGGGGAGGAAACTCCCCCGGAAACGGCCCCTGAGGCCACCCCCGGAGAAATTCCGGGGGGATCAGTCCGGGTTGGCGGGGATGTCCCACCGGCCCCATTCGAAGCCCCGCAGCCAGCGAACGACATGGCGGTTGGCCGGGGGATGGAGCGGTATTCGCCGCTGCAGCGCCTGGGCATCATCGCCGGAATTTCGGTCGCGATCGCCGTCAGCCTTGCGCTGGTGACGGTGGCTGTCGTGGGGTTGATCGCAATTTACGAGACCCCGCGATCATCGAACGAACCAGGGGTGGTGGAGAATGGACGCAGGGAAATTCACGGAAGTGCTGCAACAGGCGGAGGCAGCGTGTGACGCAGCGCTGGCGCGTTACGCCGAACTGATGCTGGCGACGAACGGGATAAGCAGCATGCATCTGAAGTTCGGGGAAGCGCAGCCGGTGCTGGCCGATCTGAACGAGGCGATGGGCCTGCATATCCGCGCGCGACACCACCTGGCGCGGGCACATGCCAAGGCGCTGGAGATCGGAGAGCGCAACGCGCTGACGCCCACGGCCTTTGGCGACACGGTGCCCACCTATGACGAGGCGCGCGACGCGCCGATCGCCACGGTGACGCCGATCCGCGCCGCCGCCTGAACCCGGTGCGGCCCGCATGCTGAATGTCGTATTCTTCTTCATTCTGCTTGCGGGCTCGTGCGGCTACGCGCTCTTTGCCGGGGGGACACCTGAGCGGGTAGCCGCGATCCTGATCCTGGCGGCCTCCATCATCGATTTCGCGTTGGTCAGCATGAATGCACGACCGCTGGCGGATCGAGAGGTCACCGTGTTGCTGTTCGATATTGCGCTGACGATCGGGATGATCGTTCTGGCGCTGAAGGCCGAACGGTGGTGGCCGATGGTGGTCGCCGGGGTTTTGATCGTCGGGGTTGAGATGCAGTTGGGGGTGTGGCTGGCCCCTGTTCACCACAGGCAAGTGTATAAGATCGCACATGCCTTCTCGGCCTATCCGGTGTTGTTGATGCTGATGATAGGCACCTGGCGTCACCGGCGCCGCGCCCGGCGCGGCCCGGACCGGGCTTGGACACGATATCATTGAGGCAAAACATAATGCTGCCGAGGCATCTGCAGATCGAGCAGCTCACCGAACGGTTGAGACTGTTATCGACGGAAGTGAGAGAGGCTGTCGAGATTGTGGGAGATCATGCGTCGTGGCCGCTTAGAGGGAGCGAACCGGTAAGGGTTGCGAAGGCACTCCTGAACATGCGTCGCAGACGAAGCGCGCTGATATCGGACATCGACCTTTTTCGAAATCCAGCATGGGACATCATGTTGGATTTGCTGATTTCCGAACGGGAAGGGCGCGAGGTTTCGGTTTCATCAGCCTGTATTGCGTCCGGCGTGCCATCCACGACAGCACCGCGCTACTTGGCTAAGTTGCGGAAAGAAGGTCTGATTGAGGAGCGACCCGACCCATGGGATCGGAGGCGGCGTTACGTAGAACTCACCCAAAAGGGGACAGAGTTACTGATATCGGTATTAACCCCGGAACGACTCGCATCTTCGCCGTGACCTTATTACATAGATTACATGGTAGAGTCCGAAAATGCGCCAAACCCGTTCGCCGACGTGATGTCACCGAACGAGATCGACGAATGTGCCCGTTCCGTGCTGCGCGCGCATGGGCCGACGGCGAGCGACTATTTCGAGATGCAGGTCGAGGCAGCGGAAACGGATACCGAGCGGCAGAACTGGGCCGAGATCATGGCGCGTTACGTGCAGTTGATCGAAGAGGCCGTCGGGGTGCAGGACCCGCCCACGGCGGCGTAACGCGGTCGCCCCGGATCACTGCCGCCAGGAGTGGCGGGTCGTGATCCGGCGGCGAATGATCTTTGGCGCGATCGCCGCCATGTTCCTTGCCCTGGACGTGGACGACGCGGCTGCACAACGGCGGCGGCGCCGTCGACGTGCGGGAGCAGCGCGGTCGGCGCGATCGGGCGCGGCTGGCCGTTCGTCCGGCGGTGCGCGCGGTTTTTCCGGCGATGGGCCCTATCGAAATTGCAGCGAGGCCAGAGCGGCCGGCGCGGCGCCGATGCGTGTCGGCGACGAGGGTTATTCGACGCGGCTTGATCGCGATCGGGATGGGGTGGCGTGTGAGTGAGGCGGCCCGGTGGGGCAGGCGGCTGGGGGTATCGTGGGGGTATCGTCACTTGGATGAGCTGTTCGGCGCTAGGCTTTGCGCGGGATCGCCGCGCCGCGTCGGACGGATCATCCGGCGCTGCGGCAATGCGCCCCAATCTCAGCCGATCAGCCTGGTTCTGCGCGATCCCGAAATCTGCCATTCGTTCATCCAGCTTCGCAGAGCTGCGAGCGCGGCCGACTTGACTGACCACCAGGTTGGGTTTTCAGGCCTCGTCCTCGACGGTAACGAAGCCGCCATCGACCAACACCTCCTCGCCCCCCGATGAAGCTGCTTTCACTCAAGGCGAGGATCAGGACGCTCTTCGCAATCCCCTCGGTCTTTGCGAGCCGAGCAAACGGGATCGCCTGATGCATCCAAACTCAGCGCTGTGGTTGTTGCGCCAGCGATAGTAGGTTTGCTCGCTCACCGCGATCCGCCGGCATGCCTCGGCGGTCGCCCTGCCCCTGGCCCAGCATGATTGCTCTGACGCTAGCCGCTGGGCTGCTCATGTACATACTCAACAGCGCGAAGACGCTTTCTGACCCAACAGAGTGAGATGGAGGATGCAGGTGGTTAAGTGCTGTCGATTAACCATACTGCACACCCTTAATAGGCATGGCATCGAGTGCCATACGAGGAGCGCGTTTAATAGAATCAAAACTATCAAATAAGAAAACCGGCTGATGACTGTGATCAGTGAGATTGAAAACCCGTCGGCTGAACGCCTGCCGTTGCAAGTTACGCAGCTGCAACATCTGCGACGTCAAATCCCGCCGTTATATGCGCTGCTTGCCGTCAATGCCTCGGCGCTCGCATTCACCCATCGGCACGTTGCCCCTACCTGGCTGACCCTCGGCGTAGCAGGCATTCTCGTGACAATATGCTTGGTGCGATTGCTCGCGTGGGCACTTCCGACGAAGGATGGCCTGATGACCATCGAAAGCGCGGAGGCGCAGATGCGTCGAACAACTCTGCTCGGAATTGTGCTTGCCGCGGCATTCGTAAGCTGGGCGTTGGTGCTCGATCAGTATGGAGGTCCGTACGAGCACGGGCATGTTGCAATGTTCGTAGGCGTTACGGTTCTAGGGTGCGTATTTTGCCTAAGTTATCTGCCAAGAGCGGCGATGATAGTTTGCGGTTTAGTCATCGGGACATTTTTGCTCTATTGCTTCTTGAGAGGACCTGAGGCCTTGATCGCAATTGCGATCAATCTTGCACTTGTGAGTTTGGTTATCATCAAGGTTCTGAACGACTCCTTTTCTTCTTTTCTAAAGCTAGAGCAGTCTCAACAAGACCTCTATGCAGAAAGACAGCAAGCAAACCGATTGAACGAAGAAAACAGGGTTCTTGCTCATACAGACGCGCTCACCGGCCTACCAAACAGAAGGTCGTTTTTCAATGAACTGGACCGTTTGCTAGAATCCGGTTCAGAAGAAATGTCCGTCGGGGTTATAGACTTAGACCGATTTAAACCCATCAATGATATGTATGGGCACACACAAGGTGACCACGTCTTACGGGTGCTTGGTAAGCGCTTGCTCAACATCATATCTCATCAAGTGACGATTGCCAGATTAGGCGGTGACGAGTTTGGCCTTTTAGTCAGCGCAGAGTCTAGCGTTGCGATAAAAATTGGCGACGCGATCTGCGAAGCAATCAAGGCACCGATTAGTGCCGGGGACACCGTTCTCTCGGTAGGCTGCTCCCTGGGGCTGGCGGCCCTTTCCGAAGCGGGGGACACCGCTCATGACCTTTTCGATCATGCGGACGCGGCTCTTTATCAAGCGAAAGAAAGGCGCAAAGGAGGTTGCGTACTATATACAAAAGACATGGGAGAATCACTCGAGAGTGGTAAGTCGGTAGACTCCGCTTTACAGTCTGCAAATCTTGGTCGCGAACTCAGTGTCGTATTTCAACCAATTTATGATTCCAGAAGTCTTGATATTGTTGCATACGAAGCCCTAGCTCGATGGAATTCGCCAAAGCTGGGTTTGGTGCCAGCCGAAGTGTTGATCTCTGCCGCTGAGCGCACAGGAATGATGAACGGGGTAACACTGATCCTGTTCGACAAAGCCTTGGATGGTCTTCGATTTCTTCCCTACAGTAAACGGGTGAGCTTTAACCTTTCGGCGTTGGATCTCATCTGCGAAAACACCGTAAGTTCGCTTCTTTCTCAGATGCAGAAATCTGGCGTATGTTCATCTAATATCATCTTTGAGCTGACTGGGTCCTCGCTCATAACTGATATGGCTGCTGCAGAAAGTTCCTTGAAGGCCCTTCGTGACGGAGGGTGTATGCTAGCACTTGATGACTTCGGAACTGGCTATTCAAGCTTGTCGTCGCTTCATCGCCTTCCATTCCATTATATAAAGATAGACCGCAGCTTTACGTCGCGACTATCCGGGTCGGAGGGAAGAAAGATAATTGCGGCAATCAGGGGCTTGGCTCAATCACTGTCGTTGAAATGCGTTCTCGAGGGAATTGAAACCGAGAACCAACTGATAGAAGCAGGTCTGATTGGAATTGACTACGTGCAAGGATATTATCTGAGTCGTCCTTGTAGCTCCGAAGAACTTTACGCATCTTCGCTGGTCGACAAGGCAGTCTGAGGACAAGCTCTTTCAGGCTATGCGGCGGGGTGCTGTCAGATTAACGCGAACCCGTCTCCACAGGCAGCAATTGGTCGCCAGCTGCCGGCCATTGGTGGCCTCTCAAACGGCAGCTGTCCGCGTTCGTGCGCCTGGGAGCTGCCAGTCGGCAACCGTCCCATTTTCCGCCGATCTCCGCGACAGGCGGACCGCGTCATCGCCTTCGCCCCTCCGCGTCGTAACGCACTTGGCATTCGTGCCAGAGCTTGTCGGCCAACTCCTCGCTGAACGGCTCGCCGACCAGCTGAGCAATGCTTGCTGCTGCCTGCCAGACCTTTGGCTGACGGCTGGCGCTGTCATCTTCAAGCGCATCCCAGAAGCGCTGTAGCCGCTCGCGATCGACGTTGCAGGTCACTCGGAGATAAGCGAGCGCGAAGGCCACGGAGCGGGTTCGGACATAGCGGCGATATCGCGCAGTCTGAGCCGCCTCGAGCAGAACGAGGACAGCCCGTCGGCGTAGATTGAGAGCGACTCGGTCCATGCGCGCGGCGTAGAACGGAAGTGGAACAGCGGGCAAGTGTCGCCGGGGATCGGGACGCTTGCGATCGATAGCGTTGCTGGCGCTGGTGGAGGGCGAAGCGTGTGTGCCCGGCATGGCCAAGTGTTCAATTTTGTTTCGGTTTCCGCTATGTTCCCCAACGGGTCATGGGGCGTTTGAATGGAGCTGTTCCCTGTCGCCGCGGTCCGTCGAGGAACGCGCAAAGAGCAGGCGTTTGCCTTTATCTGTGAGTTCATCGTCGCGCAGGGCTATAGCCCGGGGATGCTCGATATCGCGGTCGGGTTGCAGGTCTGCAAAACGCGCGCGCGGCAGCTGGTCGAGCAGCTGACGATCGACGGGCTGGTCCAGCGACTGCCTGGCGCGCAGCGCGCGATCTTCGTGCCGGGGCTGGCGCGGCGGATTGCCATCGAGCAGCTGCGCAAGGAGGGCTTCGTCGTTGACGAGGACGTGCTGAAGATCGAGCCGCCGGACTTACCCAAAGCGCAACTGCCGCTGGTTGCCATCATCGATCATGATCCTGATCATGATGACGAAAGCAGCGAATAGCCCGCTGAGCGCGGCGGAGATCGAGGCGCAACGCGTCGCCCATCTGGTACTTGGTCGGCCGCGCCCGAAGCCCGGCCGCAACCGCAGCCGCAAGGGACGGGCCGAGCCGGTCCGGTTGGCGCCGGGGATCGAGGAGGCGGTGCAGCTGCGCGAGCGCTGGTCGCACAAGGCGCAGGGCACGCCGGAGACGCATGAGCATTTCGCCAGAGCTCTGTTGCGAGAGAAAAAGGCAGGCGAGCGAGATGGTTCTATCGCCCGCCTGGTCGCAACCGGCGCGATCGACGCGCACCAGCTCGCCGCCGCGCAGGAGATTGCGGCGGCGCATGAGGCGATCGTTGCCGAGGTGGCGGTGCGGACCGCCAAGCTGGAGCCGCGCGGGACGGGCGGCGGGCCGCTCGCTGCTTCGGCCGCGCCGATCGCGGCGGTGATCCGGGAGCGGGCCTATACGCGCTGGCGCGAAGCGGTGGGGCCGCACGCCGCGATGCTGCTGGCGATCATCGTCGACGACATGGCGCTGACGCATGCGGCGCGACGGTGGCGGTTGTCCAACCGCCGTGCCCGATCGATCCTGATCGCGGCGCTGGACCGGTGGCGCCGCTGCTGACCCTGTCCTTTGGGGAATGCCCCAAAGGTAACGGGGAAAAGCGGTCACCGAAGCGGCACGAACGACCCCGCCACAATTGTGCCTGCCGGCCGCCGCTCACACCCCCGAGCGTGCGGCCGGTTTCGTTTCGGGAGGTTGGACATGGGTCATGATGCCTCCCGCCGGCCTGTGGCTGCCCAGGCGCGCAACGCTATCGCCGATCAGCTCGAACGCATCACCCCGCAGTTCGACGCGCTGACGCATCGCGCGCGCCTGGGCATCAATTCAGCGGCCGAATATGACGAGTTGGAGGGCATGGCGCAGGCCATTGCCCGTGACATCGTCGCCTCGTTTCGGGGTTGTCGGCCGGTTCACGCTCCGCTGCACGTCAGCGCGGATGGCAGGAAGGCAGTCTGGTAGATGGCGATCCCACGCGAGCAGCTTCAGGCCGTTGTCGATGCCGGCCATCCGGACAAGGCGCTGATCGGCGTGCCGGTCAGCCTGTTGCGCGAGATCCTCAGCGTGTTGCCGGTGACGACGGTGCCGGCATCGCAGCCGGTGTGGTGCGGGCTGGATCTGGCGAGGGCGGAGGAAGCGCGATGAGCGACGGCACGCACCCGGCGGCGATTGACGTTGGCGGGAAGCCGTATCTGCGCGATGCCAAGGGCAACCTTGTCCCGATGGCTGCGGTGAAGCCGGCCGACCTGCTGATGGACGAGACGGTGCGCGGCATCCTGGACGCGGCGCGGCAGATGTCGGCGGCGATCGCCACTTTCAAGGCGATGTCGTTCGAGAAGGTGGGCGCGCTTCAGAGCCTGCTGGCGCAGGAATATGGCGCCACGCTGGGCGGGAAGAAGGGCAACATCACGCTGCTGACCTTTGACGGTTGCGAGAAGGTGCAGGTGGCGGTGGCGGATGTCATCGAGTTCGGGCCGGAGCTTCAGGCGGCCAAGGTGCTGATCGACGAATGCCTGACGGACTGGTCGTCGGACAGCCGTGTTGAGCTGCAGAGCCTGGTCAACCGGGTGTTTGCCGTCGACAAGGAAGGGCAGATCAACCGCGCCGAGCTGTTCATGCTGCTGCGCGTCGACATCAATGACCCGCGCTGGTTGCGGGCGATGGATGCGATCCGCGACAGCATCCGCGTCGTCGGGGCGCGGACGTATATGCGCTTCTATCAGCGCGCCACGCCCGATGCCGGGTGGCAGGGCGTGACGATCGACATGGCTTCGGCCTGACGGCCCCCGTTGAGCGGCTGCGCGGCCGGGCTGGGCAGCGCCAGCGCCTGCGTCGGCTGAGGCGGACGAACGGGCTTTGCGAGCACTGTCTGAAGGAAGAGCGAGTGACGATCGCCGCGGTCGTCAATCATATCGTCCCGCTGATCCAAGGCGGATCGGACGAGGACAGCAACACCGAGAACCTCTGCGCCGCCCATGATCGGGAAGCGACGGCGCGGCAGTTTGGTTTCGACGTGGCGCTCGGCGCGCGCGGTGTCGGCAAGAGCGGGCGACCAACCAGCAGTCACCACGCCTGGGCTGGTCCGGCGCCGACCACGGCTTCGATCGGCCGCCGGCGGCCGACCCCCCCCCGGGGGGGCGAAAGTCTGACGGGGCAGGGGGCGGACACCGCCCCTCTCCTCCGTGCGCTGCGAGAGCGTTTTCAAAGTAAAAAGTTCGGGTGATCCGGGGGTGCGACGCGATGGCGAAACCGACCCGCAAGCAAGTGGTGAAAACATCGGCTCCCAGCGTCCCGCCCGTTGATGAGAGTGTCGTCGCTCAACCCGACTGGTCGCTGCTTTTGCCGGATGCGCGCGAACAGGCGGTGGCCGCCGAGCATTGGCGGCGGCTTGTCGGGGAGATGATGGACCGGGAGATCCTGTCGTCTTCCAACGGGCACGCGCTTCAGCGGCTTGTGCTTGCCTATCTGGTCTATGATCGGTGCTCGCGGGCACTGGCCGACGGCGGCATCGTCGATGAACCGAACGCCGACAATCCCAAGGCGATCGCTCGCTTGTCGATCCACTACAAGGCGATGCAGGAAGCCGAGAAGACCGCAGAGCGGCTCGAGGCGCAGCTTGGCCTCACGCCCGGACGGCGCGGCAAGGTCGCGAAGGTGACGAAGAAGCGTCAGCGCACCGCCGGCGCCGACGCGTTCCTTGGCCCGGCGGGTTAGGGGCGGGTCGGCCGACCCGACCACTGCCTGGGCGCAAGCGGCGGTTCGCGGCGACTTTGTCGTTGGCGACCTGGTCAAATATGCCGCCGAGCGGCACCTGCGCGATTTGCGCGATGCTGAGAAGCGAGGATATTTCTGGCGGCCGGAGCTGGCTCAGCGCGCACTGGACTTCTTCCCGTCCGTCTTCACGATCACAGACGGCCCTGCCGCAGGGAAGCCGTTCCACCTGCTGCCCTACCAGACCTTCTGCGTCGGGTCGCTGATGGGCTGGGTCAACGCCGATGGCCGGTGGCGATTCCGCAACGCTTTCGTGGAGACCGGGAAGGGACAGGCCAAGTCGCCGATGATGGCGGGTCTGGGTCTGTTTGCGATGGGCTGGTGCGGCTTTCCTCGCGCTCAGGTCTATTCGATTGCGGCGAACAAGCAGACCGCCAACGTCCTGTTCAAGGACGCGTTCGCGATGTGCCGGGCGCAGGTGCCCGGTTACGATGAGGGGGAAACGCTCGAAGGCCTTGGGCATGTGCTGCTGCGCGGCGAGGGTGACAACGTCTGGAAGATTGAGCATCCGGGCTCGCAGTCATTCTTCCTTCCGCTTGCCGGCGGTACCGCCCAGTCCGGGCCTCGCCCGCGAATGGTCCTGGCCGACGAGATCCACGAGTTCACCGTCGATACCCAGATCGAGATCTGGCGGCGCGCGATTACCAAGGTTGCCGGTTCGGCGATGATGGTCATGGGGACCAACACGCCCGCAACGTCGCAACTGGTCGGCACCTCGTACAGCAACACCGCGATCGCAATCGCAAAGGGCGACGTAAAGGACGACACCCAGTTCGCCTTCGTGGCGCGCGTTGACAAGCGGGACCACGACGACGTCTTCACGAAGGAGGAGTGCTGGCCGAAGGCGCTGCCAGCCCTGGGCATTACCTATCCGGTCCAGAACCTGCGCGAAGAAGTGGCAACGGCGCAGATCGGATCGCTCGAGCGGCACATCTTCCCCCGCGCTGGCGCTCGTGCCCTGGCAGCGATCGACGCGGCCGAGCTGCTCGAGTTGCTTGAATTGATCGACGGCGCGGAAACGGCACGCCGCGTCCGGCAGCGCCTCGATGCGATCTTCGCGTTCGCTCGCCCGCGTGGTTGGGTCGAGGACAATCCGGCCGCTCTGATCGCCGCCGAGCTCGCGCCGCCGGCAGCACCCATTCGGCATCCGGCAGTGACAATCGCCGCGGACGCGCGCGGCGCCTACAGCGCGATCGCGTCAACCAGCGCGCGGCCGATCGTGAACCTCGCTGCGCAGTTTCTCGCGCTCACTGCCGTCCGCGTCGGGTCGCTGCGGTTGGCCACATGGGATGAGATTAAGACCGACGAAGCAGGCGCGCCTGTGTGGCGCATTCCCGCCGCGCACCTGAAGCTGAGCCGCGCGCGCAAGGCTTCAGCTGACCATGACCACCTTGTGCCGCTGTCGCCGGCGGCAATGGCGGTTCTTGAGGCTGCGCGTGACCATTCCGGTGGCGCTGCCGCGAAAATATTTCCGATCGGAGAACGCGCGATCGGCGAGTTGCACCATCGCGCCGGACTGACCGGTCGTCACGTGCCGCACGGTTGGCGCGCCAGTTTTTCGACGGTGCTGAATGAGGCGCTGCCCGAAGAACGCATAGCGATCGACGAGGCTTTGGCGCATCAGGTGAAGGGAAAGGTAGAAGGCGCTTACAACCGGGCAGCACAGATCGATCGCCGGCGTACGCTGTTCGACGCTTGGGCCGCGATCCTTGCCGGCGAAGTGGCGGCCCCAGAGCACTGATCTCGGTTTGCAGCTTCATGCCCGACTGTCGGCAATTCCAGCAAGCAGCGCTAGTTTGCGCCATAGGATGGACGGGGCGACCCAAGTCGCCCCATCAAATCGTCAGTCTCCTGCAGCCGGTGCTTCGTTGATCGGCGGGGCGGCAACTGGTGCAAGCGCCATGGGTGCTGGCTGGCTGCCAGGGGCAAACGCAACATCCTCATCAATAAAGGCACTCACAGGGGCGCCCAGTGGGATCTCCGCGCTGGTTCCAGTCATGAAGAAACCGGCAACCGGAACAAACGCAACGGCGCCCACGACGCCAGCTGTTCCAGTTACGCCCTTGTCGTCAAGAACGCCGCTTAATCGAATCTGGCGACCGTTGGCGCGTACATAAAGGACGCGAGCGTTGATGCGACCGGACTTGCCCCACATGCCCTTATTGCGGACTTCCGTTACCTCACCGACAGCGGGGCTGCCTGCCGGAATCACGGTATAACCATTTACTGTGATCGCTTCAGCAGTCTGAAGATTAAATCGCTGCCCGACTTTGAGCTTCTTACCCTTCGTAGTCAGGCCTTCCATCATGCGAAGTGGAACCGGCGTCCCGCTGCGCAGGACATTCTCGGTCTGCCCGGTGGTCATGACCACTGGCGCAGGAGTGACCTGCTGTGCAAACGCAGGCGCAGTAACGGCAACGCTCGAAACGAGCGTCCCCCAATAGATTGCTTTCATGTAACCCCCCAGTTAGGCGAGATGCGCCTTTCTACAGAGGGGCATAGGTTTGTTTATCTGTCAAGAACTGCTTACTGTCACAGATTGGTAATCGATCCAATCCGGGCACAAGTATCCTGCCCGCACGTGACATTCGAAATTTAAGCGACGAGCATCAGTTGAGCCGGATAGGGCACCGCCAGTTCGATCACGTCGTCTATCGAGCCATGCAGCCAACGCTCCTCGTCCTCGTCGTGCAGCAGTACCGGCATCGCCTTCGGATGGATCGGCGCAACGAGACTGTTCGGCTCGGTTGTCAGAAAGGCGAATTTCGCGCCGTCCTCAGTCGGCCGCCAGATGCCAGCGAAGCTAACGATCGGGCGAGAGGGGATGTTGAACCAATGAAGCGGCAGTTTCCCATCGATGCTGCGGACTTGACCGTACTCGCTGAACGCCGTGAACGGGACGAGGCAGCGGCGCTCAGGATTCTTCAGGGCCGATCGCCAGAAGGGGCTCGATAGGTTTCGCACGTTCGTGACCGGGGCCTTTCCGGCGGGCGGCGGCGGGAAGCCCCACCGCATAATGTCGAGACCGCGCGCACCGTCCTGGTCACGGACGACAAACGCCGGCCGCTTTGGGAAAAGCTCGGGCGGGGGCAGGTCGAGGTCCGGCGGGTAGATCGGACCAGCACCATAGCGCGTGGCGAGTTCAGCTTGGGCGGCGGTCATGCGGTACCGGTTGCACATCTCGCTTCTCCCGTTCGACGCTGCGGCGGTAGCGGCCGACGCGTCTCAGCATAGCCGCTGACATGCGATTGGCGAGAGCGCGGCACGGTTCCTGCTCCTCCCCCTCGCTAAGCCATCGGGCGGCGCAGCCGCCCGGCCCGACCGCTGAGACTTGGCGATCGGTTAGCTGTAGTCCAGCCGGTTGCGGGGGAGGGGGAGCGCTTGCTGGCGCATGGCCTCGTCAAAACGAGGCCATTCCTCATTGTGATCTTTAGATCACCCCGGTTTCATCGGTGGTGGAGGATTCGCAGGTTATTCGATCGCGTCGGTCGACCGCAGCGGCCAGCTTCTTGAGCGTCTCGCCTAAAAGGCTGTCGCCGTTCCAGGTAGCGTTGTGCCGCGCCTCGTTGCTGAGGCCGCGCAGCATATCCTCGAACGCGGCTGCATCGCGGCGACGGCGATCGGCGTCGCATTCGGGTGTGGGGGGCTTGCCGAGCAGCTGCTGTAGGCCAGACCTCAGGCCTTCAGGTACCAACAGCGCATAGGCGTTGCTTGCCTGCTCAACGATCGCGCCTCCGGGTTGCGGATCTTCCTTAGGTCGGCTGCGGCGTATCCAGTGCAGGAAGCCATGTTCGCGCAAGCGCTTGAGCACGACATGCACGGCCGAATAGCGTGCGCGTCCGCCTGCGCTTTTCCGGGTCGCGCGGGCTGCAGCCGAAGAGGATCCGCCTGTCGAGCACCGGCGCGAACGCTCAGTCGCGCACCTTCGACTTGAACTGACCCGACGAACCTGCGTCCGATCCGGGCGCGGGACGCCGGGTTCGGTCGCGAGCTGCGCAACGCCCTGGCTTCGCCGAGCGTCGACTTGCAGAAGGCGATGGCAGCGGGATCAGAATGGCTCCCGGCGCGATCGAGATTTTTGCGGCGGTGCGAACTGCTCCGCATTGCCGGGGGGTTGCGCAGCGAATTGGACAAAAGCTTCGTGGAAGGCGGCCGGAACAAGATTGACGGCCGATTGATGCTGCGCGCCCATCTCCTCAGCGGTCGCTACGCACTCGTCAAGCGCGGTCGGGAATTCCTGCTTTCCCCGCACATCGCTCAATATCTGCCCGTCTGCAAACGGCCCATGAGCTGCCGGACTGTTGCCGGAAACCAGCCGGCCAGCAAAGCGCCCCAAGTGCCGCCGTCCGCCATCCCTTCGATCAACCCCAAAAGCGGCCACTGACTCAGGCGGTGGGGAATCGGTTTGGGTAGGAACCCGATTTGCAGGGACAACTTGATAAGCGAACGAACGTCGCTCTACTCTGCTTCCAACTCGCGGAGGCTGCGCCCCCGGGTTTCGCGCCCGAACCAAGCGATCATTCCGGCAGACACCGCCGTCGGAACCAGCAGCGCCAGCGCTGCACCCACCAGCGTCGGTGCAAAGCCCGCGAGGGCCGCAACCTGTACTGCCACCCCGCCGAACTTGCTGCTCCCCGCCACCAACCCTGTTGCCCGCCCCCGGGTGCCGAGGGGATAGTTTTCCGCCGTGTAGGGCAGCAGTACCGCGATCGTCCCGTTAGTGCCGACGATCAGCATCGCGATGACCGTGATCAGCACCGGCTCCCAACTTAACAGCGACGGGGGCAGCATCGCTCCGATAAGGCCGGCAAAGGTCAGGCCGATTGTGCCGACAAGTGTCCATTTGCTGCTCCGACGCGCATAGAACAGCGCGGCCAGCAAGACGGTGGGGAACGCGAGCAGCGATGATTTGGCGAGAATTCCGCTCGCCACTTCGGCGCTATAGCCGCGGGCCTGCAGGTCCGATGGAAGCCACAGCAGCAGCCCGAAATTGACGAAACTCCAGCACAGCGCAGTCATGACGAGCGCGGCGGTGAGGCGGTGATGTCCGGTGCTTGTTGGCGTATCGGCCGGGGCCTCGATAGGTCGCGGCTTAGGCGCTAGGCCGAAGCGCTTCTGCATCTGCGCCAGTTCGGTTACGCGGCCGCGTTCGGCAAGGAAGCGCGGCGTTTCGGGAATGAACCGCGCCAAGGCGAGCAGCAGCAATCCGCTTGGAAACCCTTGGAGCCAAAGCGCGCGCCACCCATAGACCGGTTCCAGGACATAGGCCGCCCCGCTCGCGGCGAGATAACCTCCGACCAGCCCCATCCCGCCGACCAGCACCAGCACCCAACTACGATGGCGCGGCGGCATCACTTCGGCGAGCAGCGTGTAGATCACAGGAAGCATCCCGCCGGCCGATATGCCCATGAGAAAGCACATCACCAGGTTCCAGGCGAAGGCTGGCATCGCCCCGCAGATGGCGGTCGAGACGAACAGGATGGTTGAAAGCAGGATCGAGACGCGGCGACCATAGATGTCCGCCAGCCAGCCCCACAGGAACGAGCCGATGGTGGTACCTGTGAGGGCGACCAGGGGCAGCAGCGCGACCTGCGAGCGCGCAATGCCGTATTCGGCGGCCATTCCGGGGAGTACGAAGCCGAGCGTCGCGGGCTTCATGACGTCGATGATCAGGCCCAGCGTGAGCACCAGCAGGGTTGCCGCGTGCCAGCGGCCGAGCGGAGTTGTGTCTGGAGCCTCGTAATTAGTCCCGGCATGATCGCCATGGCCGTCTCGTACCTTGGGTAATGCACCAAAACAGGCGAGCGGCACGCCAATCAGGATGAGGACCATGCCCAGCCACATGCTGGCGTCCATCGGCATCCCGTTGAGGTGGTTGCCCATGCTGTGCGCCATCGCCAGCATTGGCAGATGCAGCAGCACACCAGCGCTGATCGCGGCGCAACCCGCCCAGAAATAGGGCGCGCGCTCTCCGACGATTGATGTGCTTCCCGCTGCACTCCCCATCGGTTGGGATTAGGCGGAAGTCTCCGTCCGGACAAGCCACCACAACACCGCAGGTGTTGTCCGTTCACGAGGCGTTTGCGACCAATCAATTCTGCTGCTGGCCAACGGCAGCCTTCGCTGCGCCTCAGCCCAATAGCGGTCATTCCGGTGTCGGCCCATTCCCTGTCGTCTGCGACCCAGCTTGAGAGCTGCTGACATTGAGTGGTGCAACCGAGGTTGAGGCGCCGTTGGACGCGCCGTGGGGCTTCGGTGGCATCGCGTGCCGCCGGAACCCGGCCCGGCGGCGATGATGGTTCAGGCGACCGTCGCAGATTATTGAAAGTGGCGCTGGTCAGCCGCCACTGTGACCACGCGCCGGGTGATCCACGCTTCGGCGCGGGCGATGCCATCGGCGCGGTCGCTTGTCAGCTGGCGATCGACATGAATCAGCTCGCGGGGCGACAGACGGAAGCAGCCTCGTCGGCCGGGCTGCGGCAGAATCACGGCACGGTTGCCCGCGCGCGACAGCCATAGCTGGCAGTCGGGCTGGACGTGACACAACGCGTCGCGGGGTATGAACAGCGTTAGCCCTGCCATGGCGATGCCCCGGTCGGTGGGGGCAAACTCGACATGGACAAGATCGACGCGGCTTTCGACCACCTGCTGCCCGAGCCGAAGGCGGTTTTCAAAGTTCAGCACTGGGCCGCCGGTGATAGCGATCCCGTCGCCCATTTTGCGGTTGCGAAGCAGCAGGCGGGTAACGGCCTTGATGTGTGGGAGGATGGCGTCGGCATCAATGGTCACAAGTTCTTCTCCTGTTTTCATCCCCATCCCGGGGATCACCTCCCATCTTCAGATTTGAGCGGACCGGCCTTTCGCCGGTCCGCTACTTCTTACTCGCCGCTGCGGACTGCTGCGCTGCCGCCTTTCCGCAGCAACCCTTTCATCGGAACGCCTCCACGTGCTTGGTCCACATTTCCTCGACCAAAGCCTGACCGCTGTCGCGGATCAGTTCGTCAGCATAGGCTCCATGCGCGATCCCAAGTCCGGCGGCGCAGCGCGGCACGATCAATGCATGGGCATGGAGCGGATTGGTCGACCCGACGCGCCCCGGCGCGTGAAGGGCGAGCATGGCTGCCAGTCCATGTTCGCGCGCGATGCAATCGCGCACGAAAGACCGGGCCCGCTCCCAACCAATATGGATGCGATCGACATCGGCAAGCGGCAGGGTAAGATACACCAGCAGCGCCTTTTCACGGTCGATTGCTGACTCGTCCATGCGCCCCAGAAGCGTGGCCGGATCGGCCAAAGCATCGTCAGCGCCTGACGGTAACAGCACCTCGACGCGCTCGACATTTGGCGACCAGGCGAAGATGTCACCGCCGTCAGCAGCGCGTCCGACATGCGCTTTCCGCCAGCCAAATTCCAACGCGCTATTCTGCCGTCCGGCATAGACCTTCCGCAACACGCCGAAAACGAGACCGGAGGCATTTGGCCCGGCGGGGTTGAGATAAAGCCAGCTTTCCGGATTGGCTTCGCTGGGCGCCACCGACGCACCCTTGGCGGTGGTCGGCTTGTGGCGGGGTTTGCTGACCATGTCAGTTCCTCCCACTGCGCGTGCCGATGCGGACGATCTCGGCGGCGGCGCGGCATACCGCGTCGCTGCGCTCGTCGGATGTCCTAAACGGCGTCACCGTGGAAATCGCCAACCCTTCGGGGCGCAGCTGCAGGAACGGCGCTGCGCCTTCCGGCACCAGCCAGATCGATTTGTCGCGGTGGCGTGCGAACGTCAGGCGTTTAACCACCAATGGCTTTGCGGTAACAGTCAACGCGACGTCGACGGTCACCGGATCGATCGTTTCCGGAAACAGGCCGGTTCGCACCAGCATCACATCGCGCCGGAGCTTCGCGCATGCCGCCTCAAGTGCTTGAACAAACATCGGCGCATTGCACGGTGTCGCCGCCAGCAACAAATTGGCGGTATCGATTTCGATCACGCCCGCGGGCAGGCCGGCAATCGAGCCACGCGGCATATAGCAGTGAGTGAAGAGTTCGAGCGGAAACGCGAGCACGCGCACGGCGGGATCGAGCATCGGCCCGATGGGTGGAGTATTCATTAGTGCTACTTTCGGCAGGAGGATCCCCGGACCACCGGTCCGGATCAGGCTGCCGACCTTCATTTCATTACAGCTGGCAGCTTAATTCGCTGCTGCTTGTCCTTCAAAACTAGGCGCACTCTCGCGCCGTTCTTGCGAACGAAGATGATCGAGACCAAGGGTCTGCGATGATCGGCGTGAGCTCGCGCCGAAGGCGTGATTGGGAAGAGAAGGGGCAGAGCCCCGACCCGCCTTTTTTCATTCCCGGCAGGGACTAAGAAAAAAGAATAGCGGGTTACTACTTTTCTACCCTGCTTCACCTATCTGCATCGCTATAACCGTTTATTCTGATTGAGGCCTATTGTGTCAATCTATTGTATGGCTCGAATTAACCGCCTTTCGCTTTATCTTTTGGGGCGGGCGGAGGTTCATGGAAGGCGGGGCGACAAGCGATCACGCAAGCGGGTGGTTCGCGACGCTAGCCCCATCACCTGGGTGCCCGATGGTGTTGAAGTTGATCCGCTGGCGCTGGAGGAGCTTTACAAGAAGCATGTCGAAGGAGCCTTCGTTCCCAAGGGCAAGGGGAAGGTTCTGCACCTCCTCGTGAAATTTCCCGAAAGTGTGCCGGTGACGGAAGAAGCCGACGCGAGGGCCGCGCTCCAACTCGCCGTCGACTTTGCTCAAAAGCTGTTCGGTGGCGCGGCGGTATTCGCTGCGCGTATGGATCGCGACGAAGCATCCCTAACCAACGCGGACCTGTTCCTGGCGCCGCGATACGAAAAGAAGACCAAGCACGAATCGAAGGTTGCTATCAGCCTGTCGAGGCATTTGAAGAATATGACCGCGAAGCGCGGCATGCTGAAAGACAACCGCGAAATCCTGCGCTGCCAGGGTGCGGCGCTGCAAGACGAGTTCTCTGAATACCTTCGGTCACGCGGATACCAGGCGATGCGCGGGCAAGCCAAGAAGACGCGATCAACCGATTGGGTCACGCCGGAGCTGTACGGTGCCAAACGCGACCGCCAGATCGCAGAGGTCGATCGCATCGTTGCCAAGGATTTTCACGCCGAAGCTGAACGTCTGGAAGCCGCTGCCAAGCAGCGTCGTGCCGACACCGAAGCGTGGGTAGCGCAAGAGCGTCGAAAGCTGGATATCTTGCGGACCCAACTCTGGCATCATGCCCAGAAGTTATACAACGATGCTGTAGACCAGGAACGCATCCGAGCGGCCGCCGAAGCTGATGCTGATCAAAGGCGCAAGCAGGGCGAGGCAGCCTCCGCGGCAATGCTGGCCAGTTCCCGACAGGCTGCGCAGGATGCTAAGGATGCCAGCCAGCGTATATTGAGCGAAGCGGCCGGGATTTTGGCGGGGGCAAAGCAACAGGAGGTGGCTGTTGAACAAGCCAGGCAACAGGCGCAGCACGAACGGGCGGATGCAGCCGCCATGAAACGTGCCGCAGCTGCCGAATTGGCGTCAGCCGCGCGGATTAGGATGGATAATGAAGCTGCCCGGGAGCAGTTGGCCCTTCTTGTGCGCGCCATGCACGATGAATGCCTGCAGCTTGCCACCGAGGATAGCGAACGCGGCTTTCGAATGGCTGAAGCGGCAATGAACCTAACCGAAAAACAGGCCTATCGTGCGAAGTGGAGCCAGGTTCTCCGCGACCTTGCGATCCAAATCGCCCATAAGCTGCGGCAGGCCCTGAAAAAGGCGATGACACTGCGGAAGGAAAGAATTCGATTTGAGATCGATCAGACAGAACTTTTGGGGCAAAAGGCCGCACTTGATGCTGACCGCGCAAAAATCGAGACCGTGCTTCAGCACGCGCATGAATTCCGTACCGCCTTTGAGGCGATCCCAGAGGCTGAGCGTGTGCCAAGCGTTACCGAGGCCCTTCGCAAGGGCAGCGTGCTTGAACAATCCGCAACCATTCCCAAGGCCGCCCTTGTACGCGCGAAGGGACCTCGGGATGGGCCTCCCCAGGATGCCATCTGGTCGCAAAGACAGGGTCAATCCCGGTAGATGCGGTGAAAGCAGGGTGCGGATGCGGTCGCGCGCACGCCGTACCAACGAACCCGCACAAGTTGAGGTCGACACCTTGTTGACGGGGTCGAAACCTGCCGGTCAGTGGCATTCGTAATGGTTCGCAGCGGCCGATGATCTCATGTCACGTTGCGCGCTCAGACGAGCAACCCGGGCCAATGCGCATGCAACCACTGCGTCCCACGGCACACTTCGGAATTCCAGACGGTCGATATCTTCCTTGAGCATGTCGATCGGAAGGCCGCCGCCATAACGGTCACCAACGTCCGAACTTGCATGCCCTGCAAGCTGATCCAGGCTCTGCTTGGTGATGCGGCGGCGGCGGCCTTCGCGCTTCATTGTATGCCGGGTCGAGTAGAATGCCTTGTCGACCTCAGTAATGCCCAGCTGGCGCAGCGCCTTGTTTATATCGCGCGACAGCAACTTGTAGCGATCGCCATAGCGGTCGACTTTAAGGTCATCGAAGAGCCATGCCGCTCCACGCTTCCTTTGATGGCTGACGAAGTCGATGAAGCCGCCCTCGAGTACGATCCAATGCAGCGGGACGTCACGGATGGAATTCCTGGTCTTTTGACGTCGAGGTGTATCGGTCGGATTCGCCGATGCGCTTTGGCGCCGATCCCGACGAAATCGCATCACCCACGCCCCATCGTCCCGAACGACCTCATTAGGTTTCAGCTTGCAATGCTCACCGGGACGGGAACCGTGAAACGGGGCGAGGAACAGGATCCAGAACATCGTGTCGCTGCAGGCGTCGGGGTCCGTCATCAGCGGCGATGTGTAGATGCGATGTAAATCGTCGTCGGAGAAATGATCGCGTTCGTCGCCTTGCCATTTCGCGCCTTCGATCACGACATCGGCGGCGGGATTGTGGCTGATCCACTTTTTCCGCCTCGCAACGCTCAGAACCGCCTTGATCGCACCCACCTGCTTCCCGACCGTCGGCGGCGATAATGTAGGCAGCGAATTCGCTTCGGCACGCGCGATCTGCTCGAGGAGCGGGAGGTTCGCGATTTCCTTCTTCGGCCGTGATGGCAACATGGCGACCGTATCGCCGAACCCTTCGACCATTTCAGTTGTGATAAGGGTCACGTCCGATGTGCCGCACAGGATTTCAAACCGCCTGATCGCGGTTTCGAACTCGTCCGCAGTCTTGTGGTTTCCGACGATCCCTTTGCGGCGCTTCCACTCGTCAAAGGCGTCATACAGGGATGGGCCGCTGACGACGACGGGCGCTGGATGCGAGACAATCGCCGGTTCCGGCCGCGCCGGAGAAGGCGGCTGTGCGATCGGCGCCAGCGCTTCGCGGATATTCTGCGGCCATGATTCAAATTCATGTTCCGCCAGGCGGGTCAAATACGCTTCGGCTACTCGATCATATCCGTCGCGGGTCGTGATGTCGATTTCAGGGACAACATACTGCAGATATTCGACTGCAAAACGGAGCGGCTGGAAAACCCCCCGCGCCAGCAGCGCGCGTGCCAGTTCCTGATAAACCAGACCGTCTGTGGGAAGGTTGCGACCTTCAAAGATCTCCGCGCGAATGCAAAACAAACGGCGCTCGTTTTCATCGTCGATCGCCGGAATCGGTGTCGGCTCTGGATCGTAATATCCGGTTTGGGCCTCGCCAAGGTGCTGCTGCTCGACGGCTCGCGCGTGCTCAACGCTCCAGGAACTGCGGACGATCGTCGCGATCTTCATCAACTCCCCGGCGACGGCGTTGTCCATCGACTGAGAGTATGTGGCAAATCGGGTGAACGCCCGGTCGACGAGCGTGGCAGCATCCGTTTTCGCCTGTCTGGACAAGACTGACCGCAAACGAAGGATCTCGGCCTTGTAGTGGGCGCTGTGGCTTGCACGCCTTGCGGCAGCCAGTGTCGGATCGGTCGTCTCGAGCGAATGGGTCCACTCACGCTTGCCGACAAGATCACGAATGTCGGCAGGCACCGCCATGCGGAACTGCTCGAACCGGGAATTTGCTCGTCTGACCGAATGCGACATTCGACGCCCCATTTGTAGCATAGGGCGCCTAACGAAGCGTTGAAATTGCTGGTTTTCGCACGATCTCCGCAACTTAGTGCGAAGATGGTGACCCCTGCGGGAATCGAACCCGCGTTTCAGCCGTGAGAGGGCCGCGTCCTAACCGCTAGACGAAGGGGCCGCTTGCGCGGGAGGGGCGCGATTACAGGGGGGCAGGGGCGGCGTCAAGGGGAATGGGTTTGTGGAACCCTTCGCCGCTCATGCGTTGTTCGCATATGCAGCAAGTCTCGTTTTTGGGTCAGAGCATTCCCGCGTTCGTTCTCGACATTGGGGTCGTCGCATTGTCGATCCTGGTTGCGTTGGTCATCCACGGCGTGGGCATGCGGATCCTCGACCGGTTGGCGGCACGGACGCCGGCGTCGAGTGATGATATCTTTGTTGAGCATGCGCGAAAGCCGCTTCGCTGGATCGCGGTGGCGATTGCGCTGGCGACGGTGCGGCGGTTTCTGGACCTGTCGGACACCGCCGATGCCGTCTGGACACAAGCCGCAGGGCTGGTCGTGCCTGCGCTGGTCGGATGGCTGGCGATCGGCGTCATCCGCGCGACGGGCAAGTCGATCGAGCTGGACGCCGACATCAGCGTCGCCGACAATCTGCGCGCGCGCAGGCGGCGGACGCGTAGCGCCATATTGGTGCGGATCGCCGTGGTCGGCGTCGGCTTCATCACCATCTGCCTGATGCTGCTGAGCATCCCCAGTATCCGCAGCGTCGGCGTGACGCTGATGGCGTCGGCTGGTCTGGCTGGCTTGGCGGTCGGCGCCGCGGCCCAGCCGCTGCTGAAGAACCTGATCGCGGGCGTGCAGATGGCGTTTACCGAACCCATCCGGCTGGACGATGTGGTCATCGTCGAAGGGGAGTGGGGGCGGATCGAGGAGATCCGGCTCACCTATGTCGTCGTTGCCATCTGGGACGAACGGCGGCTGGTCGTGCCGGTTTCGCAGTTCCTGGAAAAGCCCTTCCAGAACTGGACCCGCAGCACCAGTCAGCTGCTCGGCTCGGTATTCCTGATGCTGGACCCCGCCACCAATATCGACCGGCTGCGTGCCCATGCGGAGGAAGTGGTAAAGGCCAATCCGCGCTGGGATGGTCGCGCTTTCGTCCTGCAGGTCACCGATACCAAGCCCGATGCGATCGAGGTCCGCATCCTCGCCACCGCGCGCGATGCGGCACAGGCGTTCGACCTGCGCTGCGATGTGCGCGAAGCGATGCTGGCCTATATCCGCGTCGAAATGCCGGAGGCGCTGCCCCGCCGGCGCGTCGCGATGGACGCACCGGCGAATGCGGGATCAGGCGCGGCGTGATGCTTCCCAGCGGGTGACATTGTCCTCCAGCACGGTGAGCGGCACTCCGCCGCCGCCCACGACCAGATCGTTATAGCCGCGAAAGTCATAGCGGTTGCCCAGCCGCTGTTCGGCGCGGGCGCGCAGGCGGTTGATCTCGCTGTGACCGACCTTGTAGCCGCATGCCTGGCCCGGCCACGCGCAATAACGATCGACCTCGCTCGTCACTTCCTCGATGCCCGAACCGTTCGTTTCGGCGAACCACTGGATCGCCTGCTCGCGTGTCCAGCGCTTGGCATGAAGCCCGGTGTCGACCACCAGCCGGCACGCGCGGAAGGCGATCGACTGAAGATAGCCCAAGCGCCCGACGGGGTCGTCGTCATATACGCCCAGCTCGCCCGCCAGCTGCTCGGCATAAAGCGCCCAGCCTTCTGAAAAGGCGTTGAAGCCCATCAGCGTGCGGATCAGCGGCAGCTTGTGCGTATATTCGCCCTGCCACACATGGCCCGGAATCGATTCGTGATAGGTCAGCGTCGGCAGACTGTACTTGGTGTGCAGGTCGGTGGTGCGAAGGTTGATCCAGAACCGCCCCGGCACGCTGCCGTCGATCGACCCGGCGCCGCCATAGGCGCCCGGCGCGCCAAGTTCCTCTGCCGGCGCGATGCGGCGCACTTCTACCCGGCCATCGACCAATGTGCCGAACGCGCGGGGAAGGCGGGTGCGGATATCGACCAGCCGGTCCTGGATCAGCGCCATGATCTGGGCGCGGCCCGTATCATTGTCGGGGAAGGTGTAGCGTGGGTCCTTGGCCAGCGCGATCATGCGCGCGCCGACGCTGCCCTTGGTGTAGCCGAGCGATTTCAGGATCGTGTCCATCTCACCCTGAAGCCGCGCCAGTTCGTCGCGGCCCATCTGATGCACCTGATCCGGTGTCATGCGTGTGGTGGTGGAGGCGCGCAGCGCCCATGCGTAATAGGCGTCGCCGTCCTTGAACTTCCACACGCCCGCGTCGGGGGTTGCGATGCGGGCATGTTGCTCCAGCTCGGCAATCTGACGCTCCAGCGCGGGGGCAACGCGGCTGGCGGCGATCTTTTCGGCACGTGCGGTCCAGTCGCCGGGAATATTGCCGGTGCGCTTCGCAAGCGAGGTGACGACCAGCCAGTCTTTTGGCGCGCCTTCGCTCGACATGCGGATGCTTTTCAGCGTCTTGTCCATCAGCACGGTCGACGCGACGATGCCGCGCCCGCGTGCGTCGCGCAGCCGGCCGGTTTCGCCCTCCACCGCGTCGGCAAAGGCATCCAGCCGGGCCAGATAAGCCTCCGCATCGGCTGCATTCTCGACCTTGTGCGTGGCGTCGAGAAATTTGGGAATGTCGAGATAGGCGCCCATATTCTGGGCCACGACATAGGGGCCGTTGCGCCAGCCGCCGATATCGATCGCACCATAGGGAAAGCCATAGCCGTCCAGCGCCGTGGCATAGGCGGTGCGCGCGACCTCCACATCGACGCGCGACTGTTCGTCGGGCTTCAGCGTGTCGAGCCGGGCAAGGGCGGCGCGCAGCCATGCCGCTTCCTTCTCGCGGCCCGCCTGTGAGCGGTCGGACAGGCGGGACTTGAGCGCGGCACGGGCGCCGCTGTCGATGCCAAGCCCGCTGGCGCTTTCGGGCGACAGGCGCATGAAGGATTCGGCAATCGCGTCCAGTGCCGGACCGGCATTGCCGCGCGCGGGCGCCTGCCGCGCCTGTGCGGGCAGGGCGGCGAGGGCAATGCTGGAACCGGCGGCATTCAACAGGTCACGACGCGAAAACGACATTCAGTTCACTCCGGAAACGGGGGGAAGGTTCAGGGGTTCGACGATCAGGGTCAGCCCGTCGACAGCCGTCACGCGGGCGCGGGCGCCCAACGGCATCTTCGGCCCGCGTGCCGGCCATTCGCCGTCGGCCAGCCGCACGCGACCCTCGCCATCCGAAAATTCGGTCACCGCGACGACGGTTGCGCCCAAGATGCGCGCGGCGCGGTCGTTCAGCATCGGGTCGCTGCTGGCAACCGCATCGCCGCCGTACCAGCGCCGCCCGATGGCGACCGACACCGCGGACCAGACGCCGAAGCTGCCCAATTGTCCGGCAAGGTCCAGGTCGGGAAACAACAAGGTGAAAACGCCGGTGATCGCTGCTGCGACCGCCAGAAAGACCAGGAACACGCCAGGCACCGCCAGCTCGATCCCCGCCAGCATTGCTGCGGCAAACAGCCAGAGCGCGCCCGGTTCGGCCAGCCAGTCGAGCAAATCAGCCCTCCCGCACCACCGGCACGCCGGGTTTTGCCGGTGGCGGGGTATCGTTCTTGCCCAATGCTTCCCTGGCCAGTTCACCAATGCCGCCGAGCGTCCCGATCAGCTGGGTCGCCTCGACCGGGAACAGCACCGTCTTGGCATTGGGGCTGGTCGCGAACTTGCCCACTGCTTCCACATATTTCTGGGCGATGAAGTAATTGATCGCCTGTGCCGATCCCTGCTCGATCGCCTCGCTGACCAGCGCGGTTGCCTTCGCCTCCGCTTCGGCGGCGCGTTCGCGGGCTTCGGAGTCGCGGAACGCGGATTCGCGGCGGCCCTCTGCCTCAAGGATGCGGGCCTGTTTCTGCCCTTCGGCGCGCAGGATCTCGCTGGCGCGGCTGCCCTCTGCCTCGAGGATGTTGGCGCGCTTTTCGCGCTCGGCCTTCATCTGGCGCGCCATCGCGTTGACGATGTCCTGCGGCGGGCGGATGTCCTTGATCTCGACGCGGGTGATCTTGACCCCCCACGGCGTGGTGGCGTGATCGACGGTGTTCAGCAGCCGCGCATTGATTTCGTCCCGCTTCGACAGTGTTTCATCGAGATCCATCGAACCCATGACGGTGCGAAGGTTGGTCGTGACCAGATTGAGCAGCGCGTAATTCAGGTCGCTGACCTCATAAGCCGCTTTGGGCGCGTCGAGGACCTGAAAGAACACGACCCCGTCGGTCGAGATCATCGCATTGTCCTTGGTGATGATTTCCTGCCCCGGAATATCGATCACCTGCTCCATCATGTTCACGCGGCGACCCACGCGATAGAAAAAGGCCGGGTAGAAGTTGAAACCCGGTCGCGCCACGGTGGTGAAGCGACCGAAATGCTCGATCGTATGGTGATAGCCCTGCCGCACGATCTTGATGCTGACGAACAGGTAAGCCAGCACCAGCAATACCAGAACGCCCAGAACGCCCATCAGTCCGTCCATCGCCCGCCCTCCCTGTTTCGGGCATCCTAACCGCGCGGGGGCGGAAGTCGAGATAGTGGCGTTCGAAACCAGCGCGCGTTAGGGTCGCGTGCATGAGCACTGCCCACCGTCAGCCGCCCCGAACCGCCCTGTTCCTGCCCGCCGCCAACGCGCGCGCGATCGAAAAGGCGCGGGGGCTGGATGTGGATATGGTGGTCCTCGACCTGGAGGATTCGGTGCGTGAGGCGGACAAGGATCGCGCGCGGGCAGCGGCGATCGAGGCGGCCGCTGCGGGTTTCGGCCATCGGCTGATCGCCATCCGCGTGAACGGCGAGGAGCATGGCTGTCACGATGACGACGTGGCGGCGGTTGCGGCATCGCTGGCCGACTTCATCGTCGTGCCCAAGGTGGAGACGACCGAACTCGCCGCGCGCGTGGCCGGGGCGGGCAAGCCGGTGCTGGCGATGATCGAAACCCCGCTGGGCGTGCTGAACGCCGCCGCCATCGCGCGCGTCGACGGGGTCGAGGGGCTGATTGCAGGCGTCAACGACCTGCGCGCGACGCTGGGCATTCCCGATGGAAACGACCGCGCCGGGCTGACGCTGGCGTTGCAGACGATCGTGCTGGCCGCGCGCGCGGGCGGCGGCTGGGCGCTGGACGGGGTTTTCAACGCGCTGGACGATGACGAGGCGCTGGCGGCGGACTGTCGCCACGGGCGGGCGATGGGCTTTGATGGCAAGACGCTGATCCACCCCAATCAGATCGCCGTTGCTACCCGCGCCTTCGGTCCCGACGACCGCGAAATCGCCGATGCGCTGGCGCTGATCGAGGCGGCGACGGGCGGGGCTGAGCGGTTCGGCGGGCGCATGATCGAGACGATGCACGTCGAACAGGCCCGCGCGCTGCTGACCCGTGCGGGTCGGGGGTAGCGCGCCGGGCGACGCGCGGTTAGATGGGCCGCCAATCCTCGACTCGAACCCTATGGATCCGGCGCTCCCATGGACATACCCCTCGGCCTCACCTTCGACGACGTCCTCCTCTACCCGGCGGAATCGGAAGTCCTGCCCAGCATGGCGGATACGCGCACGCGGGTAACCCGTTCGCTCAGCCTGAACATCCCGTTCCTGTCGTCGGCGATGGACACGGTGACCGAATCGGACATGGCGATCGTGATGGCGCAGATGGGCGGCATCGGCGTGCTTCACCGCAACCTGTCGATCGAGGAACAGGTCGCCGCCGTGCGACAGGTCAAGCGGTTCGAAAGCGGCATGGTGGTGAACCCCATCACCATCACCCCCGACGCGCCGCTGGTCGAGGCGCAGGCATTGATGCAGCGTCACCGCATCAGCGGCATTCCGGTGGTCGAGGCATCGGGGCGGCTGGTCGGCATCCTGACCAATCGCGACGTGCGCTTTGCAGGCAATCCGCAGACGCCGGTGTCCGAACTGATGACGCGCGACAATCTGGCGACCGTCAGCGCAGGCGTGACGCAGGAGGAAGCGCGCCGGCTGCTTCACCAGCGCCGCATCGAAAAGCTGCTGGTCGTCGATGACGATTACGCCTGTGTCGGCCTGATCACGGTCAAGGATATCGAAAAGGCGGTGCTGTACCCCGAAGCGACCAAGGATGCCGCCGGGCGCCTGTGCGTCGCCGCCGCGACAACCGTGGGCGACAAGGGTTATGAGCGGACCGCCGCGCTGGTCGATGCCGAATGCGACCTGATCGTCATCGACACGGCACACGGCCACAATCGCGAAGTCGCCCGTGCGGTGGAACGCGCCAAGAAGCTGTCGAGCAAGGTTCAGGTCGTCGCCGGCAATGTCGCGACGGCAGAAGCGACGCGCGCGCTGATCGATGCCGGGGCCGACGGGATCAAGGTAGGCATCGGGCCGGGTTCGATCTGCACCACCCGTGTCGTCGCAGGCGTGGGCGTGCCACAGCTGACCGCCGTGATGGACGCCGCGCGCGAAGGCGCGAAGTCGGACGTGCCGATCATCGCGGATGGCGGCATCCGTACGTCGGGCGATGTGGCCAAGGCGCTGGCGGCTGGCGCGTCCAGCGTGATGATCGGATCGCTGCTGGCCGGGACCGAGGAAGCGCCGGGCGAGACGTTCCTGTATCAGGGTCGCGCGTATAAATCCTATCGCGGCATGGGTTCGGTCGGCGCGATGGCGCGCGGATCGGCTGACCGTTATTTCCAGCAGGACATCAAGGATCAGCTCAAGCTGGTGCCGGAAGGGATCGAGGGGCAGGTGCCGTTCAAGGGCCCGGCACGCGATGTCATCCATCAGCTGGTCGGCGGCGTAAAGGCGGCAATGGGCTATACCGGCAACCGCACGCTGCCCGAACTTCGCGAGCGTGCGCGTTTCGTGCGGATCACCGGTGCGGGCCTGCGCGAAAGCCATGTCCACGACGTGACGATCACGCGTGAGGCGCCGAATTATCCGACGCGTTGATGACCGACCAGCAAAAGGTCCTGCTGATCGTCGCGATTGCGGGGCTTTACGTGTTCCTGCGTGCGCGCTGGGTAAAGCGTAAGTGGATGATCGCACGGGCACGGCTGGCCGAAAACGACCGGGCGCCTGACGAATGACGCCCGGCGCACGCGTTCAATCGGCCATCGAGATCCTCGACCTGATCCTCGCCGCCGCGCGAGAGGGCGGGGCGGCGGCCGACACATTGCTGGCGCGCTGGTTCGCGGGGCACCGCTTTGCGGGATCGAAGGACCGGCGTGCGATCCGGGAACATGTCTATGCCGCGATCCGGCTGTGCGGCGAGGTGCCCGCAACCGGCCGCGCGGCGATGCTGGCGGTGGCCGCGACCGATCCGACGGTGGCCGCAGGCTTTGACGGCTCCCCCTATGGCCCTGCGCCGATCGGGGGCGATGAAGTCGCCGCGACACCGGGCGTCGCGCCGGCATGGCTGGTCGATGCGCTGACGGCGTCGGGCATGGACGCGGCGGCACAGGCGGCCTTGCTGGAGCGCGCGCCGCTGGACATCCGCATCAATCGCCTGCGCGGCGACGAGCCTGCGATTGAGGGCGCCATGCCCATCCATGGTCTGCCCGACGCGCTTCGCCTGCCCCCCGATACTGCGGTCGAGCGCCTGCCGGCGTTCGAGGCTGGCGCGATCGAGGTGCAGGATGCGGGCAGCCAGTTCGTCGCGCTCGCCTGTGCCGCGAAACCGGGTGAGCGGGTCGTCGACCTGTGCGCCGGGGCGGGGGGCAAGACGCTGGCGCTGGCCGCCGCAATGGCCAATGACGGCGTGATCCTGGCGACCGATACCGACCGCGCGCGGCTGCAACGCCTGTCGCCGCGCGCCGAACGGGCGGGCGTGACGATTGCGGAAACGCGGCTGCTCAATCCGGGGCGCGAGGCGGAAGTGCTGGAGGACTGGCGCGACGCCGCCGATCTGGTGCTGGTCGACGCGCCATGTTCGGGCACAGGCACCTGGCGGCGCAATCCCGAAGCGCGCTGGCGACTGACGCCCGATCGGCTGGCCCGGCTGACGGCGACGCAGGCGCGCTTGCTCGACTTGGCCGCCACGCTGGTGCGGCCCGGCGGGCGGCTGGTGCATGTCGTGTGCTCGCTGCTGGATGCCGAAGGGCGCGATCAGGCCGACGCCTTTCTGGCGCGGCATCCGGGGTGGCGCGTGGTGCCGCTGGATCTGCCGGCGGGTGCGCCGCACGGCCTTGGAATCCGACTCGATCCCGCCCATCATGGGACAGACGGCTTTTTCGTCGCGATGATGACAAGGCCGTGATAGCAAGATGAACGTGGTTTCGGAGAGCATCATGCGGTTCACCAGCGTATCGGCGGCGCTTGCCCTGGCAGCGGTCAGCATTTCGACCTCGCTGCACGGCCAGCGGCCCGACGACCAGATCGATCCCCGGTCGGTCGCGCTGGTGGAAAAGGCGAAGGCCGCGCGCGCGGCAGGCAATTTGTCGGGCGCCAACGACCTGCTCGAAAGCGCCGTTGTCGTCGACCCGCGCAACCGTCAGGCCTTTATCCTGATCGCCGAGGTCGCGCGGCAGCAGGAACTGCCGGGCAAGGCGATCCGCTTTTATCGTGAGGCGCTGACCATCGAGCCGAACGACGTCGCCGCGTTGCGCGGGCAGGGCGAAGTGCTGGTGCAAAAGGGCGCAGTCGCCAAGGCGCGCGAGAATCTGGCCAAGATCAAGACGCTGTGCGCAGCCAAACCGTGCGCCGACGCAACCGTACTGGCCGCAGCGATTGCCAAGGGACCGCCGGTGACGGCCACCGCGCAGGCAACGGTAACGCCGCTTGCTGCCGCTGCACCGGCGGGGAAGAATTAGAGCGCGCGGCGGCAGACTTAGGTAATGGTATGAAGGTCGAACAGCCGATCTTGGGTGGAAATTGGAATGGCGGCTTACAACTCCTTGCTATGGGGAAGCCGACACCGGACGTCCGCGTGAAAACGCATCAGATGTATGCATCGGCGGAGCGCGCGATTTTCCGACGTTTTTTGGCCGATGCATAACCTTTAAGTTTTGCATCATGAGTGCGGTAACTTGGGAAGCAGGTGCTAGCCCGGTCCAGTTTCCCACCCGATAAATGCCACCTTGATCCTATCGTCTTCAACCCAGCGCATCAGGCAGTCACTTTGCGTTTCAGGCATAGGCGCACCATCGGCGCTCTTCCTCCCAAACGCGAACGTCCCGTCGGGGTCAACCGACCACGCAATGCTATCAGGCGCGATGCCGCAGCGTTGGAGCGCTGCCTTAGCCTCGTTCGCCGTCGTGCCATGACGCGGAAGCATCATGCGGACGAGATTGCACCCACTCAGCAGCAAGGCGCACAGGCTAACGACATAGGTTCCGCTTCTCATCTGGAAAGATTAACGTGCTGCTTCGGGTCCGCAAGTGGCGTAATTCGATGGCGCGTTGCCTCGCTGACGTGATGCAAAACTTTTGATTTTCGGTTCATACAAGCCTTGGAGGCAACCAGCCTTTAACCCAGCCCCGCTACGCTAACACGATGCGCCGCAGCTCCGCCTTCAACCAACCATCGCCACAGGGGCGGCAAAGGCACTCACGCCGACCTGAGCCGAAGCCCGTCCCTATGGAATTGAAGCTACTCGGCGTGGCGGCGGCACTAGGGGCAGTTGTAGGCGTCGGGTCGATCGCAGCAAGTGAGGGTGGGTTGCAGCGGATAACCTCCGCTGCTCATTCCTTCGCAGTAAACACCGGCAGGGCTCGTGTCCGCGCACCTCAAGCTGGCGATTATTGGGCTGGGTGTGATTCAGCGCGCTCAGCAGGCACTGCTCCGATTTACCGTGAAGAGCCAGGCTACCGGGCCGAAATGGACGGAGACGGCGATGGCATCGCCTGCGAGCCATATCGCGGAAACCAATAGAAATGCAGTCCTGCCCTGCATCCTTGATCCAAAACTCGTAATTTTGCATCAGGAGATGAACAGGATGGGCAAGATAACCTGAACGAATGGCTGCTTTCAGAAGTCCCCACTTTAAACCCGAACGTTCGCAGCTGGGCGTTAGGCGACGTGGACAAATTTGAGCCGGTACCTGGCGGTGGCGAGGTGGACCATGCCGAGGAAGCTGCTGGCCGGCTGGTCGTAGCGTGTTGCGATGGCACGGTTGATCTTGAGTTGGCCGAACATGCGCTCGATGCGGTTCCGTTGCTTGTAGAGCGACCGGTCATTCTCGATCTTCACTCGCCGGTTTGAGCGACCGCGGATGGCGGGAGTGAAGCATCATACGCCTTGCAGTCTGCCGCCTCGCCCCCGGTCAGGTGGAAGGCGAGCGGTCGCCCGAGGGCATCAGCCAGGCAGTGAAGCTTACTGGTGAACCTGCCCCGCGACCGGCCAAGAGCGCGTCGATGAGCCCCCCTTTTCCGCCCGGTGCCGAGACGTGGGCGCGGACGGTGGTGCTGTCGATGCTGTCGTGGCCGGTGTCCGCCATGATCTCGGCCAGCGTCACCGCCACGATCTTCCAGACCCCGGCCTCGCTCTATCGCCGGAACCGGCGGTAGATGGTGTTCCAGCTCCCGTATTTTGGCGACACGTCGCGCCACGGCGCACCACACCGCAGCCGCCACAGTATGCCCTTGATGATCGAACGGTTCTGTTCGGGAGGTCTGCCCCGGCCCGGTTCTCTCGCTCGATCGTCAGCAGGTCCTTCAGGATACGCCATTCCGCCTCGGTGAGATCGCCCCGGCTCAAGCCTGCCTCCAAAAGGCAGCCTTGAATCAACCCTCAGATAGCTCGTCAACTTCTCTCGGCTCGCCCACCGCCGGTTAATCAGCCGGGATGATGCCCATATCGGCGGATGCCCTCATTACGAAGATCATTGAGAGTACGCTCGCCGTTCGGCCGGATGTAGTACTGAACCGGAGCAGCTTCAGCTGAACAGCGGGCCAACCCCGATCCACCGTCCGGCGCCAGGACGTTATAGCTGCCAGCTGTGTTCTTACGAAGGAACCATGTTCCTTCACGCGACACACGATCAGTATGTTGAACCGTCAGCACCCTGACCATTTGCTGGAAAGCGCACCGCCAATGACACGCTTCACTCGCAGATCGACGAACCAGGGCCACGACATAATGAGGCAGTCGCTGCCGCAATCCCCTATCTCGCTCGGTATCTGATCGACAGGACGTGCCTGAACCTTCGCGTCAAAGCATGCCTGCTCAGCCGAAGCGGCAGGAGATGCGACGAGGCCGATTACCCACGGCGGCGATCAAGGGTGCGTTCTGGATCACCAGCTCAGGCTACACCCGCCAACGCCGACCGTCACCAATTTGTCCACGCCGCCCAGCGGACGGACAGCATTTGTCAGTCCACGCCTAGAAGGCTGCGAACCAGCCGGCCAAAGCGCTCAACGCCTGTTCGGACATGTCGTGCATCAGCCCGATCCGCAGGCTGGATCGCGACCCGCCCGCGCCGAAGCCCGCCGTCAGTCGCAGCCGCCGCCTGTCGGCCAGACCCGCCAGGGTGCTGGTATAGGTCAGCGATCGCGTCACCAGATCATAGCCGCTGGCATAGGTCAGCCGCGCCGCGCCGCTTTCGATGGTGAGCGGTTGTGCGATGCCCACGCTGAGCATTCCGCCGGGTATCCGGCCGCGCACCTGAAGGCCGAGACGTGATCCCAATATCGGCGTGGCGTCGGTCACCAGCGAAGCGCCGTCGATCTTCAGGCGGGTGATCCCCAGCGAGCCATAGCCCTCCAGCGACCAACGATGGCCGAGGGCGACCATATGATGCGCCTCCATCATCATTGTCGTCGCGCCCAGGCCCAGCCGCAGCGCCCCGTGGCCGGTCGGCGTGCCCATGATGCTGCCACGCTCGTCGATGATCCCGGCGCGCAGTTCGGTACCGCGCACTGACCACCCAAGTGTCGCGGCGCTTGCCTGTGCCGCGTCCTGCCTGCCCGTTGCAAGGGTAAGCGCGATGCGCCCGCCGGCGAGCGGGCGTTCGAACCCGATGCTGTTTTCAGCGTGTGGCGCATAGGCCATGACCCCGTCCTCGAACGGCGCAAGGCCCATCAGATCGCTCTGCATCGAACGCCGCGCGTTCCAAGCAGCGCGGATCAAGGTTTGTCCTTGGTTCAGCGTCACGTTGCCGGTTGTCAGGGACGTCCGAACCTGGTCTTCCGACGGCCCGAACCGGACGCTTGAAAAGGCGAGGCTGGCGGACAGGGCCCCCGATGCAATCGCGGTCGTGCCGCCCGATCCCATCTGCTCCACACGGCGATACAGCCAGCGGTCCTGACGCGGTTCGGGGCGGATGATCATGCCCGCGACCGAGCCGGTGAAGTCACGGCCATATTCATCCAGAACGGTCACGCTTGATAGCGCGTTCTGAATGGCGGTGACGTTCATCGTGCCAGGAACGGCCATGACCGACGATGCGACCGCGCTTTGGCTCACGCCGTTGGACAAGGTGGGATTGACCGGGGAAAGTGCCGCTTTGAAGTCGACCAGACCGCGCCCGAAAACCGGGTCGGTCCCGGGGCTGCCAATATCGGTCGCGGTGTTCAGGATGATTTCGCCCGCCTGTTGCCCGCTGAGTTGCGGCCATTTCGACAGGATGGTCGCGGCCAGCGCGCTGACCACCGGCGCGGCGGAACTGGTGCCGCTGAACGTCGCCGTGCTGCCGCTGATGTTGGTGGTCAGGTTGGACCCGACCGCCACGACATAGCGGTCCATCGCCTCACCAGCGCGGTTTGAATAGGTGGCGAGTTGGTAGGAAGTCTGGGCCGGGCTTAGCGCGCCGACAAACAGGACGGCGTTGCGGTTGCTGTCGTTGATCGCCGGATAGTCCGCGGGCGCACTGCCACTCGAATTACCCGCCGACGACACGATCAGCCCGCCAGTCGCGCCATATCGGGCCACGGGTGCGCTCCACGCAGGATCCCCGCCGCTGCTGAGCGAGTGGTTGACGATCTTGATCCGCTGCCTGGTCGCGTAATCCAGCGCTTCGACGATGTGGGTCAGGGTTTCGGTGCGGGTATCCGCATCCCAGTCCGCAATACGCAGCACCGCGAGCCGGGCATCGGGGGCATAGCCCATTGCCCCTTGCCCATTGCGGTTGCCCGCGATGATGTTGGCGACGGCAGTGCCATGCTCCGACTGTTCGTCACCCAGTTCGTCGCGGGCGGTGCGAACCCCGCCGACGATATCATCGCCAAAGTCGCGCGAGAGTGCCGTGTCGATCCGGCCATCCAGTTCGCCGTTCACATTGACCACGCCGTCGTCGATCACGGCCACGGTCACGCCCTGTCCGGTGAAGCCACTGTCCAGCGCGTAAAGGGCGTTCGAAAACTCGTTCGCATCGTAATTGCGACGAAATTCAAAGCTGTCGTTGGCTGAGCGTGTCGGCTGCATCGTCGACGGCGTGATCACATAACCGGCGGGCGGCGGGACTGGCTGCGGATATGCAGGTGCCGGCGTCGGGCTGGGCGTGGGGGCGGGGGATACGCCGACCGGTCCGCCGGGCGGGCTGATGCTCCCGCCTGATCGCACGCCGCCGCCCCCGCCACCGCAAGCGGTCAGCGCGATCGAAGCCGCCGAAACGAATAAATGCCGCGTTCCCACCCGATTGCCCCCCAACAGGATCGAGAGCCTTCTAGACCGGATCATCGGTTAAAAAGTCTCACCCTGCCGGTGTTTCCCGGATAGCAGGCGTAAGGCGCGCTTTGACGGTGAGCGCGGGAGAAGGCGGCGTAATGAGCGAGAGACGGGATTCGAGCGGCAATCTTTTGTCCCACTTACCTGACGCGCGGGCGGGGGAGGTGTTTGCGGACATTCTGCGCCGGCCCGGCTGCAGGATCGAACGCATCGTCTCTCATGGACAAGTGACCCCGCCCAAGGCGCCCTATTGCCAGGACCATGACGAATGGGTGCTGGTGTTGAGCGGCCGGGCGATTGTGGAGGTCGCCGGGCGGCAGAACGTGCTGATGCCCGGCGATCATCTGTTCATTCCGCGCCGCGCGGAACACCGTGTGACCCACACCGATTTGAACGGGCCGACAGTCTGGCTGGCGGTGCATATCGGTGAGGGGACGGGCTGAACCACGGCGTTCGGGCGGGGCCACATGCCGCCGCCCGAAGCACTGGTCAGTTCGCCGGTGTCGATTCTTCCCGAATGGCGCGGAATTCGGAACCCGTCTTCCATTTCGGCCATTTGTCGCCGCGCGCCAGTTCGCTGCCGATCTGTTCGGCCAGTGCGATGTCCTGAATCGCGCCGTCCAGATTCCATTCCGGCGACCATGCGTCGCAAGCCTGGTGATAGCAGTTGCCGGTATAGGCATCGATCCACGCCTGACCGGCCGCCGTGCCGCCCTGTTTCAGGTCGGATGCCCCCGCAATGCTCATCAACAGCATCACCGGCACGCCGCGCTTGGCAAAGGAGAAATGGTCCGCGCGGTAGAACAACCCGCGTTCGGGCAGGCTTTCGGGCGTCACGCGGCGCCCCTGCGTCGCGGCGACACGGGCCATGTCGTCCTCCAGCGTGTTCTGGCCCTTGCCCACCAGCACCACGTCATTGGCGAGGCCAGCGGTCTGCAGGATGTCCAGCGTCAGGTTCGCGACCGTCTTTTCCATGGGATAGATGGGGTTGGCGGCGTAATATTCGGACCCCAGCAGCCCGCGCTCCTCCGCCGTCCAGGCCGCGAATACCACGCTGCGTGCCGGGGCCGGCCCCGCCTTGATCCCGCGCGCAATTTCGAGGATTCCGGCAATGCCCAGCGCGTCGTCATTGGCGCCCGCGCGATAGATGCGCCCCTGCGCGTCGGGCTTGCCCTTGCCATAAGCGTCCCAGTGCGCGCCATACATCACCACTTCGTCCGGCTTGGTCGTGCCGGGGATGCGCGCCAGCACATTGTGGCTGGTCAGCACTTCGTGCCGCACGGGCACGTCGGCGGCAAAGCTGACGCCCTTCAGCGGCGCCGGACGAAAATCGGGCTTGCGCGCGGCCGCCTTCATCGCGTTCAGGTCCAGCCCGGCCGACTCGAACAACCGGCCCGCGGCGTCGCCCGACAGCCAGCCTTGAAGCCGCACGCTGGTCACGTTCTCGGCCTTGCGGACGATGTCGTAATTCTCGCCGCCGGGGCTGGTGACGACGTTCCATCCATAACCCGCGCCCGCCGTGTCATGCACGATCAGCGCGCCGACCGCGCCCTGCCGCGCGGCTTCCTCGAACTTGTAGGTCCAGCGGCCATAGTAAGTCATGGTGCGGTCGCCGAACTTGCCCGCCGCCGGTTCGCCCGGCTTCGCTTCGAAATCGGGGTCGTTGACCAGGAAGATGGCGACCTTGCCCTTCAGGTCGGCGCCCTTGAAATCGTCCCATTTGCGTTCGGGTGCATCGACGCCGTAGCCGACGAAGACGACCGGCGCGTCGATGACCGAACGATCGTCGGGGCGGATGGTCGAGACATAAATGTCCTTGGCCACCTCGACCGGCATCGTGCCCTTCGGCCCCTTGAACGCCAGCGTGGCGGGCGTGCCCAGCCGGGTGTGGAGCAGCGGCACCGGCTGCACCCATTTTCCGTCCGGCCCCGCAGGCTCCAATCCCAGCCCCTGGAAGCGCGCGATCAGATAGCCGACCGTGCGGTCCTCTCCCGCCGTGCCGGGCGCTCGCCCCTCGAACGTATCGGACGCAAGCGTGCGGACCGTCTGGGTCACGCGCGACGCGGCATCGTCCTGGGCGAGGGCGGGGGAGGCCACGCTGGCAAGCAGCGCGGCGGCGAGCGAAAGGTTGATGCGTGTCATGCCGGCGGGTTTAGCCGACAAGACCGTGCGGGCAAGCCGATGCTTGCCCGAAATCCCACCCTTACTGAATGGGCGCCAGTGTGTTGACGTCCGCGCTGTCATCGGTTTCGGGCGGCGGGGGTTGAACCCCCCGGTCGCGATAGGACGGCAGGTCAGGCGCGCCCGATGGTGTCGGCTGAGCCTCCAGCCGGGCGATGTGACGCTTCATCTCGGCAATTTCGCGCACTTGGGCATCGATGATGCGGTCGGCCAGGCGCCGGACCTGCGGGTCGCGGATATGCGCGCGTTCGCTGGTCATGATCGCGATGGAATGGTGTGGGATCATCGCCTTCATATAGCTGACGTCGCTGACCGTTTCCTGGCTGCGAACAAGCCACAGTGCGCCCGCGAACACCGCGACCGCGCCGGCGACGATGCCGATATTGGCGCGGCGATTGGGATACATGTTCCACATGAAGGCGATCATGATCGCCGCCATGCACGCCCCCATCACCAGCGCCATCCACGTGCGAGTCTGGCTGTATGTGACATGCGAAAGGGCATAGGTGTTGAGATACATCAGCCCGAACATGATCAATGTCGACGTGACGATCATCGCGGCAAAGCGGGTGTAGGTCATCGGCCGTCTCCTCCACCAAAGCAAACCCGCCGGGGAGGAATAGAGTTGCACGCGGCCGCCCGATTGGCGGGGCGTAACGCCAGGCGGCCTGTCACAAGGGTGAAGAAAACGCAGATGCCGGGCCCGCGCATCGGCGCGTGCCAGTGGCGCGATCAACGATTTGATAAAGTGGTGCCCGGGGACGGAATCGAACCGCCGACACTGCGATTTTCAGTCGCATGCTCTACCAACTGAGCTACCCGGGCGCGGGTCCCAAGGGCCCTCGTGGCCGTTGGGAGCGCGCCTCTTAGTCGCGCGAATCGTGCCTGTCTAGCCCATCAATTTCAGTTGGGTCGATTGCAGTCCCCGGCAGGCGATATCCTTCGCCCAGCCATTGCAGCAGATCGCGGTCGCGGCATCCCTGCGAACAAAAAGGGGCGTGGTCGGGATGCGATGCCGTCGCACAGACGGGACATCCCTTTGATCTTGTCCTGGCCTTGCTCATCGACGTTCCTCGGCAACGAAATGCGCGGCAACGCCGGTGCGCCGCGCCAGTTCGTCGGTCAGTTCGGGGCGGCGCGCCAGCCAGCGCGCCACGGGTTCGGGGACGATATGGGTATCGGGCGCGGGCGGCGGAAGCCGCTCGAACTGACGCAGCAGCGCGCGGGCGGCGTGGCCCACGGGATCCGCCATGATCTGTTCGGGCAGCGACGCGCGCGCACGGCGGCGCACGACCTGCATGAAGCCGAAGCCGTTGATCGCGGTGCGTTCGAACGGCTGGGGCAGGGCGGCGTCGATCGCTTCGGCCACAGCCTGTCGCTCTGCCTTGTCGGCCAGGGTCGGGAAATCGATACCGATCGAGCCGCCAATACCGTGCCGCTCAAGCGCCTGCGCGACGGCGTGGGCGGCCGCGATGGACAGCGGACCGTGCGGCGGCGCGCCATCGACATCGAACAGGGTCATGGCCGGGGTGATCGCCATTCGAAGCCATCCGCCGGGAAAGGCGATGTCGCCGGTCAGCGCCTCATCCAAGACCTCGGACCAGCCGGCTTCCTCCAGCCGGTCAGGCTCATGGGCGCGACATTCGCGCACGGGCAGGCCGGTGGCCGCGATGCGGTCGCGCAGCGTGAGACCGGGATGGGGCGCGCCGTCGGCAGGCACAGCCTTTGGCAGGCGCAAGCGCCCGCGCTCGACAATCCCTTCCCGCACGATTCGGACGGTCAGGGTCGCGCCCTGCGTCACGCCGCGCGGCAGCGGTTCCAGCAGCGCGTCGCCGCCGCGGTCGGCCAGCGTCACCTTGCCCGTGCGGGGGCCGTTGATTTCGACAAGGCGCGCGCGCGCGACTGCGCCTTCGCGCGGCCCGCCGCCGGCTAGTTCGATGCGTGCCTTCCAGATGCGTCCGCGAGAGACCAGCGCGGCACGCGCCTCACCGATCCCGGCTTCGTAGAGCCATTCAGCCAAGCGGATGCCCCGCGCTTTCCAGCAGCGCGCGGGTTTCGAACAGCGGCAGGCCCACCACACAGGAATGGCTGCCCGACAGGAAACGGACAAACGCCTCAGCCCGGCCCTGAATGCCATAGCCGCCGGCCTTGCCCAGCCCTTCACCACATTCGATGTAGCGGTCGATTTCGGCCGTCGACAGCCGCTTGAACGCGACCACCGTATCGGCAAGGCGCAAGCGCACAGTGCCGTTCGTGTCGATCAGGCAAACTGCCGACAGCGCATGATGGCGGCGTCCCGACAACATTTCCAGCAGCTTGCGCTGAAGATCGGGGGTGTCGGCGGGGGGGAGAATGCGGCGGCCAAGCGCGATGGAAGTGTCACCCGCCAGCACCATTTCGTCCGGCGCGCGCTCAATCGCTTCCGCCTTCTGCCGGGCGACACGCAACGCATAGTCGCGCGGCAACTCAGCCTTTAACGGGCTTTCGTCGATATCGGGCGAGCAGATGCGCGCCGGGACAACGCCCAGCCGCCCAAGCAGCTCGCGCCGCCGGGGCGATGAAGAGGCGAGAACCAGCGAAGCCATGCGTCAGCCGCCCAGGCGGCGTTATTGCGGGCCGGGGCCGCCGCGACCGGGCATGAAGCGGTAAGTGATCCGCCCCTTGGTCAGGTCATAGGGGGTCAGCTCGACAAGCACTTCGTCACCGACCAGCACGCGGATGCGGTTCTTGCGCATCTTGCCGGCAGTGTGCCCCAGGATCTCATGATCGTTCTCAAGCCGGACGCGGAACATAGCGTTGGGGAGCAATTCCACCACGCGACCGCGCATCTCGAGTAGTTCTTCCTTGGCCAAACGGGTTCCTCTTTGGGTACGGAAAGTCGCGGGCCTATACGCCCGGACGCGGGAAAAGGGAAGCACCGCCGCAACTTCATCGTCACGTCGGCGCGATTTGATGTCTCAGGCGTGGTTCAGATACCACGGCCCAATCCCCATATAATGAAAATGAACGCAGTTTCGAGAGGTCTGCGATGAGCTATTCCGCCGGCAGCGCCCGAACGCGCGCGCCGGGTGCCGTCGGGGCGCTGGCGGTAACGGGCCTGTTCGGCTGGGCGCTGATGGCCGGTCTGGGCGTCTCGCCGGCCCAGAGCGTGACGCAGGCACTGGCAACCTTTACCGTCGCACCCAAACCACCCCCGCCGCCGCCCGAACCGGTCGTGCCGCCCCCGCGCCGCGATACCCGGCCGGAGGGAGAGGCCGCGCCCCCCAATCTGCAGTCCAAGGCAACCGAGGTGACGGCACCCGAACCGGTGGTCGTGACGCCGCTGCCCCCGCCGCCCGTCATTGTCGCGCGGATGCCGGGGCCGGGGGCGCAGCGGACCAGCGGCGCCACCGACCGGGTCGGACCGGGCACTGGAGCGGGCGGCATCGGCAACGGGTTCGGCGCGGGCGGATCAGGCGACGGGGACGGCGGCGGGTGGCAGGACGAGACACCGCCCATCCAGATACGCGGCGATATTCGCGATGCGGACTATCCAGCATATCTGGCTGACGCCGGGATCGGTGGCACGGTGGGCGTGCGATACCGCGTCGATCCCGACGGTCGCGCGCGCGATTGCCGCGTGACCCGCTCCAGCGGCGTGGGCGAACTGGACGCGATCACCTGTCGCCATATCGAGCGCCGGTTTCGCTTTCGCCCCTCGCTGGACGGCAGGGGGCGTCCGGTTGCGGCCACGATTGTCGAGCAGCACGAATGGGTCAGCGAACAGGTGGCGGCGCAATAGCCGCGACGCGCTACTAGCTCTGCGACTGCGCGTTCTTCAGGGCGTCCGCAAGTGATGCGGTCGCGCTGCCGCGACGGGCGGGCTTGGGCTGGCTGGGGTCGGGGGCCCAGCCGGTCAGGAAGACGATCTGAAACCGCTCGGTCACGCGGCCATCGGCATCGGCGCGCGCGGCAAAGGCCTCTGCCGCGCGGGCAAGGGTGGCTCGGGTGAGCGGTGGGGTGTCGCCCAGCAAGTTGGTCGCCGCCATGCCGCGCAGGTCGTCGATCAGCCGGCCCAGCCCCGAATAGCGCACCGACAGGGTTTCAATATCCGCGACCGGCAGGGTCAGGCCCGCGCGAACCAGCAGATCGCCGGCGGACCGCACGTCGATCTGCGGATGGATGCGCGCCACCGCGCGCGGTGCCTCTGCCTCCAGCAGCACGCTACGCAAAACGGGCAGGCTGCCCGCGCCGATGAATGCGCCCAGGAACAGCCCGTCGGGCCGCAGCACACGCCGCGCCAGTGTCAGCGCGCCGGGCACGTCGTTCACCTGATCCAGCACGCCCGCCGATACCACACAGTCGAAACTGGCATCGGCAAAGGGCAACCGGTCTTCATCCGCCTGCACCCCGCCGCCTGCGCGGGCAAAGGCGAAACCCGCATCCACGCGCGCGACCCGCGCGTCGCCCGCCGGTGTGAAGCGCGCGTCGAAACTGCCCATATCGAGGAAGTCGTGCATCGGCCGCTTCACCGCCGCGAGCCGCTCGTCGATGCCGTCCAGAATCGCGGCGCGAAGAAAGTCGTGCTCGCCAAATGCGGCGGCGGCGCGGTCGCGGCGAATGCGTCGAGCCTGACGATTAAACGGTTCGGGCGGCTGGGTTTCGCTGGACATGGTGCCGGCTTGTGCGCCCGGCAAAGCCGCCGCACAAGGGGCGGGTGAGGGGGATCGTCCACAGGATCGGCACGGCACTGGTCGATTTCGCGCTGCCGCCGCGCTGCCCGGCATGCGCCACCGTAACCGGGGAAATGCACCGTTTCTGTGCCGATTGCTGGCGACGGCTGGAGTTTTTGCCGAGCGAGGATGGGGCGGTGCGCGCCGCAGTCGGTTATGGCGACGTCGCCCGCGCGGTGCTGCTGAAACTCAAATATGCGCGCCGCCTGGGCCATGCCGAACCTGTCGCGGCGGCGATGCTGCGCCTGTTGCCGGGCGATGCCGCGCTGTTGGTGCCGGTGCCGCTGGCGCGTGGGCGATTATGGTCGCGCGGCTATAATCAGGCCGGGCTGATCGCATCGGCGCTGTCGCGGCGTAGCAGAGTCGCGGTCGCGCATGACGTTCTGATGCGGACGCGAAAGACGCCTGTGTTGAAGGGGCTTGGCCCCGAAGCACGCCGCCGCGCGGTTGCGGGCGCCTTTGCCGCAACGGGTGCAGAGCGGCTGCGGGGGCGGCATGTCGTGTTGATCGACGATGTGTTCACGACCGGCGCGACCAGTCATGCCTGCGCCGCCGCGTTGCGCGATGCCGGGGCGGACCGCGTGACGATTCTCGCCTTTGCGCGCGTGATCGTCGGCGATGCCGATTGACAAGCGGCCCGGCACTTTCCACGTCCTGTCACATGGCAAAAGTTGAAATCTATACCAAGGCATGGTGCCCATACTGCACGCGCGCAAAGCGGCTGCTGACCGAAAAGGGCGCAGAGTTTGTGGAACATGACATCACCATGGGCGGCCCCCAGCGCGCCGAGATGATCGATCGCGCCAACGGGCGGACGACCGTGCCTCAGGTCTTTATCGACGACCGGCATATCGGCGGGTCCGACGATCTGGCGGCGCTGGAGGCGCAGGGGCGGCTGGACGCGCTTCTGAACCCGTGAAAATCGCGCTGCTGCAAATGACCGGTGGGCTGGAGCCTGCCGACAATGCCGCGACGGTGGTTGATGCGGTGGCACAGGCCGGACGGGGCGGGGCAGCGATGCTGTTCACGCCCGAAATGTCCAACCTGATCGACCGCGACCGGGCGCGCTCAGCCGGCAAGATCGTCGCCGAACGCGACGACCCCGTGCTTCAGGCGGCTGCTCAGGCGGCCTATGAACATGGGGTGTGGGTCCATCTGGGATCGCTGGCGGTGCGGCGGCCGGATGGCCGTTTCGCCAACCGCACCATCCTGATCGACAATCACGGCGCGGTCTGCGCGCGATATGACAAGATGCATATGTTCGACGTCGATGTCGGCGCGGGCAATCGCTGGCAGGAATCGGCAGCCTATGCAGCGGGCGATCGTGCGGTTGTTGCCGATTCGCCGCTGGGGCCGTTGGGTTTTTCGATCTGTTACGACTTGCGATTTCCCGCACTGTATCAGGCGCTGAGCGCGGCGGGCGCGCAGGTTCTGACGGTGCCGGCCGCCTTTACCCGTCCGACGGGGGAGGCGCATTGGGAAACGCTGCTGCGCGCGCGCGCCATCGAAAATGCCAGCTTCGTAATCGCCGCCGCGCAGACCGGCGACCATGATGACGGCCGCCAGACCCATGGCCGGTCGATGGTGGTCGACCCATGGGGATCGGTGCTGCTGGACATGGGCGTGGGAGAAGGTGTCGATTTCGCAGCGCTGAAGCCGGATGCCGTCGCGGCGGCGCGGGCGCGAATTCCGGTGCTGGATCACCGGCGCGACATTCCTGCTGTCGAACGGGTAGGCGCATGATCGTTTTCGACCTGCGCTGTACGGGCGGCCATGTGTTCGAGGCATGGTTCGGCTCCTCCGGCGCTTATGAAACGCAGCGCGCCGACGGGCTGATCGAATGCCCGCTTTGCGGTGACCACCAGATCGAAAAGGCGGTGATGGCACCCAATGTCGCGCCCAAGGGTAATCGCAGCGACAGCAGCGTCCCGGCTCGATCAACACCCCCATCGCCCGAAGCGGTAAAGGCCGCTTTGGCGGCGCTCGCCCAAGCGCAGGGCAAGGCGTTGGAAAATTCGCAATGGGTAGGTATCACCTTTGCTGAGAAGGCCCGCGCCATGCATCTGGGGGACGCGCCCGAACAGGCCATTCACGGCCAGGCGACGCTCGCCGATGCAAAGGCGCTGATCGACGACGGCATACCCATCGCGCCGCTGCCATTCCCCGTCGTCCCGCCAGAGACGCGCAATTGATTATTGCGCGGTGCTGCCATAGGGCATCCCACGGGCCTTGGTAGCTCAGCAGGACAGAGCAACGGTTTCCTAAACCGCAGGTCGGGGGTTCGAGTCCCTCCCAGGGCACCATCACAGACTGAAAACTTTCGTAGAATAAGTCCTGAAATCCGCGGTGAATGCCTTTTGGCTGTCGCCAACCGAGAGGCCCTGGATCAAAGCCCCAGCGCTGCCTTCACATCGTCCCACGCCATAAGCTTGAAGTTCTGCGCTGCCGGCGCATTGTCGCCGTCCTGGGCCACCATCAGGCCGCCGGGGAAAGCGGGGCCGAAATCGCCCAGCGCCACTTCGATTCCGTCAGTCTCGCTGGTGGCGCCATAGCGGCCTGCCACGACGCGGAACCGACCGGCAGGTGCGAAGTCGGGCAGTCGAAAGAGTTGGTAGGCGTTGTCACCCTGACTGGACGCGACCAACCAACCGCCGTCCGCCCCGACAGGTGCGATCGCCAGCCCCTCGACATCGGCGACGAGCAGGCGGCCATCGACCTTCGCGACCGGAGCCGGTGCCGTATCGCCGCCCGGTTTCGCATCGAAGCGCCAGATGCCCACATTCTCTTCGCCCACGAACAGCGTCGCGGTGCGATCGTCGACGACGCAGCCCTCTGACTGAGTGGCCAGCTTCATCGTGCGTACGGTCTGGCCGGTATCAAGATCGACCTGGCGGATCGTTCCGTCCTTGATAACGACGAAGGCATAGAGGCGGGTGCCGATGATGCCCATGCACAGGCCATAAGCCTCACCCACACCGGCCTGGCGCTGGCCCGCATGGGTCAGCTTGCCGGTCGTGCCGTCCAGCGTGAACAGTACGACGCGCGCATTGGCAAGGTCGCTACGGTCCGATGCGGCGACGACGATGCGTCCGCCATGCTCCCGCAGGTCGACATTGTTGACGAGGCCCGCGCGCACGAAATCGCGCTGCCTGCCGTCGAGGCCATAAACCCACAGCCCCGATTTCTTGTCGGTGGCGACGATCAGGCTGGCCGACGGGTTCGCAGCATTGCGCCAGATCGCGGGATCGTCGGCGGCGTCGGCCCGGCTGGTGCCGACCGGCACGGTTTCCCCGCGCGCAGTGACGCTTTCGGCAAGTGTCGTCGGCGCGGGCGGCGTGGTCGCGCAACCGGCGAGCAGCAACGCGGCGAGGGGCGCGACGCGCATCAGAAGTTCACCCGCGCGCCAAACTTCAGCGTGTAGGAATATTCCTCATACTGAAGCAGGCGGCGCGAAACGGGGCCGTTCTGATAGGCGACATATTTTGCGTTGTTGATATTCACCCACTCGCCGAAAAGCTGGACGTTCTTTGTCAGGCGGAACCGCGCGCTGGCATCGAGCTGGAAGTGATCACGGACATAACGGTCCTCCTCCGCAATCGCATTGACTTCATCCAGATATTTGTCGCGGTACGTCCCGGCAAGGCGAATGCTGACCGGCCCCTTTTCATATCCCAGTACGCCGTTGATCGTGTGACGCGACGCGGCTGGCAGGGGGATGTCGCGCAGTCCGCCGGAATCACCGTCAAACGTCTGACCGTCGGCGTCGGTGAAGGTGTAGTTCATGCTGGCGATCAGGCCGCTGAGCGCACCGGGCAGCATCGTGAAGCTTTGGGCATAGCCAAGCTCCACGCCCTTGATCTTCGCCTTGCCGCTGTTGAGCGGAATATCGGCCTCGGTAAAGGCGATGCCGCGATAGATGCCGTCATAGGGGGCGTCGCCCTCTTCAAACGTGACGGTGACGATATAATCCTTGATGTCCTTGTAGAACACGCCCGCCGACAGGACGCTGGACTTGGCGAAATACCATTCGGCACCGGCATCGAAATTCCAGGCACGATAGGGCTTGAGATCGGGGTTGCCGAAGGCGCCCTCCAGATCGTCGCCGTCGCGTTCGATGGCAAAGCGGGGCGCAAGCTGGCCGATGCCGGGGCGCACCAGGCTCTTGAACGCGCCCGCGCGCAGGATCAGGTCGTTGCCCACTTCGTACCGCGCGACCGCACTGGGAAGCCAGTCGGTATAGCTGCGGCGGATGACGTTCGGGGTGGCGGTCACCACTTCCTCGTCACCGTCGAGCGTGACGGTATTGCCCTCGATGATGTTTTCGGTCGCCTCCATTCGCAGGCCGCCGATCAGGCGCAGCGGTCCGGCCTGAAGCCGACCGAGCAGATAGGCCGAATAAATATCCTCGTCGACGCGGTAATCTTCGGCAAGGCCCGCAAATTCACTGTCGACCGTAGCCAGTTCGAAGGCGCCGGAATTGCGGTCGAGAAAGTCGCGCTCACCCCGTTTGTCGACGACGGGGCCAAGGTCGTCCAGGCGATAGGTCTGCGGTCCGAGTACGTCGGCCAGCGTGAAGTCGCCGTCAAACCCGTCGAACGTGTCGACATTCAGGTCGTAGCGCTTGTTGCGCCACCGGCCCTTTACGCCGCCCTGCACCTCAAAGCTGCCGCCGTCGAACGCAAAGCTGCGGGCAAGGTCAAGACGTGCGCTCCATTCCCTGTCGGTCGAATCGCTGAGCGTGGTGCGGTCGAAGCTTTCGAACTCGAACTCTTCCGGGTCGGAAAACGCTGCCGCATCCGCGCCGCCGACCGTGAAGCGAGGCAGCAGATAGTTCGAATAGTCGAAGCCAACGGTCAGGTCGTCGCCTTCCTCTCCTTCGAAATCGCGGCGGAAGACGATGGGATCGATCGACCCGCGCTCCAACTCCTGCGCGCGGCTGAACGCGGCCGAATAGAGGACGCGCCATGGCCCCGTTTCAGTCGTGCCGCCCACGGTATAGGACTGGATCGTCTGAACCTCGAACCGGTCCTTCAGGTCACGCTCGACGCGGATGCGCCCATCGGCGGCGTCGAACGACGCGCCTGTCGCGGTCGAGGCGGCGGGATCCTCGTCCAGTTCGATCACCAGCCGGCGGCGATCTTCCTGGTCGGAAAAGCGGTTATAGACGCCGCGGGCATAGAGCGTGGTCGTCGGGCTGGGCTTGAAATCAAACGAGAGCGAGCCGCCGGTGCGCAGGCGCCGCACGTCATAGTCGCGATACTCGACGCTGTCGGCAAAGCCGTTGCCGGCATCGTCGCTGCCCCAGCCGTCCATTTCGATATTGTCGGTCTCGAACTTGCGCAGGTAATAGCTGGCGCCGCCGGAAATACCGAAATTGTCGGTGATCCGCGTTGAAAAGTTGACGCTGCCCTTGGGCGTCACCTGTCCGACATAGTCGTTGTACGAACCCTCGAGCGAGCCGGCCAGTAGCGGCTTCACCCGGTCGAAGGCGCTGGTCGTCTTGATCTCGACCGACGCACCGATCGTGTCCGCATCCATGTCGGGGGTCAGCGACTTTTTGATCTCGATCGATTCGACCAACTCGCTGGCCACCACGTCCAGGGCAACGCTACGCGTATCTGCTTCGGGCGCGGGCACGCGCACGCCGTTCAGGCTTGCGGCATTGAGGCTGGGGTCAAGGCCGCGAACGGCAACAAAGCGGCCTTCGCCCTGATCGTTGAGGACGTTGACGCCGACCGCGCGGCGCACGGATTCGGCGACGTTCTGGTCGGGGAACTGGCCGATCGAGTCGCGCGTGAGCACGCTTTCCACACCATCGGCGGCGCGCTGGCGGCTGATCGAGCTGGCGAGGTTGGCGCGCTGACCAGTGACGAGGATGTCGCCAGGCTGCCCCACCGACACTTCGATGGACAGGTCGCCGGTTGCATCGACGGTGATGGCCTGCTCGACCGGATCGATCCCGGCATAGGTGACGCGCAGCGTGTAGCTGCCCGCAGGAACCCCCGGAAAGCGGAAGCGGCCGTCGCGATCGGCCTCGGCCTTGCGCGACAGCTCGACGATCGTGATCTCGGCCCCCTCCAGCGTGCGGGTGGCCGAAGCGTCGGTCACGCGACCGACGACCTGAGCGGCCAGCGCCGGCATCGGCAAGGTGACGAAAGCGGCACCCAGCAACAGGCGCACGCGTGAGCGTGTCGAGATCATATGCCCCCCATTGGACGATTGACCGATCGTCGGCCGTTGCAGGGCCAGTGGCGCGGGATCGTTGCGACAACGCGTCGTATCCGGGACAGCCTGACTACGCTTACAAGTCCGTTCGATGACGAGAGAGAGGGGCAGGGGGGGCGGGCGCTCAAGCGCAGTCCCGGCAGACCCGGTGGGCTTTGCGGCCGATCCCGGTTAAGCTCAGCTCATGACGTCTACTCGACTGAACCCGCCCGTTTTCTGGGGAGCCAGTGGCGTGATCGTGGCGATGCTCGCTGCAACGCTGATAAGGCCGGGCGCCGCCGATACCATGTTCAAGGGCGCGCAGAATTGGGCGATCGACACCTTCGGATGGTTCTACATCGCCTCGGTCGCGGTGTTCCTTGTCGCGGTGTTGATCCTGGGCTTCGGGCCGGCTGGCAAGCTCAAGCTTGGACCGGACGATGCCGAACCGGACTTTCCCTATCTGTCCTGGCTGGCAATGCTGTTCGCGGCGGGCATGGGCATCGGCCTGATGTATTTCGCGGTCGCCGAGCCGATCCAGCATTACATCGCTCCCCCCGGGGCGCAGCCCGGAACGATCCTCGCCGCGCGTGAGGCGATGGCGATCACCTTCCACCATTACGGCGTTCATGCTTGGGCCATCTATGCGCTTGTTGGCATCAGCCTTGCCTATTTTGCCTATCGCAAGGGCTTGCCGCTGACGATGCGGTCGGGCCTGTCGCCGATCCTCGGCAAGCGGATCGATGGTCGGATCGGCGACGCGATCGACGTTTTCGCGGTTTGCGGCACGGTGTTCGGCGTCGCCACCTCACTCGGCTTCGGCGTGTCGCAGATGACCGCCGGCCTCAGCTATAATTACGGCCTGCCCGACACGACGGTGGTGAAGCTGATCGTCATCGCACTGGTCATGGGCGCGGCGACATTGTCGGTGCTGAGCGGCGCTGACAAGGGCATCCGTCGCCTGTCGGAGCTGAACCTTGGCGTCGCTGTTCTCCTCATGCTGTTCGTGATGGCAGTCGGTCCGACGCTGTTCCTTCTGCGCGCGCTGATCCAGAATTTCGGGCTCTATCTCGACCATTTCGTGATGCGAACCTTCACGCTCTACGCCTATGAGCCGCGGGCGTGGATGGCCGACTGGACGCTGTTCTACTGGGCTTGGTGGATCGCATGGTCGCCGTTCGTCGGCATGTTCATCGCGCGCATTTCGCGCGGGCGGACGATCCGAGAGTTCGTCATCGGTGTCCTGTTCGTCCCGACTGCGTTCACTTTTCTGTGGATGACGGTTTTCGGCAACACCGCGATTTGGCTGGATCTGGGCGCGGCGGGGGGCGGAATTGGGGAGGCGGTGCAGGCCAACCTCTCGACCGCATTGTTCAAGTTCCTCGAATATCTACCCGGTGCCGGCTTCACCTCCGCACTCGCGATCCTGCTGGTCGCGGTGTTCTTTATCACGTCCGCCGACTCCGGCTCGCTGGTCATTGACACACTTGCGTCGGGCGGCGCGGACGAAACGCCGCGCTGGCAGCGCATTTACTGGTGCGTGCTGCTTGGCCTCACGGCGGCATTGCTGCTGGTGGCGGGCGGTTTGGGGGCGTTGCAGGCCGCGACCCTGCTTGCGGCGCTGCCCTTCAGCTTCATCATGCTGCTGCTCGCCTTCGGCCTGATCCGGCAGACCAACGCCGACCTTGCCGGCATCGCACTTGATGACGGGGCGCCGGCGATTGGCGAGCAGCTGAAGCGCCTGTTCGTTCCCACCAGCCGGGCGCAAATGCAGCGCCAACTTGTCGATGTCGCGCTACCGGCGCTGCGATCGGTCTGTACCGCGATGGTCGAGCAGGGCTGGGCCGACAGTCATGTCGATAGCGACGAGGACGGCGCCGCGCTCACGATCAGGCTGTGCGACGATCAGGTGCTGATCTACCGGATTGCGATCCGTTCGCGTCCACTGGTGGCCTATACCGCGCGCGAGGCGGCGGAGAGCCGCCGCAGCATCACCTGGACCCTCTCGGCGCAAACCGACGGCGTCACAGGCCAGCGCGACCTTTCCGGCTTTTCGTCCGAACAGATCGCCGGAGACGTGCTCAGACAGATCGAACGCTGGCGGGCGCGTTCATGACCTTGCCTTCGGAATCCGCGTGTTCGGCCTCGGTCGTGGAGCCCTGAAGGGTGAGCTAGGCCCAGGGCCGACCAGATGCATAGCTGGCCCGGCGCGCTTCGTTCGGCGCGCGCCGGGCCAGCTGGTCAATAGCTACCGGGCGGATCGCTTGCGGGGAAGGATTCGTCCGATGCCTGATCGACGCGAGTCCATTCCCGGCGAACAGGATCGCGCATATGTTCGGGACCAGCCCCGCGCACGACCGGCTGCTCGTCCGGTTCGAACGATGGTTCCGCCCGGCGTTTGCGGGAAACGCCCAGCGCGAAGCCCGCAGCGGCGGCCGCGATCAGCCAGCGCCACGAGATGCCCGACCGCTGCTCCGGCGGGGCGGGGCGGTGGCTTTTGGCTTGCGTTCCCTGAGCCTCCACATGGGCGACGCCCGACGTGTCGACCACGTCCAGGCCGCCGCTGCGGCGGGCATAGCCGTCCGTTTCCGCTTCCTGCCCGCCGGTTCGCTCACCGCGCATGCCGCCATTGGCGGGCGCCTGCTTGGCCTGGGGGTCGGACGAGCTTTCCAGCAGCGTGGCGACCGGTCCGGTTTCGTTCTCGCGGTTCATGAATGGCCGCGCGGTTGACGCAGGCGCGCCGGTGTCATCGTCGTTGATGTATATCGCATTGCCATGCTCCTGTTGTTCGGGATGGTGATCAGGAGATCGCATCCTCGATCGCGTCAGCGGCGCGTCCCAGAACGCCCTTGCCGCCGGTCATCTGCTGCGACTGGGCGCCGCCGCCGGGGCGGGGCGGGGCGAGGGTCGGCTCGCCGCCCAGCGGCTCCATCGGGCGCTGCGTATATTCCGATTTGCCGTCGAGCGATGGTCCCTGCGACCACCGTCCCCCCGGTGGCGGCGATCCGTCGCGGTTGAAGCCCAACTGGACATAAGCGAATTCGCCCGCCTCATTTTCCTGGGGAAAGCTGTTGGGGATCGGCAGATTGCCTTCCAGCCCGCCCAGTTCCTCGATCACCGCCATGAACTGCTGCTGGTGATAGGTGTCGCGCGCGATCAGATAGGACAGCATGTCCTTCATGCCGGGATCGTCGGTCATGTTGTACAGCTTGGTCGCCAGCATTCGCCCGGTGCTTTCGGCGGTGACATTGGCCATCATGTCGGCGGCCAGATTGCCGCTGGCATAGACATGGCTGCAATCGAACGGCACCCCATTGGCATCGGTCGGCATGGCGGCGAGACCGGTCGACAGCACATGGCGCATGTCCATGCCGTTCAACACCGATCCGCCAGCCGCATCGGCAGCGACGTCTTCCTTCATCGACAGCGGCGCGTTTTCGAGATTGAGCGCCACGGCGGTCGCCAGCATTTCGATATGAGCGATTTCCTCCGTCGCGGTGTTGAGCAACAGATCGCGATACTTGGCCGGGCCGCGGGCCCCCCATGCCTGGAAGAAATATTGCAGGCAGACGCGTATCTCGCCTTCTATTCCACCGATCGCCTGTTGCAGCGCGCGGGCGAAACGGGGGTCCGGACGCTCGACGCGGACCGGATACCGAAGCAGTCGGTCTGTGTAATACATAAGGATCTCCCTCGAAACATGCGTCACAGTCGTGCTTGGTCACGGCGTTGTTGCTGTTGCCGGCCGATTGTTCGCCAAGTGCCCCGCACCGGATAGGCACGACGGTGATCGCTGCCGGCGGCGCTGATGGTCAGTGATGGGGATCGGGCGAACGCATGGGCTTCCTCCTCACCGCCTGGGGCATGAACCGAGCAGCCATCATGTCGTTGCCAACAAATGCGAAAACGCCAGAATAACAATGTGATCGGTGTTAGAGCGCCGCGTCTGCAGGCTGGATAAGCACTACGGTAATGATCGACGTTGATTGCTTCGAAGGGGTTTTGCCTGAGCAATCTGCGTGCGATGCACGTTTAGATGCAAACACACAGGGCAGCGCAGCGAAAATGACCAAGGCCACGCCCGAACCCGCATATCGCGCGATTGTCGCTATCGCAGCGTCCGTCAGTTCGCTTTCGGCGTTGCGCGCGCTGGTCGCAACACTTGACGATGCTCAGGTCGCCTATCTCGTCTGCGTCGGCCAGACGTTCGACACGCCCGCCGATCTGGTGAGCGATCTGGCGGCCGCGACCGACCTTCAGGTGCTGCGCGCCGATGGCCGCTTTCCGGAGGCTGGAACGATCCAGGTCATTCCGGGCGACCGGCTGGCGACGCTGACGGGAAGCGGCGTGGAACTGACCGCCCTGCCACCCGGCGCGGGGGAGCGGGGGCGGATCGACACGCTGCTGGTCAGCGTCGCACGGCTGGGCGGTCGCCGTGCCGTCGCGGTGATCCTTGAAGGCATCCTGACCGAAGGCGCGCTGGGCCTGGCCGAGATAAGGCAGCATGACGGGCTGGCCATTGTCCAGCAGAGCGAAACGGCGGCACAGCAGCGCGATCTGGGACGCGCCGCGCCCGCTCTGGCCGATTATGTGCTGCCGGTGGACGCCATTGCAGCCTGCGTGGCCCGGTTCGTCGCGGCCGCCGACGCCGCGGTTCCGGCCGATCGCGGCGCGATAGCCGATCTAAGCCGGATCAGTACGATCCTGCAGGGGCGGACCGGCCACGATTTCCACGGATACAAGCTGGCGACGTTCCAGCGCCGGGTCGAACGCCGGATGCAGGTGACGGGGCATGATCAGCGATCGGCCTATGTCGAATATCTGCGTCAATCACCGGAGGAAACCCAGCGTCTGTTCGACGACCTGCTGATCGGCGTCACCGCTTTTTTCCGCGATCCGGGCGAATTCATCTATCTTGAGCGGCACATCATCCCCCGGTTGTACGAAAAGCTGGGGGAGCCGGCACAGATCCGCATCTGGGTGCTGGGCTGTTCGACGGGCGAGGAAGCCTATTCCATCGCCATGCTGCTGAAGGAACATGCGGCCGCGATGGGCATCAAGCCCAAGATCCAGATCTTCGCGACCGACATCGACAACCGTGCGCTCGCCCATGCGCGTGCGGGGCGGTATACCGAGGCGGTCACGGCCAGCCTGTCGCCCGAAAGGCTGGCGCGTTGGTTCGTGAAGGAAGGCGGCACCTATCTGGTCGTCGACGAACTGCGCGAATGCTGCATCTTTTCGCAGCATAGCGTTGTCAGGGACGCGCCCTTTTCACGCATCGATCTGGTTTCGTGCCGTAACCTGCTGATCTATATGGATCGGGAGACGCAGGACCGGGTCGTGCCGATGTTCCATTTCACGCTCAACCCCGGCGGCTATCTGTTTCTGGGCACGTCGGAAACCGTGTCGCGCCATGCCCGGCTGTTCGCCCCGCTGGACCGGCGCTCGCGGATTTATCAGCGCCGCGACACGATGCGGGCGCGCGACGCCATGCTGGCCATCGCCCAACAGGTGGATCGCGGGCCGGCCACCGCAAATGCGATCGCCGAGGAGCCGGTGGCTTCGTTGTCCAACCGGGTGCAGCGCGTTATTGAACGGCACGCCCCCGTCCATGCCGTGATCGACCGCAATTATGAAGTGCTGCATTTCTCAGGCGGGATGGGGCCGTATCTGGATCCGGTCAGCGGGGCGGCGACGCTGAATTTCCTGACGCTGGTAACCCGCGATCTGCGGCTGGACATACGGGCGCTGCTTCAGCGCGTGAACGCAAGCTTGAAACCCGAAACGTCGCGTCCCGTGCGGCTGGTGACGGGCGACACGGAACGCTGGGTGACGATCGCGGTCGAACCGCTGCCCGGCGCCGAACCCGCGCCCGACGCCTTCATCGTCCTGTTCCGCGCCGACCATGGCGAGCGAGAGGAACGCGTCGAGCGTGACGAAGGGCAGCCGCATTCCGGCGCAGACATCCGCGATCTGGAAGACGAACTGCACTCCACCCGCGAGCGGCTTCAGGCGACGATCGAGGAACTGGAAAGCACGAACGAGGAGCTGAAATCCTCTTTGGAGGAATATCAGTCGCTGCATGAGGAAATGCAGTCGGCGAACGAGGAGCTGGAAACCTCCAAAGAGGAATTGCAGTCGGTCAATGAGGAGCTTCAGACCGTCAACGGGGAGTTGGCGAACCGGGTAAGCGAACTGGGTCGCGCCAATTCGGACCTGTCGAACCTGCTGGAATCGACCCAGATCGCGACGATCTTTCTCGACCTGGACCTGAAGGTCAAACTGTTCACCCCCGCCGTCCGTGACCTGTTCCCGTTGCTGGAACAGGATGTCGGGCGGCCCATCGAACATATCGCCACCCATATCCGCTATCCCGACATGCGCCGCGATTGCCTGCGCGTATTGCAGACGCTGGGTTCGGTCGAGCATGAGGTGGAGGCACCGGCCAGCGCCACCCGCTATCTGGCGCGGGTGCTACCCTATCGCAGCAGCGACAATTTCATTGCCGGCGTGGTGCTGACCTTTTCCGACATTACAGAGGCGACCCGCGCCGAACAGGCGCTGCGCGCGTCGGAGGAGCGGTTCCGCAACCTGGCGCGATCGGTCGACCTGTTTCTGTTCATCGGCAAGCGCGAACTCGACTGGAGCTACATCAATCCGCGCTTCCTCGACTATACCGGCATGAACGAGGAAGCGGCGCTTGGCGAAGGCTGGCTGGACGCAATCCACGCCGATGACGTCGCGCTGCTGCGCGAAACCTGGGTGCCGGGCAAGCTGGATCCCGTCGAGATCAAGTTCCGGTTTCGCGGCGCCGACGGCAGTTATCGCTGGTTCCTGTGCCGCGCGGTGCCGACCATCGACGAAGAGGGCAATCACCGCTGGTACGGCGCCTGCACCGACATTCACGCCGCGCATGAGGGGGAGGAGCGGCTGCGATTCCTGATGGCGGAGTTGCAGCACCGGGTCCGCAACATCCTGGCCGTAGTCCGCTCGATCTTCATGCGGACGGCGGATACCTCGCGCAACGCGGACGATCTGAAGGCGCATTTCGAGGGGCGGCTGGATGCGCTGGCCCGCACGCAGAGCACATTGGTCCGCACACCCGTCAGCGGCGTCGACCTTGAGGAAGTCGTCAGCGGCGAATTGATGAGCCATGGCGGCCCCGATGGACAGCGCATCCGGATAAAGGGGCCGCGCATCCGCCTGCGCGCCGTCGCGGCGGAGGCATTCGGGTTGCTGGTCCATGAACTGGTGACCAATGCGGCGAAATATGGCGCGCTGGCGATGACCAGTGGCGAAGTGCAGGTGCAATGGCGCACCTTTGACGAAGGGCAGGGGCCGCATCTGGTCTGGGAATGGGTGGAAGCCGGTGTGCCCGTCGTCGATCCCGCGCCGCCGCGTTCAGGCTTTGGCCGTGAGTTGATCGAACAGGGACTGCCCTATCAACTTGGTGGAAACTCGACGATCGAGTTCCGGCCGGGAGGAATTCGCTGTCGAATTGAACTACCGCTGTCCGACCGCGTTACGGTTGAGCGGGAACCCGATACCGGGCTGGAGGAGTTGCTGACATGAATGCGTCGTCCGACGCGCCGCTTGCAGGCCAGTCGATCCTCGTCGTCGAGGACGCCTACCTGATTGCGGCCGATGTCGGAAGAACGCTGAAGCGCGCCGGAGCGCTGGTTGTCGGTCCGGTGGCGTACATACAGCAGGCGCTGGACGCCATCCAATCCGCTGCGATCGACGCGGCGGTGCTGGACGTGAATCTGGATGGGGTGCTTTCATTTCCGGTTGCGACCGAACTGGAAAGGCGCTCGATCCCATATCTGTTTACCACCGGTTATGAGCATTGGTCGCTACCCGACCGCTGGCGCCGGGTCATCCGCATCGACAAGCCATTCAGTCAGAGCGACCTGGTCGGGGCGCTGGGCCGCATGCTCGGCCCGGTCGTCGTGCCAAAGGACGGAGAAGCAAATTGAAGATCGTCGAACTTGCACGCCCCGTTCATCACGCGCCCGACAACCCGGTGCTGGAACGATTGCGAAGGATGGGCGGGCTGTCCGCCGAGGATATCGATGCGTTTCAGCGGTCGCTGTATCCGCCCCGCCGACTGGCGCCGCGCGCCACGATGATGGCGGAGCTGCGATTCCCGACCGTCCAGCGCGCGTTGATCAGCGGGTGGGCCGGGCGCGTGCGTATCCTGTCGGACGGACGGCGGCAGCTGATCGAACTGTTCATCCCGGGGGATATCGTTCAGGTCGCGTCCTCCACCGCCGCGGCATCGCCGAACGATCTGGTCGTCGCGCTGACCGAAGTGGCGTCATGCGCCATCGAACCCACCATCTGGGATGAGGCGCCGTTCCAGCAGCTTGGCCGCCGGTTGGACTGGATGGCGACGGCGCTGCTTCGCAATCAGGTCATGCGGCTGGGGCGCCAGTCCGCCTATGAGCGGCTGGGCCATTTGCTGCTCGAACTGCGGGAGCGTCAGGCAGCCGCGGGCGGCGATGTGCGTAACGTGATCGCCATGCCGCTGACGCAGGAAATGCTGGGCGAAACGCTGGGGCTGACGACGGTTCACCTGAACCGGACGATGCAGCAGCTTCGCCGAGAGATGATGGTGCGCTCCACCCGGCTGGGTATGGAACTGCCGGATCCGGAGACGCTGGCGCGCGTGACCGATTACCAGCCGATCGAGGGGTAAGGCGAACGGGCGGACGCCAGCTGCGCCCGCCCGCCCGACCTTATTCGGCGGCGATGCCCATGGCGGTAGTGCCGTCGGCGAGCCGGGCGCCGCGAAACCAGTCGACCGTGCGGGCAATGCCGGTTTCGGCCGCGGTCACCGGGTTCCAGCCCAGCAATTGCTGTGCGCGGGTGATGTCGGGCCGGCGGCGCAGCGGGTCGTCCTGCGGCAATGATTGAAACAGGATCTTGGGCTCGACCCCGATAACCCTGGCGATCGTCGCCACGATTTCCAGAACCGTCCGTTCGTCCGGGTTGCCCAGATTGACCGGACCGTCGCCCGCCTGCTCCGATTCCATCAGCCGGATCAGTCCGTCGACCATGTCGTCGACATAGCAAAGGCTGCGCGTCTGCGTGCCCGCGCCATAGACGGTGATCGCATCACCCCCAAGCATCTGGGTTATCACATTCGAAATGATGCGCCCGTCATCAGCCTGCATGTGCGGGCCATAGGTGTTGAAGATGCGCGCCACGCGAACGTCGGCGCGCTTCAGCCGACCGAAATCGAACGACAGCGTTTCGGCCGCGCGCTTCCCCTCGTCATAGCAGGCGCGCGGGCCGGTGCAGTTGACGCGCCCGCGATATGCCTCCACCTGCGGATGCTGTTCGGGGTCGCCGTAAACCTCGCTGGTCGAGGTCAGCAGGAACCGCGCGCCCGCGGTCTCCGCCAGCCGGAGCAGCTGGTCGGTGCCGACGACATTGGTCATCATCGTATGTTCGGGGTCCGCCTGATAGCGCGGCGGCGACGCGGCGCATGCCAGGTTCCAGATATTCGTGACGGCGGCGGTGCGACGCGTCACGGTGGCGGGCAGTGGGGCGGAGATGTCGGCCTGTACGAATTCGAACCCCGCCCGGTCGCGCAGCGTTTCGAGGTTGCCGGGCCATGCGCTTTGCAGATTGTCGACGCACAACACCCGGTCCCCGCGATCCAAAAGGGTGCGGCACAGGTGCGACCCGATGAAGCCGGCACCGCCAGCGATCAGGTGAAAGGGTTGGGCGTTCGGCATTGTCAGTGGTGCTCCGGTCACGCCGTCAGGGCGATATTGGGGGCCGGCTGCGTGCCCGTGGAGGGGCGGCGCAGTTCGGCAAGCAGGGCTTCGAGTTCGGCGGCGCGGTGGGCGGCGGTGTGGCGGGCCAGAACGGCGCGGCGCGCGGCGGCGCCCAGCGGCGCGGCATCGCGGGCGATGGCGGCGATCACATCGTCGGTCGTGTCGACCAGCGCGATTTCGGCGGGCGGGCGCAGCACATCCTCAATCCCCGGCCAGCGGTCTGACAGAATGGCGGTGCCGCACGCGCCGGCTTCAAACAGGCGGACCGAGGGGGACCATCCCGCCGCGCGCATGTCGTCGCGCGTGACGTTCAGCGTATAGCGCGACGCCGAATAGAAATCGGCATGTTGCTCTGGCGGCAGATGGTCGATCCGCTCGACATTGGATGGCCACTCGATCTCCACGGGATATTGCGGTCCCGCCACGGCAAAGCGCCGGTCGGGCATCCGCCGCGCTACCTGGATCAGCAGCCGGTCCAGCGTGGGTTGCCGGTCGGGGCTGTAGGTTCCCAGATAGGACAGGTCCCACCGCTTGAGCGCGCCGGTCGGGCGATACCGTGCGGCATCGACTGCGCAATACAGCGCCTCTGCCCGCTGCGCCCCATGTTCGCGCTCCAGCCGGGTCAGGGTCGGCCCGCCGGTGAAGGACAAATAAAGGTCGAAACCGGCGATGGTGTCGGGGTCGAGATATTCGTGGTCCCCCCGGCCCAGCTTGGCCAGCGTGACCGGCGTGTCGATGTCGTAAAAGGCAGTCACCCCGCCCGCCTGGCGCTGAACCCAGTGTGCGACGGCGACGCCGTCGGGGACATAGGAGCCGACGATCACCGCATCGGCAGCGTGCACCATGGGCGCAAAGGCGTCGAGCTGATCCAGCCCGTCATACAGGTCGAACGCGCAGAAATCGGGCGCGGGCAGGTCGCGATGCGCGGCATACCATGGCATGTCGCGCTCCAGAAAATGCACCGCATGGCCGCGTGCCGCCATGCCGCGAAGCAACGCGCGCCAGGTCGTGGCATGGCCATTGCCCCATGCCGAACTGAGGCTCAGGCCCAGGACGACGATCTTCATGCCGCCACCCGCCGCGCCGCGGCCATTTCACTCAGCACCGCGTCGACCAGCTCTCCTCGCTGGGTATAGCTGTGTTCACCCCGCACCCGCGCCAGCGCCGCGCGGCCAATGTCGTGCGCGCGCTGTGGCGTAAGTGCCTCCAGCAACTCGGCGACATCGCGACCGTCACGCGCCACCAGCACTTCCTCATCCGGTTTCAGGAACAGCTCGATCCCCTCCCACGCATCGGTGATCAGACAGGCGGCGGCCCCGGCGGCTTCGAATACGCGCGTGGCGGGGGAAAAGCCGTTGGCCGCCATCGCATCGCGCGCAACGTTCAGCACCGCCAGCGGCGTGGCGTTGAAGGCATTGTGGTCGCGCGTCGACACATGGCCCAGCCGCGTTACATTGTCGGGCATCGGAGCATGGTCCCATCCGGCGCCGCCCAGCATATAGCGGCGATCCGGCGTGCGCCGTGCCGCGTCGAACAGGAATTCCGCGACCCGCGCATCGCGGTCGGGCAGCCGGTTACCCAGAAATCCCAGGTCGCAGACAAAGCGTGGGTCTGGTTCGACCGGGAAATGGCTGTCCGGGTCCAGCGCGTTATAAACCGGCACGCACCGTGTCGCGCCAAAGCCGCGATAGGCAGCGATCACCGGCTCCCCACCGCCATAGGTGAACACCGCGTCCAGCCGGGGCAGGGCGGCGCGCACCGGATGATCGTCGGCCCGCCGCATTTCGGCCAGCGTTTCGGCCGCGTCGACATCCCAGAAGATCCGCAGTGCGTCACGGCGGCTTTCGCTCAGGATGCCGGCCAGCAATTCAGCGTCGAACACGCCGACGCCATTTGCCTTCACCACGACATCGGCGTCGCCCGCTTCGGCAAGGACCGATTGCAGCCCCTGCTGCGTCGCCGGATAGACGACCGATCGCAGCCATTCGGGCGGGTCGATGTCGCGATGCTGTTGCCGGTCAAAGGCGTCGGGTTCGTAAAAGGTGATGGCATGGCCGCGCCGCGCCAGATCGTTCAGGATGCCGCGATAATAGGTCGCGGCGCCGTTCCAATAAGCGGACAGGATGCTGGAGCCGTAAAAGGCAATCTTCATGCGGCACTCCTTTCGGGGGTGTCGAGTTGGCGGGCGATGTCCATCAATTCGCCCGCGCGGTGGCCGCAGCTGTGCCGCGCGGCGATGCGCTCCAGCCCCGACGCGACCAGCGCGTTGCGCAGATCGGCGTCGTCGCGAATTGCGATCAGGTGGCGGCGCATCTCTTCGCCGTCGCGTGCCATCAGGAAATCCTGACCGATGCGGAACAGCCCTTCGCAATCGTCCCAGGGCGCGCTGACCAGCGGGATGCCGCAGGCCAGCGCCTCGAACACGCGGATCGTAGGGATGCCGGGCAGCGCCTCGACATAATGGCGGCGCGGGACGTGGACGGTGGCCAGATGGCGGGCGAAGACCTCTGGCGCGCGGGCATTGGGCAACCATCCGCGATAGCGCACACCGTAACGGTCGAGCATCGCCAGCGCTTCGGCGGGATAGCGCACGCCGTGAATGTCGAGCGGCAATTCCGATTCCTGTGCGGGGCGCAGCAGGAAGGATTCAAGCTCTGCCGTCCGCTCGCCGTCCCCCCAATTGCCGATCCACACCAGACCGCTTCGTTCGGCGGACCCGGCCGGGGGGTGGAACAGCCGGGTATCGGCGGCCTCATGCCAGACCCAGATTTGATCGTCCCAGCCCCAGCGACGATAGACCGCCGCCAGCGCTTCGCCAAAGGCCAGCACCCCGTCAAAGCCCGACAGGTCATAGGCACGCATGGCTTCCGGCTCGCTGACGGCGCGGTGGTGGGTGTCGTGGAACAACAGGCGAAAGCCGCCGCCGCGCTTGCGCCGCTCGCCCATCGCCTTGACCAGCGCGTGGTCGTTCCATTCATGGACGATGACAAGATCGGCCTGAGCGGCCCGGTCCACGGCTTGCTCGATCCCGACATATCGGGTTGCGGCCAGTTCGGGATAGGCGCGACGAAAGGGCGCGATGCCGGCTTCGCCATGATCCGCGACTAGATTGGCACGGCTCCAGCTATCTTCAGGCTCCAGAATTTCCACCTGATGGCCCAGCGCCATCAGCGCCCGGAAAACGCCGCGCAGGAAATGCGCGTTGCCATGGTTCCAGCAGCTCTCAAGGCTGTGCGTGAGATAGGCGATCCTCATGCCGCGGCCCGCCTTGCGCTGTCGGCCATCAGCCGGTTGAAGATCCGGTCCATGTCGCGCGCGGCGGCGCTGCATCGATACTGGCGGGCATGGTCGAGCGCCGCTTCGCCCATCGCGTGGCGGCGGGCGGGGTTGCCGATCAGCCCCTCGATCGCCTGACGAAAGCCGCTTGCGTCTTCCGCATCGACAAAGACCGCCACACCGTCCCACAGCTCGCGAAAGGTGGGGATGTCGGACAGCACCAGCGCGCAACCCGATTGCGCCGCCTCGAGCACCGACAGACCAAAGGGTTCGAACCGGGCGGCGGAAACGAATACCGGACGCGGCGCGCGCCATGTCGCCAGCGCATCGCCCGACAACTGGCCCAGCGGATGAATATGCCGGATGGCGGCGCGTTCGCCATGCGGACCGACCAGCGCGCCCGCCGCGTGAAATGGGACGGCCAGCTGTCCGGCGGCGATGTCCAGCGTGTCGATATTCTTCGCACGGTCCCACAGCCGCCCGACGGTCAGCACATAATCCTGTAACGCCGGATGTTCGGGCGCGGTGGGCGCGTCACGGCCATTGCAGACCACCGCCGGATTTTGATCCAGCGCGTAATGGCTGGCGACCATCCGGGCATAGCTGTGACTGGGCGCCACCACCGCGTCGGCGCGGGTCAGTCCCTGCCGCATCAGCCGGGCATGCCATTGATATTGGGGCGCCAGCGGATCGCCGCGCGCGCCCGCCCACCATGTCGCGACACAGCCATGCGTGACTGCCACCGTCGGCACCGTGAACCGCTCCCCTGCGGCCAGTGTCGGCATGTTCAGCTGAACCACGTCGCACCCCTGGGCAGCGGCCAGGGTGGCAATGCCGTCGGCGGCGCGAAGCACCGGTGCGGCCCCCTGTTCCAGCCAGTCGAGTGGCAGGTCGGTGACGTGCAGTTCCAGATTGGGCAGCGCGCTTGCCGCCGCACGCTGGTCGCGGTCGGGCGCCGGGCCGAGCGTCGCCAGCGTGACGTTCCACCCCAGCGGGCCCAGCGCGCGCGACAGGTCGATCGCATATTGCCATACGCCCCCGACCGCGTCGGCCGTCATCAGCAAATGCCTCACAGCGCCTGCACCGGTCGAAGGGGCGGCCGCTGGCTCTGTTCAAAGCTACGTACCAGATCGTCCAGCGCATGACGCCAGTGGCGTGGCGGGGCGAGGCCGAGGGCCGCACGCGCGGCACGGCTGTCCGACACGTACCACCGCTGATCGCCCGACCGCCAATCGGCGCGGTCCACATTCAATGGACGCCCGGTCATCTCCTCCAGCGAGTCCAGCACGGTGCGAAGGCTGACGGCATTGGCGGACCCGCCACCCAGATTGAAGGCGCGCCCCGAAACCGTGTCGATCCGGTCGAGTGCCGCGACATAGGCATCGACGCAATCGCGCACGTCCAGCAGATCGCGGACCTGCCAGCCGTCGCCGAACAGGGTGATCGGATCGCCCGCTGCCGCGCGGCGCGCGAAATGCGCGACCCATCCCTGATCCTCACTGCCGGTCTGCCGCTCGCCAAAGATGCAGCTCATGCGAAAGACCAGCGTGCGCAGCCCGAAGCTGTGCGCGTAATCGAGGACATATTGGTCGGCCGCCCCCTTTGAGCAGCCATAGGGCGATTTGAAGTCCAGCGGCGTTGCTTCTCCGACACCGCGTGTGCGCGTGTCGTCATCAACGGGGGCATAGCCATCCTCGCCCAGTGCCAGTTCGACCGTGTCGAGATTGCCGTAGACCTTGTTTGTCGATGCCAGGACCATCGGTGGCCGGTGGGTGCTGGCACGGATCAGTTCGAGGATGCCGATCGTGCCCGTCAGGTTGACGGCGAAATCCGCGAGCGGTTCGACCAGACTGGTCGTCACTGCGACCTGAGCCGCCAGATGTACCACCGCATCGGCCCGGCTGACCGCGTCGGCCAGCGCGTCATGTTCCAGAATGTCGGCAATGACGACTTCGACCGAAGCCGCGTGGCGCTGCGCCAGCCAGCGGGCATTCGCCTCGGTCCCAGGGCGTACCAGCGAGTCATAGACGATCACCCGGTCGCCCTGTTGCGCCAGCCGGTCGGCCAGATTGCAACCGATGAAGCCCGCGCCCCCGGTCACCAGCACGCGACGCCCGCTCACGAAACCAGCCCGCGTGCTTCGAGTTCGGCGCGCGCCGTCGCCACGCGGTCGGTCGCGCGCTGTTCGGACACCCATTGGGCAAGGCGCTGGACCCCGGCGCCGAAATCCTCCTGCGCCTCGAACCCGATAATCTCGCGCGCCAGCCGCGTGTCGCAGAAGCAGTGGCGGATGTCGCCGATCCGCCCCTTGCTGACGATTTCGGGTGACAGTTCCGCGCGCCCCAGCGCGGTCGCCAGCGTCTCTGCAATCTCACGCACCGAACGATCCGTGCCGGAGCCGATGTTCAGCGTATGTCCCGCTGCGCCGGGCACCGTCAGCGCATCGCAAAAGGCCCGTGCGACATCGTCGACATGCACGAAATCGCGCCGCTGCTCGCCATCCTCGAAGATCATCGGCCGCTCGCCGTTCATCAATCGCGAGGCAAAGATCGCCAGCACACCGGTATAGGGGTTCGACAGTGCCTGACCCGGGCCATAGACGTTGAACAGGCGCAGGCAGACCCCCTCATAGCCATAGGCCTGGGCCATGATGTGCGTCTGGCGTTCCTGCACATATTTGCCGAGCGCATAGATGGATTCGAGCGAGGGGCGCTTGCTTTCCGGCGTGGCGACGGGGATCAGCGGGCGGCCCTGATCGTCCAGCGGGTTCCATTCGCGCTGTTGGTCGCGGACGGCGATGCGCCGCGCATCCTCGACCGGGTTGCCGTCGGCGTCGCGGTATAGCCCTTCGCCGTAAATGCTCATCGACGATGCGGTGACGACACGGCGAATGGGGCGGCCGATCAGCTTTTCGAACAGGATCGCACTGCCCAGTTCGTTGACGGCGGTATAGCGCTCCACCTCGTACATCGACTGGCCGACGCCGACCTCTGCTGCCAGGTGGATGACCGAATCGATACCGTCCAGCGCGCGTTCGACCGCATCGGGATCGCGCACATCGCCCGCCACGCATTCGGCCATTCCCGTCAGTTCGGCGGGCCAGCCGCTGCCGCCATGCACCTGCTCGACCAGCGCATCCAGCACACGGACGCGGTGACCCTGATCGACCAGTCGCGCAATCACCGCGCGGCCAATGAAACCAGCTCCGCCAGTTACAAGAACGGTTTCCGACATCGGCATTAACCCCCGTATATTATCAATGTTAAAGAAACCATCGCCAAATAGGACAATCTAACTGACGGGCATCATCTTGGTTCCTCAACAAGAAGAAGCTCACGGAACAAAAGAAGCGCTGGCAGCTTTGTAGATGCTGACTTCGCCACAGTGCTTTATTATATTTGTTATAGAGGAATATTAATTGGCGTGTGATATTCTGCTGATACGTCATGCCAGACATGCCGATCTTGGGGTTGTGCTTTCCGGACGTGGAGCGTGCGCGGGGTTGGTGGACGAGGGGCGGGCAGATGCAGACCGGCTTGCGGATCGGCTGGCCGGCCGCTCGTTCGATCGGGTTGAAACCAGTCCCGTCGGGCGCGCACAGGAAACCGCAGCGCGGATCGCGGCCCCGCACCAGTTGCCGGTTCAGACCGTCGATGCGCTGGACGAGATCGATTTCGGCGACTGGACCGGGCGCCGCTTCGACGAACTGAGCGCCGATCCTGCGTGGCACGAATGGAACCGTGCTCGTGCAGAGGGGGCGTCACCGGGCGGGGAGACGATGCGCCGCGTACAGGCGCGCGTTCTGGACCATATCGAACGCGTCGCGCGGTCAGGCGCCATCGGAAGCGTGGCAATGGTCACGCATGGCGACGTCATCCGCGCGGCGGTTGCCGGGGTGCTGGGCCTCAGCCTGGACCATATTCACCGTTATGCCGTCGATCCGGCTTCGGTGACGCATATCCGCCACGACGGATCGCCCGTTCTGATCACGTTGAACGAGGTGACGGCATGAGCGCCGCCGCCCAACGCGCCGACGATCTGCGGGCACAGGTCGCGGCGCTGCATCCGTGGTTCCAGAATATCGATCTGGGCCACGGGGTTTCGACTGCGCCGGACCATTTTCTGGGCGATTATCCCGCCTTCAAATTCGCGCGCTTTGCCGATGCGGTGCCGGGCGACCTGAGCGGGCTGACAGTGCTGGATATCGGCTGCAATGCCGGCTTCTATTCGGTCGAAATGGCGCGGCGCGGGGCTGAGCGGGTGGTCGGAATCGACAGCGACCCGCATTATCTGGCGCAGGCGCGGTTCGTCGCCGACCGGCTGGGCTTCGACAGGATCGAGTATCGCCGGATGTCGGTCTATGACGTGGCGGCACTGGGCGAGCGGTTCGACTTGGTGGTGTTCATGGGGGTGCTGTACCACCTGCGCCATCCGTTGCTGGCGCTCGACCTGATCCGCGAACATGTGGCGGGCGACCGGATGCTTTTCCAGACGATGCAGCAGGGGACGGCGCCGCCGTTCGATCCGCCGCGCGACCACCCGTTCCACCTGCCGGGCACCTATGACCCGCCCGGCTATTTCGATGCGCCGGGCTATCCGCGCCTCCATTTCATCGAACACAGCTTTGCCGGGGATCCGACCAACTGGTGGGCGCCAAATCCGGCGGGCACGCAGGCAATGCTGCGCGCTGCGGGCTTTTCGATCGAGGCCAATCCCGAACCCGAAGTCTATCTGTGCCGCACCGCCCCCGTGCCGTGCGCCAGCTTTCAGGATGCAGCCGTCTATCCGGCGAGGAGGGGTGAATGATCGAAGCCGCGATGATCTGGAACGAGCCCAACAACAAGTCGCACTGGGACCCGCTGCTCGACCCCGAATGGACGCATTATGCCGATCTGGTGACGCGCACGGGCGGGGCGATCGCCGCCGTCAATCCCGATGTGCTGCGCGTGCTGGGCGGCATGTCGCCGATCGACCCGCACTGGCTGGGCCGGATGCGCGAGCTGGGGGCGCTGGACCATGTCGATGTGGTTGCGGTGCATGGCTTTCCGCTCGACTGGAATCTGTGGCCGATCCACGCCTGGCCCGACAAGTTAGCTGAGATTGAGGCGGCGGTGCCCGACAAGCCCGTCTGGGTGACGGAGGTCGGTGCCGGATCGTTCGGCGCGGATGAGGTGCAGCTGTTCGGCCTGAAGCGCACGGCGGAGTTGCTGATCGGGCGGGCGCCGCGCATCTATTGGTATTCGCTCTACGACCTGCCGATGGAATGGGGCGCGACCACCCGCCACCGTGAGGCGGAGGGGTCCAGCTATTACCGGCATTTCCACATGGGCCTGATCCGCGCCGACGGCACACCAAAGCCCGCTTTGGACGCCTATGCGCGGGTCGCGGACCGGATGGGGCTGATGCAATGGTTTCATTTCCACGATCCCCGGCTGGACGATGCGGTCGCGTGGATGAAGCGGTTGGGAGTTCGTCAGCTGCGAACGGGCCTCAGCTGGGCGGACAGCTTTCGTGAAGGCGCGCTGGACTGGTTCGACCGACAGATGGACGCGCTGGCCGATTTCGACGTCACCGTGACCTTTTGCTTCACCCCCGAACATCTGGGGGTTGAGCCGCATCACACGTCGCGTGCGCACGATCCGCAGGCGTTCGCCGATTTCTGTGCGGCCATGATCGACCGCTACGCTCCGGCCCGCGCGCAAGCCGCGGCCGCCGAATGAGGGAGGTTTCCATGCGCTCGCCCCATCCCAAACCGATCAATCTGGCGATCGTCGGCGTCGGTAACTGTGCCAGTTCGCTGGTTCAGGGCATCGCCCATTATCGCGACCATTCGAACAGCGCGATCGGGCTGACCCATGACGTGATCGAGGGTTACCGCGCCAGCGACATCCGCGTTGCCGCCGCGTGGGACATCGACGTGCGCAAGGTCGGACAGGACGTCTCCGACGCGATCTTCATGGCGCCCAACTGCACCCAGCGCTTCTGTGCCGACGTGCCGCGTGCCGGCACGGCGGTCAGGATGGGCCGGGTGCTGGACGGGGTGGCCGATCACATGGCCGATTATCCGCCGGAGCGCAGCTTTGTTCTGGCTGACGCCGACCAGCCATCGCAGTCCGATGTCGTTGCCGTGCTGCGCGACAGCGAAGTGGAGGTGCTGGTCAATTACCTGCCGGTCGGCAGCCAGCAGGCGAGCGAATTCTACGCCGAATGCGCGCTGGAAGCGGGTGTTGCGTTCGTCAATGCGATCCCCGTCTTTCTGGCCAGCGATGAGAAGTGGGGAGCGCGCTTTGCCGCCGCGGGTGTCCCGATCATCGGCGACGACATAAAGGCGCAGCTGGGCGCGACCATCGTTCACCGCGTGCTGACCGACCTGTTCGCGCGGCGCGGCGTCCAGCTGGAGCGGACCTATCAGCTGAACACCGGTGGCAATACCGACTTCCTGAACATGCTGGAGCGCAAGCGCCTGGCATCGAAAAAGGAATCAAAGACCGAAGCCGTGCAGTCGGTCGCCGCCGAACGGCTGGCCGATGCCGACATCCATGTCGGCCCGTCCGACTATGTCGCCTGGCAGAACGACAACAAGGTCTGCTTCCTGCGGATGGAGGGGCGGTTGTTCGGCGGCGTGCCGATGAACCTGGAACTGCGCCTGTCGGTGGAGGACAGCCCCAATTCGGCAGGAGTGGCGATCGACATGATCCGTTGCGCCAAGGTCGCGCGCGATCGCGGGCTGGCCGGCCCGGTCGAGGCGGCCAGCGCCTGGTTCTGCAAGCACCCGCCGGTCCAGATGACCGACGATGTCGCTCGTCACGCACTGGAGGCGTTCATTGCCCACTGATCCCGCCACGATGCGCGCCGCCCAATTGGTCGCGCCCGGCACGATGCGCGTCGTTCAGACGGAACGGCCGCGCCCCGGCGCCGACGAAGTGCTGATCCGGGTCGAAGGGTGCGGCGTGTGCGCGTCGAACCTGTTGCCGTGGCAGGGCTCCGAATGGATCGACTATCCGCTGCCGCCGGGTGGGCTGGGACACGAGCCTTGGGGCGTTGTCGAAGCGGTGGGGAGCGCCGTGACGAATGTGTCGCCGGGTGACCGGGTCGCCGCGCTTACCGGGGCCAGCTATGCCGAATATGACCTTGCACCGGCTGCATCATGCGTGCGCCTGCCGCCTGAACTGGACGGACAGCCCTTTCCGGGGGAGGCGATTGGCTGTGCCTTCAACATCTTTCGCCGCAGTTCGATCGGTGCCGGACAGACGGTGGCGATTATCGGCATCGGCTTTCTGGGGGCGATCCTGACGCGACTGGCCAGCCGGGCAGGGGCGCGAGTGATCGCCATATCGCGCCGGCCGGAATCGCTGGCGCTGGCGGAGCAATTCGGCGCCGATCACGTGATCCCCATGGAGGATCACGGGGCCATCATCGAGCGCGTCGGCGCGCTGACCGGGGGCCGGGGATGCGAATGCGTGATCGAGGCGGTGGGCAAGCAATGGCCGCTCGACCTGGCCGGCGAACTGGTGGGAGAGGGCGGGCGGCTGGTGATCGCTGGCTATCATCAGGACGGCCCGCGACAGGTCAACATGCAGATGTGGAACTGGAAGGGGATCGACATCGTCAGCGCGCATGAACGCAACCCGGCGGTGCAGCGTCGCGGGCTGGCCGAAGCGGTTGCGGCGGTTGCGGCGGGCTGGCTGGACCCCACGCCGCTCTACAGCGCGGCCTATCCGATCGAGCGTCTGGGCGAGGCGCTGGACGCCACCGCCGAAAAGCCGGACGGCTTCGTCAAGGCATGGGTGCGGCTGGCATGAGGTTGGCGCTGGGCTTTGTCGGGACCGGCTGGATCGGGCGCCATCGAATGGCCGCGCTGATCGACAGCGGCCTTGCCCGCGCGGCGGCGGTGCTCGAACCCGATGCGGCGAGCCTTGAGGAGGCGCTGGTCGTGGCTCCGGACGCGGTCGTGATGAACGACCTGGATGCGCTTCTGGCGCTGCCGCTGGACGGGGTGGTCATCGCAACACCCAGCGCGCTGCACGCCGATCAGGCAATCCGCGCGCTCTCGGTCGGACACGCTGTCTTCTGTCAAAAGCCACTGGGCCGCGACGCAGCGGAGACGCAGCGCGTGCTGGCCTGCGCGCGGAGGGTCGACCGGCTGCTGGCAGTGGATTTCTCCTATCGCCGCGCAGTGGCGGTGGAGCGTATGCTGGCCATGATCGCGACGGGCGGCATCGGGAAAACGCACTTCGTCGATCTGACCTTTCACAATGCATTCGGCCCCGGCAAGCCCTGGTTTCGTGACCCGGCATTGTCGGGCGGCGGGTGCCTGATCGACCTGGGCAGCCATCTGATCGACCTGCTGGGCGGAGTGTGCGGGCCGCTGGAATGGAAGTCCATCCATGCCGCCCTGTTCGCCGGTGGGTGCCCGATTTCAGGCCGTTCGGCGTGCGAGGATCTGGCGCTGGTGCAGATGCGGGCACGCGGCGGGCCACTGGTCCGGCTGGCTTGTTCATGGGACCTGCCCGCCGGCGTGGATGCAGAGATCGAGGCGCGCTTCACCGGCACGCGCGGGGCGTTGCGCTTCGCCAATGTCGCCGGGTCATTCTATGACTTCACGCTCGATCATCTGGAGGGGACGCGTGCGACCCGGCTGGCGAACCCGCCTGACGAATGGGGCGGGCGGGCGGCCGTGGCATGGGCACGCCGACTGAGCGAGAGCCGCGCCTATGACCCGGCAGCCGGGACACTAGGCTGGGCGGCGGAAACGCTCGACGCGATCTATCAGGCAGCTGGCTGAGCCGTCGCCCGCGCAGAATATTGCGTAAGTATCATGTCCCACCGCGATTTTGCGGGAACCGGCGTTCGCCTGAATCGCTTGTATGGAGGTGTAAATTAACCGAGTAAAAACATGATTATAACGAAAGTTATTCATGCAGGATATTGGGCGTCGATCGGTGCCTGATGTGCCAACCTCCGCCACTTCGCCGGGCAAGCGCCCGCTGTGCGAATGGACCGGAGAGCGGGAGACCGGCAAGCCTGGGCGGATGCCAGTGGTCGCGGTCGCCATCGGCGCCGTGGCGTTCGGGTACTGGATGTTTATCCGGCGGCGCGATGCGGCCGTCGATGCGCAGACCCGCAAGCGACTATGTCCGCCAACGCGCCCGGTCCCCAATGCCAACGACATTGTTGTGAGGTAAGGCCGTGCGGATCCACCATCTGAATTGCGGCACCTGTTGCCCGGCGGGCGGGCGGCTGTTCGACGGCCGCAGCGACAGTGCGCTGGGCCATCTGGTCTGCCATTGCCTGCTGATCGAAAGCAAGCAGGGTCTGGTGCTGGTGGATACCGGCTATGGCATGCGCGACGTCGAGCGGCCTGGTGCGCGGCTGTCGCCCTTCTTCCGCATGCTCAACAATCCGCAGCTCCGGCGAGAGGAAACGGCGCTGGCGCAGATTCGGCGGCTGGGCTTCGACCCCGGCGATGTGCGGCACATTGTGCTGACCCATCTCGACTTCGACCATGCTGGCGGGATCGAGGATTTTCCCAATGCCCGCGTACATGTGACCGCGCGTGAAAAGGAAGCGGCCGACGCGCGCGACGGCGGCGCGCTGGTCGGCACACGCCGTTATCGCCCCCTTCAATGGGCTGAGGCCGATGACTGGCGGCTCTATCCCATGGGCGGCGGAGAGCGCTGGTTCGGGTTCGACGCGGTGCGCGATCTGGACGGGCTGCCGCCCGAAATCCTGCTGGTCCCGCTGTCGGGGCATAGCTGGGGTCATGCGGGCGTGGCGGTGCGGGGCGACGATGGCTGGATGCTCCACGCGGGTGACGCCTATTTCTATCGCGGCGAGATGGGCGGGGAGGCGCGGCGCTGCACGCCCGGCCTTCGCGGCTATCAGGCGATGCTGGAGGTCGACCGCGCCGCGCGGGTCGCCAACCAACGCCAATTGCGGGAGCTGGCATCCGACCATGCGGGCGATGTCCGCATTTTCTGTGCCCATGACGTGATGGAATTCGAACTGATGGCCAGCATGGCGGCGCAAGCGGCGTCGGCAGCGAGCCATTCCGATCCTGTTTTCTGAAAGGAACAAGACATGGCGACGAATTTGAACGCCGGTGAAGCCGTGCTGGAACTGTACCGCGACGGCCTTCGCAACGCGCATGCGGTTGAGAAACAGGCCTTGTCAATCATGACGCCCCAGGTCGAGCGGCTGGAACATTATCCCGAAGTGGCGGAGCGGTTGCGCGCCCATATCGACGAGACGAACGAACAGGTTTCGCGGCTGGACGAAATCATGGCGGGATTCGACACCAGCCGATCGGTCGCGAAGGATCTGGGCCTCAGCATGTCGGGCGGCATGGCCGCGATGTCGCACAGCATGGCGGGCGACGAGATATTGAAGAACAGCTATGCCAATTACGCGTTCGAGCATTTCGAGATCGCGGCATATTCGTCGTTGATCGTGCTGGGTGAGGATTACGGCTTCGACGGTGTGGACCTGCTGCGCCTGTCGCTGCGGGAGGAGCGCGCGATGGCCGAGTGGATCGAGCAGATGCTGCCCACAATCGTGCGCCGTTATGCCGGGTTGTATGCCGAACATGGCGCATCGACTGCAAAGGCCTGATCTCGACCGACTAGAGTCACAAAAAAGACCCGGCGGCCGTAACGCTGCCGGGTCGAATTCGAAACGAGCGGGCCGGGGAGGATGACCGCTCGGTTCGGGGGAATTAACCCTTGGGCTTCAGTGTCGGTGCCGCTGCCCCGTCGGTCATCTTGACCGGCAGGATGCTGCCATCGCGAGCATAGCGGATGCGGTCGATCGCAACCTGCCGCTCACCCTGATAGGGGGCGGGGCCCGACGGGTTCTCCCAGCGGTGATAGACGATCAGCGTCTCGCCACCCGGCGTCTGAACGAAGCTGTGATGCCCCGGCCCCTTGTGCGTGGCGTCGCTGGCCAGAATGCGTCCGCGATAGCGCCACGGCCCGGTGGGCGAGGGCGCGGTTGCGTAATGCACCGAATAGCTCGGCCCGTTGAAGCGGCCATGGCTGTACGACAGGTAATAGGTGCCGTTGCGTTCGTGCATGAACGCGCCTTCGGTGAAGAAGGGCGGCTGTTCGACCTGCACCTCGCGCTTGAACGACACCATGTCGGGGTTCATCTCGAACACCCGCAGCGTCGATCCGGCGCTGCCGCCCGCGTAGAAATAGGGCGTGCCGCTTTTCGGATCGACAAAGACCATCGGGTCGATCGCTTCAAAGCCCTGGCGTCCGGTCAGCAGCGGCTTTCCGCTGTCCTTGTACGGACCTTCAGGCCGATCGGCGACCGCGACGCCGATATGGCTGGGCTTGGGCGTGTTGGGGCCCAGCGAGTAGTAAAGATACCACTTGCCATCCTTGGTTGCGACGCCGGGCGCCCACAAGAAGCGTTCGGGTGCGCCGTCGTCGCGCACCCATTTGATCTGCTCTCGCCGGATCAGCTCGCCCCGGTCGCGCCACGTCTTCAAATCGCGTGAGGAGAAGGCGTGAAACCGGTCAGCGTCCCATGCCCCGACCGGCCCGCCGGTCGGGAACACCCACAATTCCCCGTCGATCATTAGGGCATGTGGATCGGCGCCCTGAAACTGGGGGTTTTCGGCCAGCGCCGGGGTTGAAACACCCAGCGCCAGCGCCGCGATGACAGCCAGCCGCCGCATCAGAAGCGCGCCCGGAAACCGACGGCATAAATGCTGTCGTCGGTGCGCGTGTCGCGGATGAAGTAATCCTGGTTGATATAGCTCTGATAGCGCGAACGAAGCACGTTGGTCCCCTCTACCGTCAGGGTCAGTTCCGGCGTCACGTCATAGGCCAGGCTGAAGTCGACACGACCGTTGGGGCGAACATAGTTCAGCCATACGGGCTGGTCGACCGGGCGGACGTCACCAGCGCCGGTGCGGTTCTCGTCGAAATAATCGGAACGGTAGGTATAGACGACGCGACCCGAAATGCCGTTGCGATCGTAAAGCAAGCCCGCGTTGAAGTTGTACTTCGACACGCCTTGCAACGAATATCCCGCCAGCGGATCGCTGCCGCCGATTTCACTGTCCGCATAGGTGAAGTTGCCGAAGGTACCGAACCCGGCAAGATCGCCCGGCAGGAAGTCGAAGAACATCTGACCGCTGACCTCGATGCCCTTCAGCGTGGCTTCGCCAACGTTGCGGGGGCGGGAGATGTTGTATTCGATGCCGCCGATCGTTTCGACGTCGACATCGTTGACGACGCGGTTCTGGATGTCGCGATAATAACCGCCAATCGCGAAATAGCCCGAACGCCAGTAATATTCGAGCGTCGCGTCATAGCTGTCGGACATCTGCGGCAACAGGTCGGGATTGCCGCCCGAGCCGCCGTTGCGGATGTTCGGGTTGGTCGACACGACATAATTCAGGCCGGGGTTGAGCGAACCGAAGCCCGGGCGTGCCAGCGTCTTCGAATAGGTTGCGCGGGCCTGAAGGCCGCCGCCGAACTGAATTCGCGCACTGGCGTTGGGCAGCCAGTCTTCGTCGGTCGTGTCGGCGGTGGTGGTCACCGCGTCGCCGTCGACGATGCCCGTGCCCGTGATCGTACGGTCGGTCCGGCTGTAGCGGACGCCAACCTTACCGTCGATCGTGATCGCGCCGACCGGGATTTCATACCCGCCCTGCAGATAAGCGGCATAGGTCTTTTCGTTTGCCTCGAACCGGCGCGTCGGATCAAATACGGGTTGACCCGACGGCGCGCCAAAGAAGCTACGCAAGTTGGCCTGTCCGGTATCGGACAACAGGTATTCGCGGCTGGGCACCAGGAACGGTGCGCCCTGATTGATCTGCGGAATGCCGGGGGCATAGGTGAAGAAATCGCTCGGCACATTCGCCGCCGTAACAGGCGGGACGCCCGATCCGCCCGGAACCGGCGAGCCAAGCTGCACCTGCTGGAACAGCGCGCCACGGTCGGCGACGCGAGCGCCGAATTCGATCGTCTTCAGGAAGGTGTCGGTTTCATAGACACCGTCGCCCTTGATCGCCAGCAGGTTGCCGGTGGCACGCAGATAGTCCTGGTTGAGGCCGTTGACGAACGTATAGCCTTCGGGGAAGGCCATCGGGTTACCCGGCACCGTGATCGCGGCGGCGTTGTCGGGATTGTCGAAGTCGACGGTCGCCGTCGGTACGCGCTTGCCCACGTCGACGATGAACGTCTCGTTGTTGACGATCGATTCCTGATACGATCCGTCGAACGTCAGCTTCAGGCGGTCGCCCTCATACTTCATCCCCAGCGCGCCCAGGAAGCTGTCGGTCTTGTGATTGCGCGCCTGCATGCTGGTGAATGAATTGATGTTGTTGAAGGTGCCGCCAACCAGGTTGCACACTTCGCGCTCGTCGAAATTGCCGGCGGCGATCTGGCCGGAATTGGGGTTGAAGCCATCCGGTCCAACGCGCGAGGTGAAGCAGTTGTCGTCGGTCACGACATTCGACACGCTGTCCGCATTGAACAGCTGATATTCGTAAAATGCAGTCGCGTCGGTGCCACGATAGGCCGAATACAGGCCATCGGCATAGAATTCGATTTCAGGCGTCGCCTGCCACTGGAGCGAGCCGTTGACCTGCGGCCGCGAATAGCTGCCATACTGGTTCAGGCCGCCGGTCGAAATGGGAACGGCGACGTTGGGGTTGCCCAGCGCATCGCCCGCGCGCCGTTCGGCGACATAGTTGGACGGGCGGTTATACTTGATCTTGTACCAGGACACGTTCAACAGCGCGCCGATTTCGCCGATGCCGGTGTCCCAGCGATCGGTGACCAGCGCGCTGATCTGCGGCCCCACATCCTCGATGTTCGACGCGTAGTTCAGCTTGCCGCTGATCGCGATCGTGGGGTCCTTGTAATTGAACGCCTTGTTGAGCTGAAGATCGATCGCGCCGGCGACGCCGCCTTCGATCAGATTGGCGGTGTTCGACTTGTAAACGTCGACCCGTGCCAGCGCTTCGGCCGGCAGGTCCTGAAACGCGAAGCCGCGCGATTCGGCGGTAAAGATCTCGCGCCCGTCCAGCGTGGTCAGGATGTCGCCCAGGCCGCGGATCAGCGGATTGACGATTTCATTGTTGCCGCCGACGGTCACCTGCACGCCAGGCACGCGCTGAAGCGCGGCGGCGGTCGTCGGGTCGGGGAACTTGCCGATGTCCTGCGCGACGATCGAGTCAACGACCTGCGCGGCGTCACGCTTGATGTCGGCGGCGCGCGACAGGCTGGCGCGGATGCCGGTGACGACGATGTCCTCGGCAGGCTGAACGCCCGGCTGTGCCGCAATCGGAGCCGATCCCGTCGTTTCGCTGGCAGGCGGCGGGGTTTCAGGCGCCTGGGCGGGGCTGGCGCCCTGCTGGTCCATCGTCTGGCCCATGGCCGGGGACACGCCTGCGACCAGCAACAACGCAGTCGTGGTGTGCAAAGCGATAGGCAAACGCCTCATGTCATCCTCCCTAAAATACGCCAGGCGAATGAAAACAGCGCCTTGGCCGCAGCCCGCTTAGTCGGGGGCAATCGAGCGCGTCTTAATCCCCTCAACCGCAGCCGACAAGTATCATTTGTAAGACTTTTGGCTTGTCCCGCTTCCGGCAGGGCCTATAAAGTTCGAAACAGGCAAGTAGGAGAGGCTGATGAACACGCGCTTTCGTGAACCCGGCGTAGGAATTGCGCTGTGAGCGGCGGCGAGTGGCAGGGCCTCCGTTCGCGGGCTTGGTTCGACAATCGCGACAATCCCGACATGACGGCGCTCTACATAGAGCGGTACCTGAACTTCGGCCTCAGCCTTGAAGAGCTTCAGTCGGGTCGTCCGATCATCGGCATTGCCCAGTCGGGCAGCGACCTGGTCCCGTGCAACCGCCACCATCTGGTGCTGGCCGAACGCGTCCGAGACGGCATTCGGGAAGCGGGTGGCATCCCGATCGAATTCCCGACACACCCGATGCAGGAAACGGGCAAGCGGCCGACGGCCGGGCTGGACCGCAACCTGGGCTATATGTCGCTGGTCGAGCTGCTTTACGGCTATCCGATCGACGGCGTGGTGCTGACGATCGGCTGCGACAAAACGACGCCCGCCGCGCTCATGGCGGCGGCAACGGTCAACATTCCGGCCATCGCGCTGTCGGTCGGGCCGATGCTGAACGGCTGGTTCAAGGGTGAGCGTACCGGGTCCGGCACCATCGTTTGGAAGGCGCGCCAGATGTTGGCCGCCGGAGAGATCGACTATACCGGCTTCATCAAGCTGGTCGCGTCGTCGGCGCCGTCCACGGGCTATTGCAACACCATGGGCACGGCGACCACGATGAACTCGCTGACTGAAGCCCTGGGCATGTCGCTGCCCGGATCGGCGGCGATCCCGGCGCCTTATCGCGACCGGCAGGAAAACGCCTATCGCACCGGGCTTCAGATCGTCGAGATGGTGGCTGCCGACCGCAAGCCGTCCGATGTCCTTACCCGCGAAGCATTCCTGAACGCCATTCGCGTCAATTCGGCGATCGGCGGTTCGACCAATGCGCCGATCCATCTGAACGCCATTGCCCGGCACATCGGCGTCGAACTGGAACTGGCCGACTGGGAAGCGCACGGCGCCGACATTCCGCTGATCGTCAACCTGCAACCCGCGGGCGAATATCTGGGCGAGGATTATTACCGCGCGGGCGGCGTTCCCGCCGTGATGGGTGAACTGCACCGCGCCGGACTGCTCCACGGCGACGCGCTGACGGTCAATGGTCGCACCGTCACCCAGAATGTGGCGGATGTGCAGATCGAGAATGTGGACGTCATCCGGCCGCTGTCCGATCCGCTCAAGCACCATGCGGGCCTCACCGTGCTGCGCGGTAACCTGTTCGACGGCGCGGTGATGAAGCTGTCGGTGATTTCCGATGCGTTCCGGGAGCGTTATCTCAGCGATCCCGAACGGCCCAACGCGTTCGAGGGCACCGTCACGGTGTTTGACGGGCCAGAGGACTATCACCAGCGCATCGACGATCCCGCGCTGGGGATCGACGAAAACAGCATCCTCGTCATTCGCGGGGCCGGGCCGGTTGGCTATCCCGGCGGGGCAGAGGTGGTGAACATGCGCCCGCCCGCCGCGCTGATTCGCGCGGGCGTTGCCGCATTGCCGTGTATCGGCGATGGCCGCCAGTCGGGCACCAGCGGCAGCCCGTCGATCCTGAATGCCGCGCCCGAAGCAGCGGTGGGCGGCGGGCTTGCCCTGCTGCGTACGGGTGACCGCGTGCGGATCGACCTGGACGCGCGCACCGCCGACATGCTGGTCGACGACGCCGAGATCGAGCGCCGCCGTGCCGCACTGGCCGATGTTCAGGCCAGTGTGACGCCCGAATCCCAGACCCCGTGGCAGGAAATCCAGCGCGCTCTGGTCGGGCAGTTCGATACGGGTGCGGTGCTGGAGCCCGCCGTCAAATATCAGCGTATCGCGCAGACACGCGGGCTGCCGCGCGACAGCCATTGATATGAGCGAGGCGGTCAGGATCGTCGCGCGGCCCAGGCGTGACACGCTGGGCGAGGGGCCGTCATGGTCGGCGCGCGACAACGTGGTCTATTGGGTCGACATTCTGGGCAAGCGCTTGAACCGCCTTTCGCTCAGCACCGGCGCGGTGGACGAATGGGTCACGCCCGATACGATCGGCTGGGTGATCGAGCGGGAGGAGGCGCCCGGATTTATCGCGGGGATCGGGCGGCGCTTCACCGCGCTGACCCTGGATCCGCTGGAAATCCGCACGCTTGCCGCGCCAGAGGATGAGCGGGTAGGCAATCGCTTCAACGATGCCAAGGCCGATGACCATGGCCGCATCTGGGCCGGGTCGATGCCGTTCACTTGCGACCGCCCGACGGGGGCCTTTTATCGCCTGGACCCGGACGGCCGCGCGGTGCGCGTCGATGACGGCTATACGATCGCCAACGGCCCCGCCATTCCGCCGGGCGGCGGATTTCTACTGCATACCGACACGGCGGAGGCGACCATCTATCGCTATACCGTCGGGCAGGACGGCAGCCTGTCAGAACGGACGCCCTTTATCGCGTTCCAGGCGGACTGGGGCAATCCCGACGGCATGACCTTCGACGCGGACGGGTGCCTGTGGGTCGCGTGCTGGGGCGGTTCGTGCGTCATGCGCTTTACGCCCGATGGCCGACCCGATCGCCGTATCATGCTGCCCGCCAGCCAGATCACCAGCATGACCTTTGCCGGGGCGGGGCTGGACCGGATGTTCGTGACCAGCGCGGCGGACGGTGTCGACGAACCGGCGGCGGGCGCCTTGTTCGAGGTTGATCCCGGCTGTGGCGGCTTGCCGCCGTACCGCTATCGTGGCTGAACGCCGAAGCAGAACGAAATTGAGGGAGTGGGACATGAAACGCACGCTGTTTACGGCAACCGCCATGATGACCATGATCGCCGCGCAACCTGCGCTGGCGGGGGAGGCAAAGCGATCGACCTTTGGCGCGATGCCCGACGGGCGCCCCGTGGCCGCCGTCACGCTGTCCAACGGCAAGGGTGTGTCGGCAACGATCATCGCGCTCGGCGCCTCGATCCAGGCGGTCACCATGCCCGACCGCAATGGCAAGGTGGAGGATGTGCAGATCGGCTATGACCGTATCGACGGTTATCTGACCAAGCCCGAGTTTTTCGGCGCGACCGTTGGCCGGGTGGCGAACCGCATCGCCAAAGGGCGCTTCACGCTGGACGGCAAAAGCTATTCCACGCCCGTGAACAACGGCCCTAACTCGCTGCATGGCGGGACCAAGGGTTTCGACAAGGTGCTGTGGGAAGTTACCGACGTGAAAAGCGGCCCGACCGCTTCGGTGACGATGCGCTATGTCAGTCCCGATGGCGACATGGGCTATCCTGGCGAGCTGACCACCTATGCCACCTATTCGCTGGATGAAGCGAACCACCTGACGATCGAGTATCGCGCGACGACCGACAAGCCGACCGTCGTGAACCTGTCGAACCATGCCTACTGGAACCTGGCCGGTGTCGGTTCCCCGCGTGGGGCGATGGGGCATGTCGTGACCATTCCGGCGGACCGCTATACGCCCACCGACGCAACCTCGATCCCGACGGGCGGACACAAGTCGGTGGCGGGCACAGTGTTCGATTTCCGCCAGCCGCATGTCGTTGGCGACCGGGTGCGCGACGCCAGTGATCCGCAGATCGAATATGGTCGCGGCTATGACCATAACTGGGTGATCGGTGACCGGGTGACGCCCGACCAGCATCTGATGGCCCGCGTGGTGGAGCCGGTGTCGGGTCGCGGTTTCGAACTCTGGTCGAACCAGCCGGGCCTGCAATTCTATTCGGGCAATTTCTTCGACGGGACGATCAAGGGAAAGAAGGACCAGATCCTACGCATGGGCGACGCGATCGTCATGGAGCCGCAGCTTTTCCCCGACGCACCCAATCAAAAGGATTTTCCGTCGGTGCGACTGGCCCCCGGCCAGACCTATCGCAACGTCATGACATACCGGCTGTTCGTCGAAAGCTGAGCGCCCGAACAAGACAGGGAGAGAAGAATGAGAAAGATTGTCGCGGGGCTGCTCGCCTCGATCGCGCTGTTTGCCACACCGGCTGAAGCACGCGACCGCTGGACCGAGGCGCAGGCAAAGGCCTGGTACGACCGCCAGCCCTGGCTGGTCGGCGCCAATTATGCCCCCGCCAGCGCCATCAACCAGCTTGAGATGTGGCAGGCCGAAACCTGGAACCCGGCGGAGATCGAGCGCGAGTTCGCGCTTGCCGAGGGGATCGGCATGAACACCATGCGCGTGTTCCTGCACGATCAGCTTTGGGCGCAGGATGCCGAAGGGTTCAAGCGGCGCATCGACGAATTTCTGACCATCGCCGCGCGGCACAAGATCAAGCCGCTGTTCGTGCTGTTCGACAGTGTGTGGGACCCCAATCCGCAGCTGGGACCACAGCATCCACCCATTCCTGGCGTCCATAATTCGGGCTGGGTGCAGGGACCGGGCATGGCGGGTCTGCGCGACAAGAGCCGCTATCCCGGCTACAAGGCATATGTTCAGGGCGTTATCCGCGCCTATGCCAAGGACGATCGCGTTCTGGGCTGGGACTTGTGGAACGAGCCGGACAATGGCGCCGATCAGTATAAGGGGCAGGAGGGCAAGGAACCGCTTGTCCGCGCGCTGCTGGCGCAGGTGTTCGAATGGGCGCGGGACGCCGATCCGACGCAGCCGATTACTTCAGGCGTGTGGATCGGTGAGGACTGGACGCCCGGCGGCAAAAGCTCGCCCATGGAAAAGCTGCAACTGACGCAGTCGGACGTCATCAGCTTCCACGATTACAACTGGCCTGAGACGTTCGAGCGGCGCATCCGCCAGCTTCTGCCGTACAACCGCCCGATCCTGTGCACCGAATATATGGCGCGCGGGAACGGCTCGACCTTTGACGGGTCGCTGCCCATCGGCAAGCGTTACAATGTCGCGATGATGAACTGGGGCTTTGTCGATGGAAAGACGCAGACGCGCCTTCCTTGGGACAGCTGGCAGAAGCCCTATGTCATGGCCGAACCGACGATCTGGTTTCACGAGGTGTTCCGCGCCGACGGCACGCCCTATCGCCAGGCGGAGGTCGATCTGATCCGGCGGCTGACTGCGGCGCCCAAGGGTGTCGTGCCGCCGACCCCGGTTTCCGCCGCAACGACGCGCAAGCGCGGCAGTTGATCGAAGCGGACCCGCTGCCCCGGTCATGGGGCGGCGGGTTCGTTGTTTCTCAGGGGGCCGGTGCTGTGCCGGTCGCGGGGACGGGGAAGATCGGCATCCCGTCCTTCGACCATGTAACTTGCTGGATATGCGGCGCGCGCTGGGGACCGCAGCCCAGCTTGGCAGCATTGTTCGCGTGATAGATCACCCAGCTTCGCCCGCCGGACTTGAAAAAGCCGTTATGCCCCGGCGCCCAGACATTGGTCGCGGGCGATTTGGACAGCACCGGACGCGGTGCCTTGTGCCAGCTGCCAGGCTTCATCGGATCGCTGCCCGGCGCGGCGCTCAACAGGCCCAGTGCATAATCGTCGGACCAGCAGGCGCTGCCCGAATAGGCGATGTGCAGCCCGCCGTCCGGCCCGCGCAGAAATGCCGGCCCCTCCAGGATCTGCCGCCCGCCCTGACGCTCCCACGTCTGATCGGGGCGGGCGATGATCGTTTCCTCACCAACCAGCGTCCAAGGATTTTCCATCCGCGCGACGGCGATCACGCTATCGGGGCCGACATAGGGCGAATAGGCGAAGTAGCGCGTGTCCCCGACGGTAAAGGTCGTGCCGTCAATGCCCGGCCGCTGGGTCCGCATGCGGCCCCGGTCGACCCATTCGCCACGCAGCGGATCGGCGTCGCGGTTCTCCAGCACCCATATGCCGCGATGTGCGTCATCATCGGCGGCCTTGTCGCTGGCGGTGTAATAAATGAACCAGCGTCCATCGATGCGGTGAAGTTCAGGAGCCCAGATCGACGCGCTGTTCGGCCCGCTGGCGGGCGCGCGCCACACCACCTGTTCAGGCGCGTCGGCCAGCCGCGCAAGATCGCGCGTGGCACGGATCGCCAGCCGGTCGCCGCGCGTCGACATATAGTAGAAGGTGCCGCCTTCCTCTACGATCCAGGGGTCGGGACCGGACGGCAGCACCGGATTCACCAGCGTCCGCTGACCCTCCGCAGCCATTAGCGGCGCGGCGCAGCAGGCGAGCGCGACGACCAGCGCGCGGATCATGCCCCGCGCCATGCCGTGACAAAGGCGCGGGCGGCGGCACCCACGTCCGCGGCACTGGCGCCGCGCTTGTACAGGGCGGAGCCAAGGCCGAACCCATCGGCCCCCGCCGCGCGCCATGGGCCCATCGTGTCGGGCGAAATGCCGCCGACCGCCAGCAGCGGCACATCGCGCGGCAATACCGCCCGCTGTGCCTTTACAACCGCGGGGCTGGCTGCCTCCGCCGGGAAGAGCTTGAGCGCGGTTGCCCCCGCCTGAAGCGCGGCGAACGCTTCCGACGCGGTGAAATAGCCGGGCAGCGACGCCATGCCGCGCATCGCCGTTTCGGCGATCACGCGCACATCGGTGTTGGGCGACACGATCATCCGCCCGCCGGCATCGGCAACGCGGCCCACATCTTCGGGCGTCAGCACCGTACCCGCGCCGATCATCGCCCGGTCGCCATGCGCGCGCGCCAGCGCCTCGATACTGGCGAACGGGTCGGGCGAATTCAGCGGCACCTCGATCAGGGTGAAGCCCGCTTCGACCAGCGCGTCACCGATCGCGACGACTTCGTGCGGCTCGACCCCGCGCAGGATCGCGACCAGGGGCAGGGCGGCAAAGGCATTGGCGAATTCGGTCATGATTGTAACTCCCGGATGCGGATGATCCCTGCGAGGAAAGCGGCGTGGCTGTCGACCGGCACGGTGGCGCCGCCGACAGCTTCAATAGCGGTGGTGTAAAGTGTGCCCAGCGCCGGATCGGCCAGCAGGTGAACGGTCGCGCCCGGCTGGACCTGTGCCCGGCAATCCGCACCGATCAGCAGCCCGCTGACATAAGCTGCGGCATCGGCATCGTCGCGCAGCGCCAGCACGCTTGAAGCGCGCACGCCGAACAGCGCGGCGGTCAGGTCACCTTCGCCGCTGCGTGCAACGCCCTGGCGAAAGGCGGGGCCGTCGGCCACGTCGCCCTTCATCGCCGCGCCAATCAGCGCATGATCGCGCAGCAGGGCGAACAACTCTCCGGTCATGGCGGTGGCAAAGCGGGTTAGCGTCCCGCCCTCGATCCGCGCCCATTTGCAATGGGTGCCCGGCTGGCACATCGTCGCATCGCCCGGCGCAAGCCCGCCAGCCACGGCGCCCAGCAACTGCACTTCCTCCCCACGCATCACATCGCCGCGCGATCCTGCGATGAAGCGGACGCCCGGCACGATCCAGGCATCCTCACCCGCGGGCGCCAGCCGCGCGGCCAGATCGTCCAACGTCGCAGGGCAGGGGACATAGCCGGCGTCGATCCAGCCGCGATTTGACCCCACCATGCCCGCCATCAGCATCGGCAGGTCGCCCAGCTTTGCGCGGATTTCGGCAGCGGCGTCGGCAAAGCCATCGCTCGGCACGGCCAGAATACCGGTCGCGTCGCGCATCACGTCCACCGCGCGACCATCCTCGATCCGCCAGGCGCGGCGATTGGTGGTGCCCCAGTCGACGGCGATGAACGCGCTCACAGCGGCCATCCTGCGTCACAAGCGGGCCGGGGTCGGGGCGCTGATGCCATCTGGAACTCTCCTGTTCTCGCCTAAGCGATGCTGAAGGTTTTTTATATGATCAATCGCTCTTGTCGAGGGGGCGTCGATCTGTAAAAGTCAGTGCCGCGACGACGACGAACGATGATGGGGTGGGATGATGGCCGATGATCCGCTGGTGCGGGGTGAACTGGGCCGTAACCTGACATTCGGCCTGCTGGAGGTTCTGGGGCGGGCCATCGTGGTTGGCGAATATCGCGACAAACCATTTCCCAACGAAGCTGAAATCGTAAAGCAGCACGGCGTCAGCCGGTCGGTCACGCGTGAAGCGGTGAAGATGCTGTCAGCCAAGGGATTGCTGGGCGCGCGGCCCAAACAGGGTACGTTCCTGCGCCCCGAAGAAGCGTGGAACCTGTTCGATACCGACGTGCTGCGGTGGTTGCTCGAACGGCGATCCAGCCTGGTGCTGCTGCGCCGCTTCAGCGAGCTTCGGATCGCGGTCGAACCCGCCGCCGCCGCGCTTGCGGCGGGCAGCGCCTCGCCCGAGCAAAAGGCCGCGATCGATGCCGGGCTTGAGCGGATGCGAGCCGCTGATCAGGGTGAAGACGATACGCTGGAGGCGGACATCGCCTTTCACGTCGCGGTGCTGCGTGCGTCGAACAACCCGTTCTTCTCCCAATTTCGCGACGTCGTTACGACTGCGCTGCGCACCTCGATCCGCTTTACCAACCGGCTGGCGGGCCGGTCGGCCAGCATCCAGGATCATGCCGACGTCCGCGACGCTATCGCGGCCGGAGATACGGCGGCGGCCCATGCAGCGATGGCCAAGCTGATTCAGGAAGTGCTGGACCTTATCATGCATTCGGCGGAGCGCGACGCGCCGGCGGGTGTCGGGCAATGAGCCGGGCCATCGCAATCGTCGGCGTGGGCAAGATCGCTCGCGACCAGCATCTGCCCGCCATTGCCGCCAATGCCGATTTCGAACTGGCGGGTGTGGTCACGCATCATGACAACGGCCTGTCCGTTCCCGCCGCCACGACGATCACCGAATTGCACGCGCGGGTGCCGGGGCTGAGCGCGGTTTCGATCTGCACGCCGCCCATGGCCCGCACGCCGCTGATCGCAGAGGCGCTGGCGCTCGGTCTGGACGTGATGGTCGAAAAGCCGCCTGCCGCTACGGTCAGCGAGGGCGAACGCTTTGCCGACATGGCCCGTGCGGCGGGACGGAGCCTGTTCCTGACCTGGCATTCTCGTGAGGCCGACGGCGTGGAGCCGCTGGCCCGCTGGCTGGGCGATCGTGCGATCCGGCACGTCCGCATCGACTGGAAAGAAGATGTGCGCGTCTGGCATCCGGGTCAGGAATGGATCTGGCAACCGGGCATCGGGGTGTTCGATCCCGGCGTCAACGCGCTGTCGATCCTGACCCGCCTGGTACCGGGTGTCACGCTCCGCGATGCGGTGCTGCGCTATCCCACCGATCGCGCCGCGCCCATCGCTGCCGATCTGATCCTGTCGGGTGACGGCGTGCCCCGGATCGACGTTGAATTTTCCTTCGACCAACGCGGGCCACAAACCTGGTCGATCACGATCGAGACCGATGGCGGCACTGCCGTGCTGCGCGACGGCGGCGCGCGGCTGATCATCGAAGACAAAGAGGTCGACGTACCGGGGATCGGCGAATATCCACGCCTGTATCGCCGCTTTGCCGAAATGGCGGGTCGCGCGGTGATCGAGGCAGACCTTTCGCCATTTCGTCTGGTGGCGGATGCGTTCATGCTTGGACGTCATGAACGGGTCGGCCCCTTTCGCTGGGACGATTGAATAACGCTTAAAAGAAACATCGCCTGCGTCGAGCGGGTCTGATGAAGGAGGATCGCCAATGGCCCTGCCGAGCCAAGTGAAGCAAAGTACAGGTGCGGATCAACCGCGCGCAACTTACGCCCCGGCACTGACGCTGCTTGCCAGCCTGTTCTTCATGTGGGGTTTCATCACGGTTATCAACAACACGCTGCTGCCGCATCTGCGCAGCGTGTTCGACCTGAACTATACGCAGACGACGTTGATCGAAAGCGTGTGGTTCATCGCCTATTTCTTTGCTTCGATCCCGTCGGCCAAGCTGATCGAGCGCGTGGGGTATCAGAAGTCGCTGGTGATCGGCCTGTTGATCATGGCGGCGGGCGCGGCGGGAATGACTCTGGCGGCCAGCCTGCCATCTTATGGCGTGACGCTGGTGATGCTGTTCGTGATCGCCAGCGGCATCACGCTGCTGCAGGTTGCGGCCAACCCCTATGTCGCGGTGATCGGTCCGCCTGAGACGTCATCCTCGCGGCTCAATCTGGTGCAGGCGATGAATTCGGCAGGCACCATGCTGGCGCCGCTGTTCGGCGCCTATCTGATCCTGGGTCGTTCCAAGGGCGGCACGGCAGAGGCGGGCACGGTCCTGACCCAGGCCGAGCGTCTGGCCGACGCGCAGTCGGTGGTCCTGCCTTATGTGCTGGTCGCGGCGGTGCTGGTGGTGCTGGCGGTGATCATCGCGCGCTTTCCGCTGCCGGCGCTTGGCTCGTCGACCAGCCGTCTGGCGCGTGAGGAGCGCAAGAAGCATTCGCTGTGGAAGCACCGCAACCTGGTGTTCGGCATCCCGGCGATCTTCATCTATCTGATCGCGGAAATCGGCGTCGCCAACCTGTTCGTCAATTTCGTCAGCCAGCCCGACATCGCCAACCTGACTAACGAACAGGCCGGGCGGTATCTGACCTTCCTGTGGGGCGGGATGATGGTCGGCCGCTTTGCCGGATCGGCGATCATGCAGCGCATTCCCGCAGAGACGGTGCTGGCGGCATTTTCGATCGGCGCGTTCATCGTCATGCTGGTGACCGTCTTCACCACCGGTCCGGTGGCGATGTGGTCGCTGATCCTGGTCGGGCTGTTCCATTCGATCATGTTCCCGACGATCTTCACGCTCGGCATTCGCGGCCTCGGCCCGTTGACCGAGGAAGGATCGGGGCTGCTGATCATGGCGATTGCCGGCGGCGCGCTGGTGGTGGTGCAGGGGTGGCTGGCCGACGCCTATGGCCTGCAGCTGTCGTTCCTGCTGACCGCGCTGTGCGAGCTCTACATCCTGTTCTACGCGCTCTGGGGGGCCAAGCCGACCCACGCGCTGGCCGACCCTAAGGTCGACCCCGCCACCTGAGGGCGAAGGACGGTCGACACGAAAAAGGGGCGGTGTGTGGCACCGCCCCTTTCTTTTTATCCGCGGTCAGCCGGTTCGCTTGGACGTCAGGCTGCCAGCTGCTCCATCGCGTCGCTTGCCTCGAGCCATGCGGCTTCGGCGGCGGCGATGCCGTCTTCCAGTTCGGTGCGAGCCTTCATCAACTCGCCCACCGACATTGACGCCAACGGCCCCTTTGCGGCGGCGGGGTCGGCCAGCACCTTGTCGATCTGGTCGCGGCGTTCGGTCAGTCTCGCGACTTCGGCCTCCGCCTCTCGCGCGGCGCGGCGCAGCGCCTTTTCGCGTTCGCGCGTGTCGGCGCCGGAGCGGCGGTCGCCACCCTGCTTCGCGGGCTTCGCCTCCGTATCGCCGCGCAGGACGAAGGCGATGTAATCGTCCAGCGAACCGTCGAATTCCCGCGCGCTGCCCCCGTCGACCAAGACCAGCCGATCGGCGGTCAGCTCGATCATATGGCGGTCGTGGCTGACGATCACCACCGCCCCGCTATAGGCCGCCAGCGCCTGCACCAGTGCTTCGCGCGCATCGACGTCAAGGTGGTTGGTCGGTTCGTCCAGGATCAGCAGGTGCGGCGCGTCGCGCGTGATCAGCGCGATCGCCAGACGCGCACGCTCGCCGCCCGACAGCTTGCCGACTTCCGTCGTCGCCTTGTGCCCTTCAAAGCCAAAGCGGCCCAGCTGCGCGCGCACCGCCGACTGACTGGCCCCCTTCATCATCAGCGTCATGTGCTGAAGCGGGGTTTCGTCGCGGTCCAGTTCCTCGACCTGATATTGGGTGAAATAGCCGACGCGCATCTTGCCCGATGCGTTCATCGCGCCTTCCATGGGGGCGAGCTGGGCCGCCAGCAGCCGCGCCAGCGTCGTCTTGCCGTTGCCGTTGCGACCCAGCAGGGCGATCCGGTCGTCCGGGTCGATCCGCAGGTTCAGCCGCTTCAGGATCGGCGTTTCGCCATAGCCGACCGATGCCAGGTCCAGCGTGATCAGCGGCGGGCGCAGCTCGTCGGGCTTCGGGAAATCGAAGCTCAGGCTGGGATCATCGACCAGTTCGGCGATGGGTTGCAGCTTGCTGAGCATCTTGGCGCGCGACTGGGCCTGTTTGGCGGTCGATGCGCGTGCGGAGTTGCGCGCGACATAGGCCTGAAGCTTCTCCCGCTCCGCCTGCTGCTTGGCTCGTGCCGATGCGATCTGGGCCTGCCGTTCGGCACGCTGCCGCTCGAACGCGTCATAACCGCCGGGATAGAGCGTCAGCTTGCCGCCCGACAGGTGGAGGATATGGTCCACCACATTGTTCAGGAAATCGCGCTCGTGGCTGACCAGCAGGATCGTCGCCGGATAGTTTTTGAGGAAATCCTCCAGCCACAACACGGCTTCGAGATCGAGGTGGTTCGACGGTTCGTCGAGCAGCAGCACGTCGGGGCGCGAGAAGAGCAGACTGGCCAGCGCAACCCGCATCCGCCAGCCGCCGGAAAAGCTGCTGAGCGGGCGATGCTGCGCGTCTTCGTCAAAGCCCAGGCCGACCAGGATCTGCGCCGCGCGCGAGGGGGCGGTATAGGCGTCGATGGCAATCAGCCGGTCATAGACATCGCCCAGCCGATCGGGGTCCTCGCTTGTCTCGCTTTCGACCAGCAGGGCCGCGCGCTCGACATCGGCGGCCAGAACGGTTTCGAACGGCGTTGCTTCTCCGGCGGGCGCTTCCTGCGCGACATAGCCGAGGGTCGCACCGCGCGGCATGTCGACGCTGCCCGCATCGGGTTCGAGCAGGTTGGTCAGCACCCGGATCAGCGTCGTCTTGCCCGCGCCGTTGCGCCCGACAAGGCCGATGCGCCCTTTCGGTGGCAGGCGCGCGCTGGCGCCGTCGATGATCGTGCGTCCGCCAAGGCGCACCGTGATACCGGTCAGGTTTAGCATGGCAGCGCCCCTAGCACCTCGCCGCGCTGTGCCCAAGTCGCGCGGGTCGGAACGTATCCGGTCGATCTCGGTTTGCGATCCATTGAGATTTCGGGGGTGTGATGTTGCAGGTGCGTTCCGAACTGGCCGATGTGTCCGACACTGTCCCAACCCCCGCCGCCAGCCCAGCCGAAATTGCCGCCCATCTTGTCGCCGCCGCGCCCGACGGTGCGTTCGTGATGATGCGCGACCCTGCCCGCGCCGAAGCGGTCGCGCGGCTGTTGCGCGCATTCGACCCCGCCGCCGTGGTGGCACAGATGCCTGCCAGCGACGCGCTGCCGGGTGCCGACGCCTCTGCCGCGAATGTCGGCGCGCGGGTGGGGGCGCTGCACATGCTGCATGACGTGACGGATCGGCGCGCCTATCTGATCGCATCGGCCGAAGCGACGGTCGCACCCGTCGCGCCGCCGGCCGCCTATGCCCCCACGCCCCCCCGTTTTTCGGTGGGTGAGGCGCTGGACGCTGCAAGCTTTGCCGAACGGGCGGAGGCGCTGGGCTATCTGGCCGACGACCGCGTGGACGAGCCGGGCGAGTTCGCCGTGCGGGGTGCGGTCATCGACATTTTCCCGGTCGACAAGCCACAGGCGGTCCGCATCGGCTTTTCCGCGGATGCGATTGGCGAAATCGCTTATTACGATCCGCTCAGCCAGCGTCGCATCGAGACGCTGGAAGCGATTGAGATCGGCCGCGCGCGGGAGCCGGAGGCGCAGCGCGATGCAGTGCTGACCGATCACCTGCCCGACCGACCCGTGCTGATCGAACCGGGCGCCGATGAACAGCGCGCGCGCTTTGTTCGGCTGGCGGGGGAGCGGCGCGATGCCAGCGTCGATGCCGCCCGCTGGCGCCGCGCGCTGGAGGGGCGCGATACGCTGTTCATGCCGGATGCCGCCACGCCGACGCCGCGTTTTGTCGAGCGGCGCGACCCGATGCGGGCCTTTGTGCGCTTCGCCGGAAAGGCGCTGGAACAGGGCGCGCTGCTGCTCGCCGGCAGCGCGCGCGACTTGCGGTTCCTCTCGCGCCGGATCGGCAAGCGGATGAGTGTCGAAATCGAGCCGGTTGAGGGGCTTGGGGACGCGCTGGCGGCGGGGCCAGGCCGGGTGATGACCATCGAGGCGCCGCTGGACCGGGGCTTTGCGCTGGGCACGCTGGCCGTCGTCGCGGCGGCCGATCTGCTGGGCGGGCGTGCAGGGCGGGGCGACCTGCCCGCCAGCCAGGCCGAATTGCTGGCGACTGGTGAACTGCATGTCGGCGACATCGTCGTGCATGAGGATCATGGGATTGCCCGCGTCACCGGACTGGAGCCGATGCCCGATGGAGAGGCTCTGCGGCTGGAATATGCGCGTGAGGGGCGGCGGCTGGTCCCCTTGGGCGAAGTCGATCGGGTGTGGCGATATGGCGCCGATGCGGAAGCGGTGACGCTGGACAGTCTGGATGGCACCAGCTGGGCAAAGCGGCGCGCGGCGGTGCATGTCGCCATCGCCGAAACCGCGCGCGGTCTGACCGGGATCGCTGCGGAGCGCGCGCGGCTGAAGACCGACCCGATCGAGCCGGACCCGGCGACCTATGAACGCTTTGCGTCGCGCTTTCCCTTTACCGAAACCCCCGATCAGGCGCGCGCCATCGCGGCGGTGCGCGACGATCTTGCATCCGGGCAGCCGCTCGACCGGCTGGTGATCGGCGATGTCGGCTATGGCAAGACCGAGGTGGCATTGCGCGCCGCTGCGATGGTCGCGCTGTCGGGGCGGCAGGTGGTCCTTGCCGCGCCGACCACCGTGCTGGTGCGCCAACATCTGGAAACCTTTCGCCGGCGTTTTGCCGATACCGGGATCGAGGTGGCCGGCCTGTCGCGGCTGGACGACGCCGCCACGCAGCGGCATGTGCGCGCGGGGTTGAAGGACGGCTCGATCGGCATCGTGATCGGCACATCGGCGGTCGCGGCAAAGGCCGTTTCCTATCGCGATCTGGCGCTGGTGATCGTGGACGAGGAACAGCGTTTCGGCGCCGCCGACAAGGCGCGGCTAAAGGCGCTGGGGGCGGGGCACAGCCTGATGCTGAGCGCAACGCCCATTCCGCGCAGCCTTCAGGGTGCGCTGGTCGGTTTGCAGAAGCTGTCGATAATCGCGACGCCGCCCGCGCGGCGCCAGCCGATCCGCACGGTCCTGACCGAATTTGACGACGCGACGGTGCGCGCCGCATTGCTGCGCGAAAGCGCGCGTGGCGGGCAGAGCTTTGTCGTCGTGCCCCGGATCGAGGATATTGCCCCGCTGGAGGCGCGGTTGCGAAAGCTGGTGCCTGCACTCGGCATCGTCGTCGCGCACGGCAAGATGCCGGTGGCGGAGATTGACGAGGCGATGGTCGGCTTTGCCAATGGCGATGGCGACATATTGCTCGCGACCAACATCATCGAAGCGGGGCTGGACGTGCCGCGCGCCAATGTGATGATCGTCCACCGCGCCGACCGGTTCGGGCTGGCGCAGCTGCACCAGTTGCGCGGGCGGGTGGGGCGCGGCGGGCGGCGCGGGCAGATCCTGCTGACCACCGAAAGCGGCGCCACCATCGCCCCGCGAACGCGCGAGCGGTTACGCACCCTTCAGGCGTTCGACCAGCTGGGCGCCGGCTTCGCGATCAGCGCGCGCGATCTGGACCTGCGCGGCGCGGGGGATTTGCTGGGCGAGGAACAGGCCGGCCACATGAAGCTGATCGGGGTCGAACTGTATCAGCACATGCTGGCCCATGCGCTGCGCGAAGCGCGCGGCGAAGCGGCTGATCGGCCCGCACCCGAACTGAATCTGGGCGCCGCCGGGCATCTGCCCGCCGATTGGATACCGGAGGAGGGGATACGCCTGTCGCTTTACGCTCGGCTGGCGCGGATCGACGAGCCGGCAATGGTGGATGCGTTCGAGGAAGAGCTGGAGGATCGTTTCGGCACGCTGCCCGATGCGGCGCTTCGCCTGATCGACCCGACGCGGTTGCGACTGCTGGCAAAAATGGCGGGGGTCGCGCGGATCGATGCGGGGCCGGCGGCCATCGCCTATACCCCGGCGTCGGGCGATGGCGACTGGTCCGCTGCCGGACTGGAGCAGCGCGGCGAGCGCTGGATCGACGCGCGCGCCATTGAGGACGAGGGCCAAAGGCTGGCCGCGATCCGCGAAACGCTGGCCATGCTGGAGCCGGACTGAACGCGGCAACGGTCCGCGTTCAGTCCGGGCAGAGATGCCTTATTCAGCGGCGAACAACTGGGGCTTCCACTGGATCTGCCGGCTGTCGAGCGTCGCCAGATTGGTCTTTTCGATCAACACGCCGCGCGACTGATAGCCGAGCAGCGACTTGACCGGCACGTCCAGATTGCGGGTCAGGATTTCAGCCTGTTCGGACGAGAAATCGGTCATGCCCCGCGCACGTTCGATACCCTGTTCGTCATAGACGTGCAGCACGTCACCCTTCGCGAAGTTGCCGGTGATCGAACGCACGTCATAACGGTCGATCCCGCGCTCCCCACGGTCGATGGCGTCGGCAGCTTCGGCGGAAATCACGATGCTGCCCGCCATCTGCAGGCGATTGGTCAGCCACGTCGCCCAACTGGTCAGCGGTTCGTCAAACGCGACGCAGGTGGTGCAGGGGCGCTCCCCCTTCAGCACCGACGAAATCGGGCTTTGGACTTCGCCATTGGCGATCAGCGTGTTGCAACCGGCATTCTGGGCCATGTTGGCGGCCTGCATCTTGGTCAGCATGCCGCCGCTGCCCAATTCGCTGACTTCGCTGGTGACCGCCAGATACTGGCTGACATCATGGACCGTCTCTACCAGCTTTGCGCCCGGTTCCGACGGGTTGCGGTCATAAAGCCCGTCGACACTGGTCAGGATGACCAGATGCTGTGCCTGGATCATCTGAGCGACCTTGGCCGCCAGCCGGTCATTGTCGCCGACGCGGATTTCCTCGGTCGTGATCGTGTCGTTTTCGTTGATGATCGGCAGCACCCCGGCGTCGAGCAGCCGGTGGACGGTGTTCTTGGTGTTCAGGAACCGGGCATGATCCTCGAAATCTCCCAGCGTCACCAGGATCTGCGCGATGTCCAGTTCATGCTGGTGGCCGATATGCTTGTAGGCGTCGAGCAGCAGCGGCATGCCGCACGCGGCTGCCGCCTGCTTGTCGCGCAGGCCGGCCGTCGCGGGGGTGACGTCCAGCATCCGCATCCCCAGCGCGACCGCGCCCGAAGAGCAGAGCACGACTTCATACCCTTCGTCCCGAAGGAGGGCGATATCCTCCAGAACCTGCTGCATGAATCCCCATCGCGGAGTCAGGCGGACCTGATCGGTCAAAAGGCTGGACCCGACCTTTACTACAACGCGCTTTGGTTCGTTCACAAGCAACTCCAATGAATTCTAAAATATAGATGTCGTCTAAGAATAATCGATCCTGCTACACAGAATGAACACGACGTTGACATATGAGCTGGCGGTTAATATGAAGCCCTTATACACATTTTGACGGATGTGGCAAACCGCTCGCCCTGTTTGGGCTGGATGTGGTGGATGTGCCTGATTTGGCCATGTACGATATTTGGTTATCGTCGGAGGAGTGTTCCACCGGGTTTGCGTTGTTCAATCTAATCTATGGGAGAATGTTTTGCGGATCGCACTGGTCGGACATGGAAAAATGGGCGCGGCGTTGATGTCGCAATGGGCCGCGGTCGCCGATCGCCAGTTCCCGGATCATGATTTCCACGTCATCGACCCCGCTGCCCAGCCGGGTACGGACACTCCGGCCCGCGTGACATTCCTCAAAGAAGCGCCGGCGCCCGGCACGACCGCCTATGATCTGGTCATCGTGGCAGTGAAGCCGCAGATGCTGGATCAGGTGCTGCCGACCTATGCCGCGCTGCTGGCCGATAGAGGCTTTGTCGCGTCGATCGCGGCGGGGGCGTCCATCGCCCGGCTGCGCTCGCTCAGCGGCGATGCGCCGGTGGTGCGGATCATGCCGAACCTGCCCGCCGCCATCGGTGCGGGCGTCAGCGGTCTGTGTGCGGACCCCTCCGTCACCCCGGAACAACGCGACGCGGCGGAAGCGTTGATGGCGGCGGTCGGTACTGCCATCTGGGTCGCGGACGAGGATCAGCTGGACCGGCTGACCGCCGTCGCAGGTTCGGGGCCGGGCTATGTGTTCGAAATCGCCCGTACATATGTGGAGGCCGCGCAGACGCTGGGTTTCGATGCCGAGACCGCCAAGCAGCTGGTGCTGGGCACCTTGTCAGGCACGATCGAAATGGCGCGGCAGTCCCCCCTCGATCTTGAGGCGCTGCGGATTAGCGTGACCAGCAAGAACGGCACGACCGCCGCGGGCCTGGATGCGCTGAACGGCAAGGGCGATCTGGACGCGCTGATGCGCGCAACGCTTGAGGCGGCCTATGCGCGCGCGGTCGCGCTGCGCTGACCCGGTACGCCATTCTCCTTTCATACCCAATTCAAGGCGCTTGCGCCGGAAAGAAGCTTTCATGACCCTGTTGAAGACCAAGCCCGAAACCGAAACCGCCATTCAGTCCGACGATGTGGCCGGCCATATCGAGACGCTGGGCCGCACGGCGAAGGCAGCAGCCCGCGCGCTGGCGATGAGCGACACCAACACGCGCAACCGTGCGATCCTGTCCGCCGCGCGCCGCCTGCGCGAAGCGGCGCCCGCGCTGCTTGAGGTCAATGCCGCCGATGTCGCGGATGTGGAGGGACGCAAGCCCGCCGCCTTTATCGACCGGCTGATGCTGGACGAAAAGCGGGTGGAGGCGATGGCCACCGCGCTGGAGGAAATCGCCGCGCTGCCCGACCCTGTCGGGCGTGAGCTGGCGCAGTTCGAACGCCCCAACGGGCTGGACATCCGCCGGGTGGCGGTGCCGATCGGCGTCATCGCCATGATCTTTGAATCGCGGCCAAATGTCGGTGCCGATGCCAGCGCGCTGTGCATCAAATCGGGCAATGCCATCATCCTGCGCGGCGGCTCGGAAAGCCGCCGTTCGACCGCGGCGATCGTCGATTGCATGCAGGCCGGACTGGCCGATGCGGGGCTGCCCGCCCAGTGCGTGCAGACCGTCGGCGTGGCGGACCGCGCCGCTGTGGGCGAGCTTTTACGCGCGGTCGACCATGTCGATCTGGCGATCCCGCGCGGCGGCCGCGGCCTGGTCGAACTGGTCCGCAACGAAGCGCGCGTGCCGACGCTGCTGCACCTGGACGGAAACTGCCACAGCTATATCCACGCCGATGCCGATCTGGATCAGGCAGTGGCGGTGATCCGCAATGCCAAGCTGCGGCGCACCGGCGTGTGCGGCGCAACCGAAAGCATCGTGATCGACCGAGCGATTGCCGACCGGGCGATCCCCGCGCTGGTGGAGGCGCTGCCCGAATGTCAGCTTCGCGGCGATGAGGAAGCGCGCGGCATCGACAGCCGCCTGACTCCCGCCAGTGACAATGACTGGGACTGCGAATATCTGGACGCCATCGCGTCGGTGAAGATCGTCGAAGATCTGGACGCCGGGATCAGCTTTGTCGCGACTCATTCGTCGGGCCATACCGATGCCATCCTGACGCAGAACGATGCCGCCGCCGAACGCTTTCTGCTGGCGATCGACAGCGCCGTCGTCATGCACAATGCCTCAACCCAGTTTTCGGATGGCGGGGAATTCGGCATGGGCGCCGAGATCGGCATCGCAACCGGCAAGATGCATGCGCGCGGTCCGGTCGGGCTGGAGCAGTTGACCAGCTTTAAATATCTGGTGCGGGGTAAGGGGCAGGTTCGCCCCTGATGGCACCGCCCGCCGGCGGTTGCGACGGCAGCATTCATGCGCCGCCGTCGCGACAAGCAGGATTAGCGAAGGACCCGTCGAGTGGCCCTCCCACCTAAGGGAGCTTTTTGCGATAACTTACCAAGCGGGGCGTGCATCAGAGGGTGATGTTCGCCCCCTTTGCCGCTGCGGTATAGATACGAACGCCAAACACCGGCCCGCCGCGTGCCAGGCGGGCGGATGGCTGGAACCGCACCGTGACCTGCGATTTGCCGCGTGTCAGTGCCTCCGGGATCGGATAGTCGACGTCGAAAAACTCGCCGGGGCGCTCGCCATTCAGCTTTTGGCCGGCGATCTTCTGTCCGTCGATCAGGATCTGGAAATCGCGATTGCGCTCCTCACCCCAATAAGTCGCCTGGAGCACAAGCGGTCCGGGCCGTACCTTCATGTGGAATTCGAAAAAGCCGTCGTCGCGCATGTCGCGGCCATGCCGGCCGCGATAGGCGGTAGTGTAGGAATTGGCCGATTTCAGCTGGTGATCGCGTTCGGGCTGCATTTCGCCCAGATGCATGACATCGACCGACCGCGCCTGAAGATCGGCCAGACGCGCCTGTTCGGCGGCGAACGCCTGCTGCTCGACGGCCCATTGCGGTTCGGTGAAGCGGCGGAAATAAACCGCCGTCCGGCGCTGTGTCTGCTGATAGAATGGCGCGAAACTCAGGTCGCCTGGGCGCCCGATGCCGTTCGTGCGAAAGGTTTTGGCGGCTTCCGACACCGGCTGAAATCCGCTCAGCACATCGGCTGAAACCAGCGCGGGCGCGACGCCGTCGAACGGCTTGTCCACCGGCCCCATATCGGCAGCCAGCACCACAGGCCCGTGCAGCATAGCGATGGTCTGCGGATCGTCCGGCGTCGGTTCGGCCCATAGCTGCATCGGCAGGGTCAGCGTCACCCGGTCGCCCGCGCGCCATTCGCGGCGCAGCACGGCATAGCCGTCGCTGGCCAGCATCGGGGTCGCCTGTCCATTGATCTGAACCGATGCGCCCTTGGCCCAGGCGGGGATACGCAGGGCAAGGCCAAATCGCTGGGGGCGGGCCATCCGGTCGATGCGGATGTCGACGGTTTCGCTGAAGGGGTATGCGGTGGCGATCGAAAGTTGCGCATCCCGCTCGGCCCAGTCCAGCGTGGATGGGATGTACAGGTTGGCGATCAGCGTGTCGTCGCCGGTCCACCAGATGCTTTCGCCATGTTTGGAATGCGTCTCGATCCCCGTGCCGACACAGCACCAGAAATTGTCGAACGGTTCGGACCAGTTGCGATGCGATCCCGACGCCAGCGGCACCATATAAGCGAACATGCCGGTTTCGGGGTCCTGATGCGCCAGCATGTGATTGATGTGCGCGCGCTCATAATAATCGAACAGCCGTGCGCTGGGCTGCCAGGCATAAAGATGCCGGGTCAGCTTCAGCATGTTATAGGTGTTGCAGCTTTCGCACGTCTGTTCGGTGATGTGCTTGGATACGGTATTGGGTGCCGGGAAATACTCCCGGTCCGCATTGCCGCCAATGGCGTAGCTATATTGGCCGACCACCGTATCCCAGAAAAAGCGCGCCGCGACGGCATTGCCGGGATCTCCCGTGATCTCGTGCAGGCGGGCCAGGCCGATGATCTTTGGAATCTGGGTATTGGCGTGGATCCAGGGCAGCGAGTTTTCGCGCCGCGACAGCGGGTCCAGCACCTTTTTGTGGCGCAGCCGCTGGGCCAGCCGCAGCCAGCGCGGGTCGCGCGTCCGCACATGCAGTTCGGCGAAACTTTCGTTGATGCCGCCATGCTCGCAATCGAGCACCTTCTGCACCTGTTCGTCGTTCAGCGCAGCGAACACCTTGTCGATATAGCCGCTCAGCGCCACTGCGATCGACAGTGCGCGGTCGTCGCCCGCCAGTGTCTGGGCATCGAACAGCCCGGCATAAAGCTTGTGCCAGGTGTAGAACGGCACCCAGCAGCCGTTCAGGTCGAACCCGGCCGAACGGATGTCTCCGGCCATGATCTCGGGGAAGATCAGCTTCCCATCCTCGTAAACCTCACCGCGCCGGCGGGTGAAGCCCGATACGTAACCGTCACCCGACGCCGCCTGACACGCGGCGAGTTCGTCGATGATATAATTCACCCGGCGGCGGCATTCGTTGTCGCCGGTCTGGGCATGCATCAGCGCCAGCGCGCTCAGATAATGGCCTAGCGTATGGCCGGCGATCGTGTCCGATTCCCAGCCTCCGTAGATCGCGCCCTTTGGCTCCAGCCCGGCATGTTTGCGGAAATTGTGGAGCAGCCGATCCGGCTCCAGCGCCATCAGATAGCCCCGGTTCGCCTCCACCGCGCGCAGGAAGGGTGAAGGCGCCAGCCGCACCGCCGACAGCGGGAAGGGACGCACCGGCCCCGCGAGCCCCGCGGCACCTGCCTGAACACGCGCTTGCAGCGCGCCGCCGGGTAACAGCGCCATCATGGCGGCGGAACCCATCAACATGTCCCTGCGGCTGATCCGGGGAGCGGGCGGGGCCATTGTCTTTCCTTTCGATGCCGACCGGTGCGCCGTGGCCGGACATGGTGTTCGTCATCCACGGCGGCGGGTGGCATCACCATCCCGCCGCCGGGTCATCTCACATCAGAACCGCATCCGTGCGCCCACGAAGAAGCGGCGACCAAGCGTGTCGTACAGCGACACGTCGGTATTGGCATCGCCAACCAGCGCGGTGCCAAAGATCGGCGGCTGCTGATCCAGCAGATTGTCGACGCCCAGCGTCAGGGTCAGCATATCCGTCGCCTCGATCGAGAATGAGGTGTCGAGATACCAGGTCGAACCGACATTCTTCACCACGTTCGACGCGGTCGGATACAGGTCCAGCCCGCCGATCATGCGGCCCTGGACGCGCCAGTTGATCGGGCCACTGTTATAGTTGCCCGCCAGGTTCAGCTTGAAATCGGGCGTGATGAAGCCGCCCGTACCTGCCGAACAGCCAGCGCCGTAAAAGCCCGCGCAATCCTGTGGCGTCGAGCTTTCCAAGACTTGGGTCGAGCGTTCGAACAGCCAGCTTGCGACCGCCGTGACGCTGAGCGTCGCATCGTCGTTGCCGATGCCCAGCGCGGCGGGCAGCGGAAGGCGGTAATCGAGCTGTGCGTCGATGCCGTTCACCTTCAGCGTGCCGATATTGTTGCTGTTCACCCGGACATAATCGATCTGACCGTTGTTCAGGCGCACGATCGACTGGCACGTCGCGCTGGACGCGTCGAGCGTGGTGTAGCAGTCGTTCATCGTCTGCTGCGCGTTGATCGTGGTGATCGCATCATCCACCTGCACGTCGAAATAATCGACCGTGATGTTCAGGCGCGGGATGAACGGCGGGGATATGACGGCACCGATGGTATAGGTCGACGACCGTTCCTCACGCAGGTTCGGGTTGCCGCCGCTGTCCTGATTCAGGCCCAGGGTCGCCTGGGTGAAGTTGTCGATCTCGTTCGCGGGTACGCCCTGCTGCACGCAGAATTGCTTCAGCGCATCGCTGCGCGTCTGGCTGGCGTCGCACGGGTCGGTGCCGCCGGTGAAGCCGCGGGTGATCGCGTTGTACAGCTCACCGATATTGGGCGCGCGGATCGCCTTGTTATACGCGCCGCGAATGCGGAACCAGCTGACGGGTGCATATTCGCCACCCGCCTTCCAGGTAAAGACGCTGCCGACCGATGAATAGTCTGAGAAGCGCACCGCGCCCTCGACCGCCAGCGTGTCGACAAAGGGCATGTCGCTCAACAGGGGCACGCGAGCTTCGCCAAAGAATTCGACCACGTCGAACGCGCCCGACAGCGGCTTTTGCGACACCGCGCCATATTCGTTCGCGATGTCCAGCGGGCTTGGATAGAAGTCGTACTGGTCCTTGCGATATTCGGTGCCCAGCGCCACCGAAACCGGGCCCGCGGGCAGGTCGAACAGCGTGCCGCTGACCGTTGCGCCCGCGACCTGCCGGACGAACACGTCGTGGCTCTCGCGAACCGGGGTCAGGAACGCGCCTGCTTCCGGCGTGATCGCACCCAAGCCAAAAATGTTGACGGGCACGCAGCCAAGCGCCTGATTGCGGCAGACGACCTCACCCGATGCGTTCTGGACCGCGTCCAGCCCCATGCTGAGCCGGGTTTGCGAAATCAGGTTTTCGCTGCGCGTATCGGTGCGGTTGCGGGCATATTGGTAAAAGGCGTCCCAACGCCACGTCTGGCCCAGCGCCGTGAAATCGCCGCGCAGACCGCCGGTGAACAGATAGGACTGACGCTCATACAGATAATCGCGCGTGCCCAACTCATCGGCACGCCGGCCGCCGCCCACAACCGCTGCCGTGCCGTCGCCATCGGGATCGAAGATCGCGGCATTGTTCGAGAAAAAGTCGCGCAGGCTGGCCGGAAGCCCCGGATTGGTCGCATAGCCCGGCACCAGCAGCGTCGACGATGCAGCACCTGGCGTCAGCGGGGTGAAGGAGTCGGGCGCCAGCACCATCTGGTTGCGGGTGTTGACATAGAACCCTTCGAGATAGGCGGTCACGCCTTCCGTCAGCTCATATTTGGCGAGGCCTGAGACGTTGTACCGCTCCAACGGGCGCTGAAGCAGGTTGAAGGGGGCATAGTTATAGGTGTCCTGCGGCTGGCAATAAGGCAGGACCTGGCTGTTCTCACCAAAGCGGATGCCGGTGATCGACGTGCAGGCGCCCGACGGCGTCAGGTCGACGCCGACCAGTTGGTTGCGCTGGCTCACGCTGAGCGGCACGCGAGTGCCAGGGATGCTGCCCGATCCCGAATAGACGAGCTGTCCGTTGACTTCGCCAAGCGGCACGCGGCCGAACTCGCGGCTGGACTGGGTGATCGAATCCTGTCGCGTCCATGATGCCGACAGCGCGACATTGCCGCGCCCGTCGCTGGTGCCGGTACCGAATGTCAGGTCGAGCTTTTTGGATGCAGCGTCGCCCCGGTCGGTCAGGCCATATTGAGCTGCAACCTCGACCCCTTCGAAACGGTCGTTCAGGACGAAGTTGATCGCACCCGCGACCGCGTCCGAACCGTAGACGGCGGAAGCGCCGCCGGTGATGATGTCGACCCGGCGGATCAGCGCATCAGGGATGCTGGCAAGGTCGACATTGCCCGAAGAGTCGGCGGGGATGAAGCGGCGCCCGTTGACCATGACCAGCGTTCGCGGCGCGCCCAGGCCGCGCAGGTTCGCGGTCAGAATGCCGGACCCGCCGCCATTGTTCACCGTCGACGTATTGCCCGACGCGAGTTGCGGAAACTCGTTCATCGTTTTTTCCAGCGTGACGTTGCCCGACAATTTGATGTCTTCGTCGCTGACGACGGTCGTCGGGCTGGGCGCCTGAAGATCGGTGCGGATCAGGCGCGAACCGGTGACGACAAGGTCGGGGCCGGTGGTCGACGGAATGGGGCCGGGGTCCTGATCCTGTGCAAGCGCGGGGCTCGCAAAGGTCAGGGCGGTCAGGGCCGAGGTCAAAAGCGCGATGCGGCGGCGCCGGGTCAGCCCGGCGGCGTTGGTACCAGTCATGAGTTCCCCTTTCGGTAGCGTAGGTTCACCTCCTGCGGGTGCCGCGCCCTTTTCGGGTCTTCAGCAGCGACCGGGCCGAAAGCCCGATCGCTCATGAAAGGTATACCGGATATCGTATACTTGCAACTATATTGTCATGTTTGCGATGCACACGCACGCATCAGCGTGCCGTGCTGTCATACCAGTCGGCTAGATCGCGCCTCAATGCGGTCATGGATTCCGGGTGGATGTAGATCATGTGGCCCGACTCATAATATTTGAAGCTCAGGTTCGGGCGCAGCGCCGGCGGCAGTTGCATGTGCTTCAGGTCGTATTCCGCGCCGAAAAAGGGCGTGGCCATGTCGTAATATCCGTTCAGCGACAGAACCTTTAGATGCGGATTGGTTCGCATCGCGCGGGCCAGATCCATCGCCGTATCCGCCGCCGCCATTGGCCGGTTGCCACCGCCCGGCGCCTTGTGCCGCTGATCCCAGGCGGGGGAGATTTCCTTGTAGAAATTGGGGCGATAGGTCAGGTCGGTCTTGTACCCCAGCGTTCCGAACAGATAGCGATTGATCGCGCCGACATAGGCGCCGGAAATGGCGGTGTCCGCCGCGTCGAATTCGGGCGCTTCGCCGGCTGCGTCCAGATCGGCACCGACAAAGCGCGAATCCAGTCGACCGACGGTCTGCCCGGTATCGCGCATCAACTCCTTGCGGAAACGACCCAGGTCCAGGCGAAGGGCGGCGCGGATCCAGTAATCGCGCCCGATCCCCGTATAGGCCGCCAGCCGATCCGCCATGGCGTCGCGTTCGGCGTTGGGCAGGTCATCCCCCTTTGCCAGCGCCGCCAGATAAGGCCCGCGCGCGAATTCGCGTACTTCGGTCAGGAACGGCTCAAGGCTGGCAGGGCGGTTGGGCAGGCGGTTGTGATACCAGGCCGTTGCCGCATAGCTGGGCAGATAAGTTACGCTGATCTGATCGAATCCGGGATTGCGGATGCCATAGTTCAGGATCGATGACAGCAGGATCACGCCGTTCATCTGCGTACCGCGTTCCTGCAGCGTGTGGACCAGACCGGCGGCGCGCAGCGTGCCATAACTCTCGCCCAGCAGGAATTTCGGGTCGTTCCAGCGATTGTTGATCGTCAGGTACCGCTGGATCGCGCTGGCAAAGGCGTCGATGTCCTGATCCACCCCCCAGAAATCCTTGCCCTTTGCCTTGCCCAGCGGCCGGGACAGCCCGGTGCCGATCGCGTCCATGAACACCAGATCGGTCTTGTCGATCAGGCTCTGCGGATTGGGACCGATCGCGAACGGGGCCGGGGCGGCAGTGCTGGCGGTCGGGGTGTCAACACGCACCGGCCCGAACGAGCCGATATGCAGCCACATGCTGGACGATCCGGGTCCGCCGTTGAACACGAACGTCACCGGCCGCGGTGCGCCGCGCGGATTGGCGGCGGTATAGGCGACATAAAACATGCTTGCCCGGGGATCGCCCGCATCGTCGCGAATGGTCACGGTGCCCGGCGTGGCCGTATAGTCGATCCGTTGCCCGGCGACGGTCACGCTGCCCTTGCTGGGGCTCGCCTGCTCCTCGACCGGTGCCTCCGCCCGGTCCGGATGTGCGGCCTCCGCTGCGTCGCCTTTGTCCTGACGAGCGTGGGCGGCATTGCCGATGGGCATCATGGCAGCGGCGATGGCGATTGAGCAGCATGCGACGTTTTGCGTGAACCTCATGGGTGTTCCCTTTACTATCCCAGCATGTTCGTACATCGTATACGAATATCTGGGCGAGTAAATGTGCCGTTTTGACGGGGGGACAGCATGGCGCTGATCGGGAATATGTTGCGTGCGCTTTTGTTGGGAACGGCGTTGGCCGCCGCGCCGGTTGCCGCGCAGCAGGGGACGCAACCTGTTGCGTCGGGCGCGCCGCCCCGCGCGCCCTTTGACGACAAGGTTGTGCGCCAGGGCGATCATGTGATTAACGATTTCCGCTTCGCCAGCGGCGAAGTGCTGCCCCAGTTGCGGATGCACTACCGCACCATCGGAAAGCCGCATCGCGATGCACAGGGGCGCGTCGACAATGCGGTCATGATCCTGCACGGCACCGGCGGCAGCGGTGCACAGTTCCTCCAGCCACATTTCGCGAACGAGCTTTACGGGCCGGGCCAGCCGCTGGACGCCAACCGCTACTTCATCATCCTGCCCGACAATATCGGCCATGGCGGCTCGTCCAAGCCGAGCGACGGGATGCGGATGTCGTTCCCGCGCTATGACTATGACGACATGGTCGAGGCGCAGCGGCGGATGCTGGTCGACGGGTTGAAGGTCGATCGCCTGCGGCTGATTTTCGGCACGTCGATGGGGTGCATGCACATCTTCGTCTGGGGGCAGAAGCGCCCCGATTTCGCGCAGGCGATGATGCCGATGGCGTGTCAGGCGGTGGCGATTGCCGGGCGCAACCGGTTATGGCGAAAGGGCGCGATGGAGGGCATTCGCGCCGACCCGGCATGGCGCGGCGGCAACTATACCGATCAGCCGCTGATGGGCCTGCGGGTTGCGTCCAGCCTGTCGGTCATTGCCGGGACCCCGCCCTGGTGGGCGCAGGCAAATTATCCCACGCGCGATGCCGCCGACGCTTATTGGCGAGAACGGTTCGACCGTGACATCGGCGCGCGCGACGCCAATGATTTCCTGTATCAGCTGGATTCGTCGCGCAATTACGATCCCTCCGCCGGGTTGGAGCGGATTACGACGCCGATGACATGGATCAATTCCGCCGACGATTTCATCAACCCGCCGGAACTGGGGCTGGCAGAGGAGTCGATGAAGCAGCTGAAGACGACGCGCTATGTCCTGATCCCGTCATCGGCCGACACGCGCGGGCACAGCACCCATACCTGGGCGCGGTTCTGGACCAAGGAACTGGTCGACCTGCTGGCCCGGTCGGAGAAGCGATAGCCGCCTTAACGATGCGCCGGGACCGGATCGGCCGGGTCCGGCGTTTCGACCGCCGATACGTGATTGAGTGCGATCACCCAGCGCCCGTTCACCTTTCGCATCAACCGTGTGTTGACGCCATATTGCGGCTGTTCGGGCCGGTCGAGGTGAAAGCGGCTGATCAGCTGGGCGGCGTCCGGCGCCAGCATTTCGACGCGAATGTCATAGAAGTGCAGCCGCCCGCGACGCTCGGGCCGGCCGCCATAGTCGCGGACATAATGGTCCAGCGTGCCCTGCCAGTCCGACTGGAACCGCCCGCGTGAGACAAAGACGACATCGGGGTTGAGAAAGCCGTCCATGTAACCGCGGAAATCACCCCGGTTCCATGCAGCCTCCATCCGCGCGATCACCGCGCGGATTTCGCCTTCGTCGCTTCCCGGCGGAGCGGCAGCGGCGGGCATTGCCGCCGCCACCGCCGCCGCGCAGATCAGGGCAAGGCTAGTTCGCCGTCGCACTGCCCGCTGCCTTTTGCTGGGCGATGAAACGCTCCATCTGGTCTTCGAAGGTGGGCAGCGGGACCGAGCCCATGTCCAGGATCGCGCTGTGGAACGGCGCCGGGTCGAAACGGTCGCCCAGCTCGGCCTCTGCCTTTGCGCGCATCTTACGGATCGACAATTCACCCAGCTTGTATGCCAGCGCCTGTGCCGGCCAGGCGATGTAGCGGTCGACTTCGTTGCGGATGTCCAGCGGGGCAAGCGCGGTGTGCTTCAGGAAATAGTCGATTGCCTGCTGGCGGGTCCAACCCATGGTGTGGATGCCGGTGTCGACGACCAGCCGGGCTGCGCGCCACATTTCGAACGTCTGCCGACCGAACTCCTCATACGGCCCCTCATAGATGCCGAGTTCCTTGCCCAGATACTCGGTATACAGGCCCCATCCTTCGCCATAGCCGGAGAAATAGGTCTGCTGCCGGAAACGGGGCCGCGCCGGCGCCTCAAGTGCGACGGCGGCCTGAAAGCTGTGGCCGGGGTTGCATTCGTGCAGCGTCAGTACCGGGATGGCATAAAGCGGGCGCGACGGCAGGTCGTATGTATTCATCAAACAGCTGTCGAGTCCGCCGCGACCCGATGTATAGATCGGCGCCAGTTCATCCGGCACCGGCAGGATGGTAAAGCGGTAACGGGGCAGCGTTTCGAAATTGTCCTTCAGCTTGCCGTCCATCTTCTTGACGACATAAGCCGACAGCGACAGCAATTCCTTGGGCTTCTTGGCATAGAATTGCGGGTCGGTCCGCAGGAAGTTCAGGAAGGATTCGAAGCTGCCCTGGAACCCTGCGTCCTTCATCGTCGCGCGCATGTCGGCGTCGATGCGGGCCACTTCCTTCAGGCCGATTTCGTGGATCTGCTGCGGGGTCAGGTCCAGCGTCGTGAATTCGCGAATGCGATCCTGATAGAATGCCTTACCGTCGGGCAGTGAATAGGCGTCGATCGTCTTGCGCGCGCGGGGCATATATTCCTCGCGCATGAATTTCAGCAGCTTGGCATAAGCGGGCGCGACCTGATCGCGGATCACCGTCTGCGCTTCGGCCTGCATCGCCTGTTTCTGTGCGTCTGGCACCGTGCCAGGCATCTGGTCGAACGCCTTGTAGAACGGGTTGGCGGCATCGGTCGCGGTAAAGGGCTCAATGGTCTTGTCGCGGTTTTCGATCGAGACGCGCGGCACCGTATAACCGCGCTTCAAGCCGGCACGCATGTTCGCGATCTGCTCGTCGAAATAGCGCGGAATGTCACGCATCCGACCCAGATAACGCTGATAGTCCTCTGCCCGTGAAAAGGGCGTGCGCGGGTTCAGGCCGGTCCAGAAAAACGTGTCCGAGTTGAACGGCGCCTCGTATGTCTTGTATTTGATATTGTTCGTTTCCTGCCACAACCAGGTGCGAAAGACCGCGTGGTTCATGCGGTCCTCGTTCGACAGGCTGTCGACCGGAATGGCATCGACCTGCTTCAACAGGTCCGACCAATAGGCATAGCGGCGCTGCCATGTCTGGGGCGTCACGCTGGGCAGATGATCGTCGGCGGTGGGGCCGCCGCCCTGCGATCCAGGGATGCGCGCGAATTCCTTTTCGCGAAAGGCCCACTCCGCGTCGTAAAGCGCCTTCAGGCGGGGATCGGGGGTCGGGGCGGCTGCCGTCGCGGCCGGTGTCTGTCCTCCGGCCAGCGCGGGGGATGCGGTGCCCGCCAGAAGCAGCGCGGTGAGGAAGAGGGTCTTTCGAAACATCGGCGGCTTCTCCGAAATCGCAAGAGTCATGGTTGCGGGCATAAGGAGCGACCGTGCGTCGGTCGCGCGACTGGCACAACCATAACGCCCCCTTTTGCCCGACGTTCAGATACGGTATACGATAAAGACTGGCGATCAAGTGGAAAACAGGAGTGGTTGTGGAGCGGACCGAACAGGGTGTACGGCTGACGCTGGGAGAAGTGCGGGAATTAGCCAGCGATACGCTGTCGCGCCACGGCCTGCGCGCCGATCACGTCGATGCAGTGGTCGAGACGATTGTCGCGGGAGAGCGTGATCGCTGCGCCTCCCACGGGGTCTACCGCCTGACCAACTGCGTCCACACGCTGAAATCGGGCAAGGTGAAGCCCGACGCCGACCCGCGCATCACGCCCGCCGCCGCGGCGATTGTGCGCGTCGACGCCGATGGCGGCTTTGCACAACGCGCGTTTCAGATCGGTGCGCCGCTGCTGGTTGAAAAGGCGCGGGCGAACGGGATTGCGGCACTGGCCATCAATCACTGCGTCCATTTCGCCGCGCTGTGGCCAGAGATCGAGGCGCTGACCGCGCAGGGACTGGTCGCCATCGCCTGCACCCCCAGCCACGCCTGGGTCGCGCCGGCGGGTGGGCGAAAGCCCTTGTTCGGGACCAACCCGATTGCGTTCGGCTGGCCGCGACCGGACCGCGACCCGTTTGTCTTCGATTTTGCCACCAGCGCGGTCGCGCGGGGGGAGATCGAACTGCATCGCCGCGCAGGCAAGGCTATTCCCAAAGGCTGGACGATCGACGCCGATGGCAACGCGACCACCGACCCCGAAGTGGGGCTGGCAGGGGCGCTTCTGACCTTTGGCGGGCACAAGGGTTCGGCGCTGTCGGCGATGATCGAACTGATCGCAGGGCCGCTGATCGGCGACCTGACCAGTGCGGAGTCGCTGGCGCATGACGATGGCGCGCTGGCATCGCCCTATGGCGGGGAGCTGGTGATCGCGATCGACCCCGCAGGGTTTCTGGGCGATGCCGCCGCCGCGCATATCGCGCGGGCAGAGGCGCTGTTCGACGGGATTGAGGGGCAGGGCGCGCGCCTGCCCTCCACCCGCCGTTTTGCCGCACGGCGTGAGACCCCGCGCGACGGTGTGCTGATCCCGACCGAACTTTACGACGCGCTGCTGGCGCTCTGACGCGATCAGACCGGGCGGTCGATCGCGGGGGCGGGGGGCGTGAACCACGCCGCCCCCGTTTCGGTGACGTGGAAATGATCCTCCAGCCGCACGCCGAAGCGGTCGGGGATGACGATCATCGGCTCGTTGGAAAAACACATGCCCGGCGCCAGCACCGCGTCAGACCCGCGTACCAGATAGGGCGCTTCGTGGATCGATAGGCCGATGCCGTGCCCGGTCCGATGGGGCAGGCCCGGCAGGCGATAATCGGGGCCAAGCCCGCCCGCCTCCAGCACGGCGCGCGCAGCATTGTCCACCTGGGCGCAGGTGACGCCCGGACGCGCGGCATCGAACGCGGCCTGTTGCGCAGCCTTTTCCAGATCCCAGATGCGCTGCTGCTCCGCATCGGGAGTACCGTAGACATAGCTGCGGGTGATGTCGGAATGATAACCCTCCACCCGGCAACCGGTGTCGATCAGCACCATGTCGCCTTCGCTCAGGATATCGTCTTCGGGCAGGCCGTGCGGAAATGCCGTCGCGCGGCCGAAATGGACGATGCAGAAGCTGCTGCCCGCCGCGCCCAGTGCCCGGTGTGCGGCGTCGATGAAGCGTCGGACCTCGCTGGCGCGGATGCCGGGTGTCAGGATGCGCGCGGCGCGGCGATGCACCTCCAGCGTCATGTGCTTTGCCTGTTGCAACAGCGCCAGTTCCGCCGCCGATTTGATCGTGCGACAACCGTCGATCACCGCCTCGCCATTGCTGAAAGCGGTGTCGGGCGCGGCATTGCGGATGCGATCGACAAAGCCGAACGCCAGCGCCGGATCGACCGCGACGCGAGGGGGCAGCGCGGCAGCCAGCAGGACGGCGGGGTCCTCATCCTCTTCCCACAGGCGGATGTCGGCGGCGATCTTCAGATCGGCCTCAAGGCTGCCCAGTTCGAACCGGGGACAGATCAGGATCGGGTCGCCATCGACCGGCAGCACCATCGCCACCAGCCTTTCGGTCGCGCCCCAGGGCACGCCGGTGAAGTAGCGCAGCGAATCGCCCGCGCCGACAACCAGCGCATCGGCGCCCTTTGCCCCCGTCAGCGCGCGTGCGCGGGCCATGCGGGCGAGATATTCGTCGCGCCTGATTGGCGGCGCGGCGTCAGTCCATGCCGTCAGCGCTGCCAGTTCCGTTGCTGCGTCCGAACCGCCGATCATCGTGCCTGTCCCTTCTCAAAACGCGTCAGGCTCAGGCGCGGGTCACGCTTGCCCTCCAAGATCATCGCCGCGACCCGTTCGCCCGTCGTCGCCGCTAGCGTCAGGCCCAGATGCTGGTGGCCAAAGGCATAGTAAAGGCCCGGCACCCGTTCGCTCGCGCCGATTGCGGGCAGATAGTCGGGCAGGGTGGGCCGCGATCCGATCCATTCGCGCGCGCCCGCGTCGATCGGCAGGCCCAGCGCCTCCGCATGGTCGCGCAGCCTTTGCCACTTGCGGGGGTCGGGCGGCGCATCCGGGCGGGAGAACTCGACAAAGCTGGCCGCGCGCAGCCCGCTTTCGAAGCGGGTGACGATGGTCGCGCGATCCTCGAACACGATGGGCGGGGTGTCGGCGGGCCAGTCGCGGTCGCTGACCGGCTGCTGGATGTGATAGCCGCGCTCGGCAATGATCGGCACCGTATGGCCCAGCGGCCGCAGCAAAGCGCCCGATGCGACCCCCGCCGTGACGGTGACCGTTTCGAACAGCATTTGCTGGCCGTCCACGCGAAGCTCGACGCCGCCCGCCCGTGGTAGCACCGCCTCCGCCCGTCCGCGATGAACGGTGCCGCCCGCGCTCAGGAAGGTCGCTTGCAGCCGTTCCAACAGGCGGCTGGGGTCGGCAATCTGGCCGCTGCCGTCAATGCGGACCGCATCGACCGCCGCTTCGCCCACCAGTGCGCGCAGGCGTTCGCGGTCCGCCGCATCGGCATCGCGAACGCGGGCGACGCCGGTGTCGGCCTTGCTCCAGGCGGCGCGGCCCGCATCGGCGCTGGCCCGGCTTTCCCAAACGATCAGATGGCCACCCACGCGCATCAGATCGGGAGCGCCCGCATTTTCCAGCAGCCGCTGCCATGCTGGAATGGCTTCCCCCAGCATCTCGCTCAGCACCGCGCGCCCCTGTTCAAAGCGGGCGGGGGATGCCGCACGCATCAGGCGCAGGCCGAATGGCAGCCACTGGCGAATGGCGTTCCCAGGCAGCGACAATGCGCCACCGCGAAAGAACAGTCGCTGCCACGCAGTGCTGAGCATTGCGGGCGACGCCAGCGGATCGACCTGCTCCACCGCGATATGTCCCGCATTGCCCCAAGAGGCACCGGACGGTCGGATTTCAGGCTCGATCAGCGTTACCTGTCGTCCGGCATGTTGAAGGGCAATGGCAGAAGCAAGCCCCGCAACCCCGCCGCCCACAATGGCATGTCGCGCGGCGATATTTGCATTTGATCTTGTCACTTGGGAAATATACCGTATACGAAATGCAGATGCAATGGAGGACCGAGTGAGTTCAGCTACCCTGACCTGGCGTGGAGTCTACCCCGCCGCGACAACCCAGTTCGCGCCTGACCTCTCGGTCGATATCGATGCCAGCCAGAAGACGCTCGACGCGCTGGTCGTTGATGGCGTCGACGGGCTGATCGCGCTGGGCACCTGCGGCGAGAATAACTCGCTGGAGCCGGACGAGAAGCGCCATCTGCTTCAGGCCGCGGTCGAGGTTGTCGATGGGCGCGTGCCGATCTTGGTGGGCGTGTCGGAAATGACGACATCGCGCGCGGTGGCGTTCGCTCGCGATGCGGAAAAGATCGGCGTCGATGGCCTGATGGTGCTGCCCGCCATGGTCTATGTGCCCACCATGGGCGAGCTTTGCACCCATTTCGAAACCGTCGCGCGTGCCACGTCGTTGCCGGTAATGCTCTATAACAACCCGCCCGCTTACCGCGTGAACATCGGCATCGACGCGCTCGATCGCCTGTCGGCCACCGAGAACATCGTCGCGGTCAAGGAAAGCGCCCCCGATCCGCGCCGCTTCACCGACCTGATCAACGCATTTGGCGACCGTTATGTGCTGATGGCCGGGTTGGACGACGTCGCGCTCGAAGGGCTGATGCTGGGCGCGCATGGCTGGATTTCGGGCCTGACCAGCGCGTTCCCGCGTGAATCCGTCGCGCTGGTCGCGGCGCTGGCCGAGGGTAATCTGGCCGAGGCGATCCGCATCTATCGCTGGTTCATGCCGCTCCTCCACCTCGATGCCGAACATGATCTGGTTCAGTCCATCAAGCTGGCCGAAGAGATTATGGGCCGCGGGTCGGAACGCGTCCGCCTGCCACGCATGCCGTTGGAAGGGCAGCGTCGCGCCGATGTGATCCGGTGGGTCGAACAGTGCGCGGCGACCCAGCCGAGCCTGGCTGCTGCTGCCTGAGCCGCCCGGCCGTGCGTAACCTGTTCTTCTGCATCGACGGCCATACGGCGGGCAATCCGGTCCGCCTGGTCGCCGGCGGCGCACCCTTGCTCAAGGGTGCGTCGATGGCCGAGCGCCGGCTGGACTTCCTGGCGCGGTTCGACTGGATCCGCACGGGCCTGTGTTTCGAACCGCGCGGGCATGACATGATGTCGGGCGGGTTCCTGTACCCGCCCACACGCGAGGATGCGGACGTCGGCATCCTGTTCATCGAAACCAGCGGCTGCCTGCCGATGTGCGGGCATGGCACCATCGGCATGGTGACCTTCGGCCTGCAAAACGGGCTGATCCGACCCGCAATTCCCGGTCGTTTGCGTGTCGAGGTGCCCGCCGGGCTGCTCGACATTGAATATGCGATGGACGGCGCACGGGTCCGGTCGGTGCGAATTCGCAACGTCCCCGCCTTTCTGGCGGTCGAAGGTCTCGACCTTGATGTGCCCGATCTGGGACCGATCACGGTCGATATCTCCTATGGCGGCAATTTCTATGCGATCATCGAGCCACAGGGCGGATATCGCGGGCTGGATGCGATGGATGCGGGGCAGATCATCGCGCTAAGTCGGACCATTCGCGCGATGCTTCGCGATATGATTGAACCGGTGCATCCGCTCGATCCCAATATTCGCGGTGTCAGCCACGTCCTCTGGGCCGACAAGCCCATGGGCGACGGCGCCGATGGGCGTAACGCCGTATTCTATGGCGAAAAGGCGATCGATCGCAGCCCATGCGGGACGGGAACATCGGCGCGGCTGGCGCATCTTCACGCGCGCGGACGGTTGAAGGTGGGCGACCGTTTCGTCCATCAAAGCTATATCGGCAGCGAGTTCATCGGCCGGGTAGAGGCCGAAATCATGGTCGGTGAACGGCCGGGTATTATTCCCTCGATCGAGGGGAGCGCGTTCGAAACCGGGTACAACACAATCTGGATCGACGATGCCGATCCGTTCCCCACTGGATTTTCGGTCCTGTGAGGCGTTCAGTATTTGGCGTGACAACCGCGTGCGCGACATGATTATGTCGGTGTTATGAGCATCGTCATCCGCAACCTCTCGGACCAACTCGTCAGCCTTGTTCGCGAACGCGTGCTGGCGGGTACCGTCCCCCTCGATCGCCCGATCCGTCAGGACGCACTCGCAGCGGAACTGGGCATCAGCAAAATCCCGCTACGCGAAGCGCTGGCCCGGCTGGAGCAGGAGGGGCTGTTACGATCCCAAGCCAATCGCGGTTTCTTCGTCCGCGAACTCAGCCGGGACGAGGCCGAGGAAGTGTTTACCATCCGCATGCGGCTGGAACCGGACACCATGGCACTGGGTGCCGAACGCGCGACCGATGCGGAGCGCAAGACCGCGTCGGACCTTTACGACACGCTGTATCAGGTGACCGATCAGGGCGGCGACGGCGTCGGCGCGTTCAACCGCGCATTTCACCTCGCGCTGCTGAACCCCAGCCGCCAGCGACTGACTGTCAGCGTGCTGGAACGGGTGCATGTCCTGTCGGAACGCTATGTCCGCAAGCATCTGGAGCCTCTGGGCCGCGACGACCGCGCCAATGAGGAGCATCGCGAAATACTCGACGCCTGGCTTTCGCGGGACGTGGCGATCCTGCGCGACCTGACTGAGCGTCATATCGGCAAAACCATGGACGATCTTCGACAACAGCTTGCCGCCACGGGCTGAGTCCCAGGGGCGGCGTTGCGTGCCGGAGATCACGATCAGGGAAGGGGCAAACTATCGTGACCACCGGTTTCTGGGGACCGATCAAACCGATCGGCGCCAATCAGCATGACTCTGAACATCGATTGCGCGCGACGCTGTCATGGCCGCACCTGATCGCGCTGGGCATCGGCGCGATCGTCGGTACGGGGATCTACACCCTGACCGGGGTGGGTGCCGACCGCGCCGGTCCGGCGGTCATTCTTGCATTCGCCATTGCGGGCGCGGTTTGTGCCTGCGCGGCGCTGGCTTACGCCGAAATGGCGACGCTGATCCCGACGGCGGGCGGTGCCTATGCCTATACCTATTCGGTCGCCGGGGAGACGCTTGGCTGGATCGTCGGGTGGAGCCTGATCCTCGAATATTCATTGGCTTGCAGCACCGTGGCGGTCGGCTGGTCCGGCTATCTGGTCGGCTGGATCCAATCGGCGGGGATCGACCTGCCCGAAATGTTGCTGGCGGGGCCACATGCCGGTGGCCTGATCAACCTGCCTGCGGTGCTGGTGGCGCTGGCGGTAGCGGGGATGCTGATCCTGGGGACGCGTGAAAGCGCCACGTTCAATATCATCCTCGTCACGATCAAACTGATCGCCCTGGCTGTTTTCGTGGCGCTGACGGCGCCTGCATTCGACATCGCGAACATGCAGCCGTTCATGCCCTATGGCTTTACCAGCACCGACGACGGCGGCACGACGCGCGGCGTCATGGCGGCGGCGGCGATCGTGTTTTTCGCCTTTTACGGGTTCGACGCGGTGGCCACCTCGGCGGAAGAAGCGCGCAATCCGGGTCGCGACCTGAAGATCGGGATCATCGGGTCGATGCTGGCCTGCACGCTGATCTATATGGGGGTCGCGGTGTCGGCGGTCGGCGCGCTCGATTATCGTGAGCTGGCCAATTCGGCCGAGCCGCTGGCGCTGGTTCTGCGAACGCTGGACCATCCGGTCGCCGCGTGGGCGATTGCGCTCGCCGCGCTGATCGCGCTGCCGTCGGTCATCCTGGTGATGATGTATGGGCAGAGCCGCATCTTCTTCGTGATGGCGCGCGACGGTCTGCTGCCGCGCGCGCTCAGCACCGTGTCCAAGCGGACCGGATCGCCGACGCGCATCACTGCGCTGACGGGTGTGTTCGTGGCGCTGTGTGCTGGCTTTTTCCGGCTGGACGAGATTGCGGAGCTGGCCAATGCCGGGACCCTCATCGCCTTTATCGCGGTTGCTGGCTGCATGATGCTGCTGCGCCGCCGCGCGCCTGATCTGCCGCGCATATTCGCATGCCCGGCGCCTTATCTGATCGGTACGCTGGCGGTGGTCGGCTGTATCTATCTGTTGTTCAGCCTGCCGACGACGACGCTGGTGCGCTTCGCAGGCTGGAACGTGGTCGGTATCGTGATTTACTTCGCCTATGGCCGCCGCCGCAGCGTGCTGCGCGGCGCCTGAGCCGATGGGGCATAGGTGGTCAGCCGACCGCCTATGCCCCCCGGTTTCACTGCCCGCCCAAGGCATGCCAAAGATAGGTGAACTCTACCGCGCGGGCTTTGGCGCGGCGGCGCCAGTCGCCGGGCGCGGGGCCGCCGGCCAGTTCCCAATAATGGCCGCCTTGCTCGTCCTCGAAATACAGCGCTTCGTGCCCCTGTTCGCGAAGGCGCGCAGCATAGCGTCGCGCGTGTCCGGGCAGCACTCGATCGTCATCGGTCGCGGTAATGATCAGCGGGCGAGGATAGGGCGTGGTGGCCGCCCGCGCGATGGTCTGCATCGGCGAATATTGGCTCAGGAACGCGCGGTCGGCGGCGAGATCCGGATTCCCATATTCGGCCAGCCACGTCCCGCCGGGCGGCAACTGGTGAAAGTTAAGCATGTCGATCAACGGCCCGCCGACAATCGCCGCCTTCATCAGTTCCGGCCGGCGCTGCATCACGGCAGCGACAAGCAGCCCCCCGTTTGAGCGTCCGATGATGCCGGTGCGTTCGGGGGCACTAAAACCGCGCCGCTGCACATCGGCAATCACGGCCTCCATATCCTCGAACGCGCGTGGGTGATGCTCGCGCATCGTCGCGCGGTGCCAGTCCGGCCCATGTTCCCCCCCGCCGCGCAGATAGGCGTGGACATAGACCCCGCCCTTTTCCAGCCACAGCTTGCCAAAGACCGGCTCGTAGCGCGGTGTGACGGGCACGTCATAACCGCCATAGCCATAGATCAGCGCCGGGTGGCGGCCATCCATCGCGATGCCGCGACGATGCATCACCAGATAGCTGATGCGCGTTCCGTCCTTGCTGACGGTCGTGTAGCGATTGCTGACCATGTTCGTGGCATCGAAGGCGGGCTGCCGGGCGTATAGCAGCTGCGCGGCGCCGGTGTCGGGATCGACCAGTTCGATCCGCTCCGGCTCAAGCGGCGTCTCCCGCCGCAGAAGCAGCTTGCCGCCGGGCGTGCCCAGCACCGACACGAACTGTTCATCAGGGATCGGCACAAGCGCGGGGCGTATGGGATCGCCGGATGCCGTCACCTCCTCGATCCGGCTATAGCTGTCGTGAAGCAGTTCGACGAACAGGCGCTCCCCAATTGTGAAGGTGCCCCGCACGGCATCGTCGCCATGTGGCTTGTAAATCAGGGTCGCGCCCTCGATCGTCGCGCGTTGCATCAGCGCGGCCAGGTCGATGCCGACGAGGCTGCCCGCCGGGAATGTCGGCCCGTTGGGGGCGGGGCGCCAGTCCACCTCCGGCCGCAACAGCAGCTTGCCCTGATACATGCCGCGCATCTGTGCCCATTCTGGTAGCGGCAGGGGCTGTTGCTCGCCGGTCGAAAGGTCGATCAGCTTATATTCGCGCCGTTCGAAATCGATGTGGCGGGCAGCGACAAAGCGGTCGGTTCCGCCCGCCTTGACCAGCATTGCCGACAGCATGGCGTCGCGTTCGCCGATCGAGAACAGCGTTCGCGCTTTCTCGACCGGCTCACCCCGGCGCCAGACGCGCAACGTGCGCGGGACAAGCGAAATATTGACGCTGGCCCGGTCCAGTACGGGCGCGACCAGCAGCGTGTCGTCGTCGATCCACCAGGTGCGATGCTTGCCGACGGGCAGGTTGAAGCCATCGCGAACGAACTGCCCCGTCGTCAGGTCGAACTCGCGCGTCGCGGCCGCATCCTTGCCATTGTCGGACAGCTGGATCAGGCACCGTCCATTGGCGCGGCACGACGCGCCGCCGAAAATCCAGCGCACGCCCTCCGCCGCGCCAAGCGCGTCCAGGTCGATCACGGTTTCCCATTGCGGCGTTGCGGCCAGCCAGGCGGCGGCGGTCGAACGACGCCATACGCCCATCGGCGCCGCCCGCGACTGGTGATAGGCATATACATGATCGCCGATGAAGCGAATGTCGTCTGGCTGGGTCGGGTCGGTAAGCACCGCCGCGGCTTCACTCTCGAATTTCGAAAAGCGCGGATCGGCGCTGAGCGACGCCAGTGTCGCGGCACGTTCCTTCGCCACCCACGACAGCGCGCGCGGGGCATAGGTGTCGTCAAGATAAGCGGGGCCATGCCCCTGTTGGGCCAGTGCCGCGCCATGCGGGGCAATGATTGTCAGCAGGACGGCGGCCGCGCGCGTCCCGATAGGGTCAAATCGTTTCACGGTCGGATTTCTCGCCAGTTGCCAGTCTTGAAAAAGGGGCCGGGCGGCCTGCGGAGCCGCCCGGCATGGCATCAGAACTTGAAGTTGACGCCGGTGTAAAAGAACTGGCCAGTGGCCGGATAAACCTCGACCCCGGCATAGCTGCCGGCGCCGCCCGCGCGGGTTTCCGGCAGATACGGTGGCTGACGGTCGAACAGATTGTCGACGCCGGCAAACAGACGCAGACCGGGGGTGAAATCATATCCCGCCTGCATGTTGAACAGGAAGAAGTCGCCTGACTGAGCGGTCGCGCGATTATCCTCCGGCTGGGTCGGCTGCACGTCACGCTGCATCGAGGACAGGTAGGTCATCACCGCAGTCACGTCGAAATCGCCCAGATCCCAGGTCGCGTTGCCGCGAACCTTCCATTCGGGAAAGCCATATTCGCCGTTGAAGTCGATGACGTTGCTGCCCGTCAGCGTGCCGGGTGCCACGACCGTCGTCACCTTGGTCATGTGCGTCCCCACCGCGCCCAGCGTCAGCGAACCCAATTCTGCCAGGTCGTGACGATAGCGCAGTTCCATATCGAAGCCCTCTCGCTCAAGGCGGGAGACGTTGATGTTCTGGCGGCGGATCTGCTGAATATCACCACTGGCGCTGCGAGTGATCGACGAACAGAATGCATTGTCGATGCTGGCAAGATCGACGCAGTTGTTCAGAATGTCCTGCGCCCCGAACACATTGATGGCATCGGTGATCTTGATGCTGAAGTAGTCGAAGGTGGCCGTGAAGCCGGGCAGGAAGCGCGGCTGGAACACGCCGCCGATGGTCAGGGTGTCGGCCTTTTCCACGTCGAGCGCGGCGTTGCCGCTGGTGGCGGTGCGGATGTTGATCGTGCGGGCGTTGGACACGAAATTGCCCGGCACGCCGATCGCTGCGCAATTCGCCGCGCGGCCCGATGCGCCGCCGCCGATGAAATCGACGTCGCAGGGATCGTCAACCGTGATGAAGCCTTCGCTGCCCGGTGAGAACAGTTCGCCCACATTGGGGGCCCGGACGGCGCGGGCCAGCACCGACCGGAACCGGATATCGGGGATCGGCGCCCAGGTGCCGCCGACCTTCCAACTGGTGGCGTTGCCGGAGGTCGAATAGTCCGACATGCGGACCGCCGCTTCAATCTCAAGCTGTTCGAAAAAGGGTTGGTCGCTCAGCAGCGGGACGATCGTCTCGGCATAAAACTCCATCACGTCGAAAGCACCCGCCGTCGATTGGCGACGCGTGAAGAAAAAGCCCTGACCTGCCTGATCGACCGGGGAGACGAGGTAGCTGCTCTCTTCCTTGCGATATTCTACCCCGGCTGCGAAGGAGATCGCACCCGCGCCCCAGAAATCGCCGATCGATCCGGTCACGTTGGCGGTTGCGACCAGCTGGTTCAAACGCGCGGTTTCGGTGGCAAACGGGATACGGATATATTGCAGCGCTGCGTCCGAAATCGCGGCGCCGGGCTGCAGGAAGTTGATCGGCACGCAACCCTGCGCCTGTGCCGTCACCGAACGACAGCGGATGGTGCCGTCGGTGCCGCGAACGGCATCCAACGCGTTCAGGAACTTGGCCTGATCGACGTCATTCACGCGGGTGTTGGCAAAGTTCATCCGGCCATATTGGAACGTCGTGTCATAGCGGATGTCGCCCAGACCCGTCGCGCCGCGCACACCGGCGACCAACTGGTACAGGTCGCGATTGGTATCCTGACCGCGAAGGCCCAGTTCCTGATCCGAACGCAGGATGCCGATCGAGGTGACGTTCGCTTCTTCCATCAGGCCGCGAAGCGAAGGCGAGACAAAGGGATTGTCGATGCTGATCTGGTTGGTCGTCGGCGGGATTTCGAACACCGACCCAAAGCGCGACGAGGATGCCGTGTTGGCGTAGCGCCCCTCTGCATAAAGCTCGGCCGCATCGGACAGTTCATAGCGCGTGTTGAGCGAGAACAGCGTGCGCTCGACCGGGATCTTGATCGCGCACTTCGCCTGCGGGCATTGCGCATCATAGCCGAGTTCCGCCTCGCCACCGTCGGTGAACTGGCCGCCAGCGATCAGGCCCGATGGGCCAAGTCCGAATTCGCGCACCGATCCGTCGGGGTTGAACGCAAACGCCTCAAGCCCGCTGCCGCGGTTCAGAAGGAACATCGACTCCTGCTGGCCGCCAAGCTGGCGGACATTTGCGAGCAGCGCATAATCGTCGATACCGTCGCGCGGACCCGTATTGGCAGGATTGGGTACCCAGTTCAGGCCGGAAATGGCGCGCTTGCGTGCATCATATTCGATGCCGCCTTCAGACGTATAGGCCAGATGCGCAGCCACGTTGCCGCGGCCGTCGGCAAAGTTACTGCCGGCAGTAGCGTTGATCGAATAGCGTTCGGCGTCCCCGCGTGAGGAAATGCCCGTCTGGCCCTGTACCTCCAGCCCTTCGAAATCACGCTTCAGAATGAAGTTCACCACGCCCGAAACCGCGTCCGCGCCGTAAACGGCCGATGCGCCGCCCGTGATGACCTCGACACGTTCGATCAGCGGTGTCGGGATAGTGTTGACGTCAACCGCCGTGGTGCTGGGGTTCGAGCCAACCTGGCGGCGACCATTGACCAGCACCAATGTGCGGTTGGTGCCCAGCGCGCGCAGGTCCAGCAGGTCGAGACCCGCGCCGTTGAACGTGACACCGGAGCTTTCCGACGAAAGGCCGGGCGCGAGTGCTGGCAACTGGCGCAGCAGCTCGCCGGGCGCGACGACGCCGGTTGCCTCAATGGCTTCCGCATCGAGCATGACGGTTGGCGTCGAGGTTGTCGCGCCGGACCGTACGATGCGCGAACCGGTTACGACAATTTCGCTGTCATCCGGCGGCGGCGGCCCGGCTTCCTGAGCGCTGGCCGCATGTGCGGTAAAGAGCGCTGACAATGCAGCTGATAGGAAAAGCGTCGATTTTCTATACGACATGATAGACCCCCGTTGTTTCGACGGCACGCGCACACAGCGGCCAAAAAGCCACTCAGAAGTTCATCTGCGGGAGGGAATCGGTCTGACGCCGAATAGCGAATTAGTATACCTTATCCGCCATCTTCGCAAGTGCAGCAGATACGGTATTTAGGCCTTTAAACCCGAAAAAGCTGGGCCTTGCGCCTATTGTTGCGAGAGCGAAACAAAAGGGGCGTCCTTCGTGGAAGGACGCCCAGCTTTCAGTTTAGAGCCGACGCCCGAAGGCGCCGCCTCGTTATCAGCGGAAGTTTGCGCGGATCGAGAAGGTGAAGCGGCGGTCGCCGACAAACCAGTTACGCGGCCGTTCGAGCAGGTCATTATTGATGACGTAGTTCGTCCGGGTGATCGCACTGGTCAGGTTCACCGCCTGGAAGCCCATGCGGATGTCCGGGGTCACCGCGTAGAAGATCGAAGCGTCGAGCTGGCCATAGGCATCCTGCGTGACCGGCGCATTCGGAACGATCACGTCGCGAATGGTCAGCAGATATTTGGAGCGCCAGTTATACGCCGCGCGCACTTCCAGCCCGTTGCGCTGGTAGAACGGCGAAATGTTGAACTGATACTCGCTCAACCCCTGCAGCGGCAGGCCGCTGACGTCGATCGAGCTGATGACGCCCGCCGTCACGTTCGGATCGTTGGGATCGAGGTTCTGCTGCGACACGCCCGACGAGTGAACATAGGTAAAGTTACCCGCCAGACCAAAGCCGGAAAGAATGCCCGGCAGGAAGTCATAGGTCTGCTGATAGCCGACTTCGAAACCACGGATCTTGCCCACTTCCTCCGAATTGATCGGCGTGGTCACGATCGCGTCAAAGCTGGCGCCGTTGTTCGTGAACGTCTGACGCTGCGTACCGGTTACCTGAACGCCGCGCAGATTCTTCGCGAACGCCGCGAAGGTCAGCTGACCGACGTTCGAGAAATACCATTCTGCCGTCAGGTCGACATTGTCCGAACGGACCGGCTCCAGATAGGGGTTGCCAACCTGGAAGATCGCGATCGGGCCACCGTTGAACAGGATGGTCTGGTCGCCGGTCGCCAGATTGATGTTGTAATAGGACCGGGTCAGCAGGAATTCCGGCGGCGCCACGGTCTTGTTCACGGCCAGGCGGAATTGCAGGCCGTTGCCCGTGGACAGGCGGAAGTTCGCCGAAGGCAGCCAGTAATCATAGGCCAGCTTGGCATCGTTCGGGATCAGGGCGCCGTTCTGGAACGCCGCAGCCGAATCGCGAACGCTTTGCGGCAAGGCGCAGAAGCGCGACTGGACCTGCCCGTCGGCCGGCGGGACACAGTTGAACGACTGCTGCGGGAAGGCGAAGAAGCCCGACGAAACGCGGTTGGTGTGCGTGTAACGGACGCCGACATTACCGGCCAAGTTCCAGCCATTGCTGAAGTCGTTGCCGAAACGGGCGACGACATAGGCTGCGTTGTTACGCTCCGAAACCGGGTTGATTTCGCCCGGCAGATAGGCGGTTCCTTCGACCACGCCGTTGCGTCCAGCAACGGGCGCCCAGCCATCTGCACCTGACAAGTTGCTGCTGAAGTTACGCCATTCCTGCGCGATCTGGCTGATCGTCTGAACGGCGTTGTCATAATCCTGGAGCGCCGTGCCGGGGAAGAACAGACGACCCGGACCGCCCGGTGCCGACGGATTATTCGCCTGGCCACGGAAGAAGTTACCGTAGAGGAATGCTTCCTGCGGTGCGAGCGTGCCCGCGTCGCGCGTTGCGGGGTTGCCGTCGATCGGCCGATCGAACCACACAGGGCCGCCGGGAGCGACCGACGTACCGTCGGCCTGCGTGCCGCCGCCCCAGATCTCGCTCAATACGCCCCAGTTATAGGCGGTCGAACGCGCTTCGTTCTGGCGATCGGCAAAGCGATAGCCTGCACGAACCGACTTCAGCCAGCCATCGTCCGGGAAGGAATAATCGAGGTCGATCCGTGCCGCGTCCTCGTCGCCCTTGCTGTCTTCCAGATGGTCCATCGCGGAGCGGAAGAAGTTGTTATAGGGGTCGAGATACGACGGGTGCGCCGCATTCTGATAGTTGTTGGGCGAATTGGTAACCGGCACCAGCGTCACTTCCGCCGGGTCGTTGCCCTTCATGCGGATGTCGGCATTCTGATAGGTGGTGCCCCAGACCGTCAGGTCGTTGACGTTCACCTTCGACCAGACATGCTGGTAATCGATGCTCAGGCCCAGGCGATCGGTCAGCTTGGACTTCAATGCAAAGCTGATGTCGTTGGTTTGGAAACGGGCATTGTTGCCGCGCGAAATGTTGTTCGATTGCAGTCCGTTGACGGGCGTACGCCTGTCGCCACCCTCTGCCGAGTCCGCAGCATAGCCGTTAGGGCCGGTGATCAGGCCGCCGGTGAAAGCGTTGTCATCGTCGAAATCAAACGTCGTGCCGGGGAAGGGCTGGGTATCGCCCGCGGCAAGCACGTTGTCGGTCGCGACCTCGATCGCGTTTTCGGTCCACGATTCACGTGAATCCGAACGCAGGAACTGAAGCGTCGCTTCCGTGCCGCCGTCCAGGCTGCGCCACTGCGCCGCTGCAGAATAACCATAGCGGACGCGGTCATATTCCTGGCTGCGGACAGCCGCGCCGCGCGGGACATAGACGGTGGTGCCGACATTGGCATTGCCGTTGGTGTCGAGCGGCTGGAGCAACTGGCCGTCGTCGGTCAGAACGCGCGTGCCCCAGTTCGAAATCTGGATGCTGTCGGCGCGGTTGCGAACCTGCGAGCGGACGAAGCTGGCCAGCAGGCCGAAATCGCCGATGCCCGTCTTCCAGCGATCGCTGACAAGCACCGACACGGTCGGCGACGAACGCTTCACGAAGTCGCCATAATTGTTTTCGAGCGTGCCGCCGATCAGGAGGCCGCGCGAATCAAAGGGCAGGCGCGTGCGGAGGTTCACCGTGCCCGCGATGCCACCTTCGATCATGTCGGCCGACGGGCTCTTGAACACGTCGACGCCGCCCAGCAGTTCGGCGGGCACGTCGGCGAACGACAGGCCGCGGCCGTTACCGGCGCTGAACGTGTCGCGGCCGTTCAGTTCCGAACGGGTATAGGTCAGACCGCGGACGACGACGCCCGAACCTTCGGCCGCGAAGTGGTCGGGGTCGGAACCGGCCGCGAAACGGCTGATCGACACGCCGGGCACGCGCTGAAGCGCTTCGGTCACCGAACGGTCGGGCAGGGCGCCAATGTCTTCGCTTGAGATCGAATCGACGACGACGTCCGAATTCCGTTTGATCGCCTGAGCGCTCTGCAGGCTCTGGCGCAGGCCGGTGACAACGATGTCCTGAGCGGCGGCAGCTTCCTGCGGCGTGTCGGTCGCGGCTTCGGCGTCCGTCGGCGCCTGCGCCTCCTGGGTGGCCAAGACCGGCGATGCGAAGGGCGACGCGCCCTCATACGCCATGGCCGACGTCGGCATCGTGATCATCATCGCCATGACCGAAACGCTTGCCAGCGTTCCCGCACGCGCATGGAGTGACAGTCGGCCCTTCATAATTCCTCCCCGTTCTGTTAGCGCTATCAAAATACCGATTGAAATCGTGCGCCTGAACATTCCTAGGCAGGGGTTCGCGCGTTTGCCAAGCAAAAAAACAACGTTGTCATACGTTGCTGTCCAAGGTGTTGTAGCGTTACCATAGTAGGCGGGAGGACGCTGTGGATAAGGCAAGGACAGAGGCGGGCAGCACCCGTCCGCGCGTGCTGGTGGTGGGCGGCGGAACCGCGGGCTGGATGACGGCGGCGGCGCTGGGCTGGGCCTTTGCGGGTCGGATGGCCGATGTAACCCTGGTCGAATCGGAGGCGATCGGCACGGTGGGCGTGGGCGAAGCGACGGTCCCGCATATCCGCTATTTCAATCAGCGGCTGGGTATCGACGAATCGGAATTCGTCCGGGAAACGCGCGCCACGTTCAAACTGGGTATCGAATTTCGCGACTGGGGGCGGATCGGCGACAGCTATATCCACCCGTTCGGTGATTTCGGTCACGATATCGACGGAATGCCCTTTCACCAGCACTGGCTCAAACTGCATCGCCACGGGGTGGCCCCGCCGCTGGAGGCATGTTCGCTGCCGATCCTGGCCGCGCGCGCTGACCGGTTCGCGCCGCCGGCATCCGACCCGCGTTCGATCCGCTCGACTTATTCCTATGCCTATCAGTTCGATGCCGGGCTCTATGCCGCCTTTCTGCGGCGCTATGCCGAAGCACGCGGGGTGAGGCGGGTTGAGGGTAAGGTGGTGGAGGTGGAGCGCGGCCCCGCCGGTGTCGCGGCCATCCGCCTGGACGACGGGCGGCGGATCGAGGCCGATCTGTTCGTCGATTGCTCTGGCTTTCGCGGCTTGCTGATCGAAGGCGCGCTGGCGGCTGGTTATGAGGACTGGACCGACTGGCTGCCCTGCGATGCCGCATGGGCGGTGCCGTGTGACGCGGCGCCCGGTCCGCGTGCGCCCTATACCCGCGCCACCGCGCGCGATGCGGGCTGGCAATGGCGCATTCCGTTGCAGCACCGCGTGGGCAACGGGTACGTCTTTTCGACGCGCTTTGCAGAGCCGGATGTCGCGCGCGCCGCGTTGCTCGCCAATCTGGAGGGTGATCCGCGCGCCGAGCCAAAGTTGCTGCGGTTCAAGGCGGGCCGGCGTCGGCGGCAATGGGCGGACAACGTCGTCGCTATCGGCCTGTCGTCGGGCTTTCTGGAGCCGCTGGAATCGACCTCCATCCACCTGATCCAGCTTGGCATCACCAAGCTGATCGAGCTGTTCCCCGCCAATGGCCGCGCCGATCCGGTCGTCCGGGCCGAATTCGACCGTGCCATGTCGCTGGAATATGAGCGGGTGCGCGACTTCCTCGTGCTACATTATTGCGCGACGGAGCGGGATGACACGCCCTTCTGGCGATATGTTCGCACGATGAAACTGCCCGACACGCTGGTGGACTGGCTGGCGGCATTCCGCGCACGCGGGGTGGTGCCCAGCTATCGCGAGGGGATGTTCCTGCCGGCGAGCTGGCTGGCGGTGCTGTTCGGACAGCGTGTGGTCCCGTCGGCGGTGCATCCGCTGGTGGAAGCGGCCGACCTGAAACAGACACAGGCGAGTGTGGATGCGGTCGCCGCCGCCTGTGCGCGCGCGGCCGCTGCCATGCAGCTGCATGACGATCATCTGTCGGCGCTGGTGACGAGGGCAGCGGCATGAGCGCGACCGTTGCAGTGCTGGGCGATACGCTGTGCGGCTGGATCGCCGCCGCGATGCTGAGTGCACGCCTGCCGCGCGACGCGTACCGCGTGGTCGTCGTGCCTGGCGACCGTGGCGGTGACGGGCTGGGCGATTTCGCGCCAGTTATCTTGGTGCCGCCATCCTCTACCGGGCTGCATGCCGAGCTGGGGTTCGATCCCGGTGGCGCGGTGGTGCTGGGTACGGCGTTCAGCGGATGGCGGGCGGATGGGCAGGATGCGTTCCTGTCCTTTGGCGAGCGTGGCGCTCCGCTGGAGGGGGTGTCGTTCCGGCAACTGGCCGGGCGGTTGCGTGCCATGGGCAGGACGGTGCGGCTGGCCGATCATTCACCCGCCGCGCTGGCGGCGCAGGTGGGGCGCGATCCCGCCGGGGCGGTGCCATTTGCGCAGTGCGTCGAGACCGAGAGTTATGCCCGGCAGATGCGTGAGGCGGCGCTGCGGGCGGGTGTTCTCCAGTTACCTGCGTGTACGGGGATGGAGGTGGAGCCGGACGGCGTGATCGCTTCCCTGTCGCTGGCCGATGGCGGCGCGGTCGACCAACCGCTGCTGGTGCTGGATTGCACTGGCGAACACCGGGACGCGGCTTGGGAGGATTGGTCGCGCGACTTTGCCGCTGACCGCTGCGGTACGGGCATCGCGGCGATGCCCGCCGCCCCGTTCGCGCATCTGGCGGCGCAGGATAGCGGGTGGCAGACGCACTGGCCTGTTCCGGGCGGTGTCGCCACGCTGACGTTCGGCACGGACGGCCATGGCGAGCGTTTTTACAGCGGGCGCGCCGGATCGGCATGGCGTGGCAATCGGATCGCGCTGGGCGCTGCGGCGTGTGTCCTGCCGCCGGTTCAGCCCGTCGCGCTGGAATTGCTGCTTCGCGCGCTGATCCGCGTCATCGACCTGTTCCCCGCCACGTCACGGGCTGAAGTAGAGGCGGCCGCCTTCAACCGCGCGACGCGCGATGAACAGGCGTGCGCGCGCGATCTGCTCATGGCGCCCTTTGTCGCGACGGGCCGCAGCGCCGGGCTGCCGTCGCCCGCGCTGGCGGCAAAGCTGGCGCTTTACGAATCGTGCGGGCGGGTGCCGCTGCTGGACGGCGATCTGGCCGATGAGGATGACTGGGCGATGCTGTTCGACGCCATGGGCATCGTGCCGCGTCGTTACGACGCGCTGGCGGACGGCCTGCCGGTCGAGCGGATCGAGGCGCATCTCGCCGCCGTTCGCGCGCAGGCGATTGCCGCTGTGCGCGCCATGCCGCCCGCGCGGGTAGCGGCGTGAGCGGGGGTGAGCCGATCCGGTCGGTGCTGATCGTCGGCGGAGGGACGGCCGGGTGGATGGCGGCGGCGGCGCTGTCGCGCATGATTCCGACGGGCCTGTCGGTAACGCTGATCGAATCCGACGCCATCGGCACAATCGGCGTGGGGGAGGCGACGATCCCGCCGATCCGCGCCTTCAACGCCGCGCTTGGCATTGACGAGGCGGAGTTCGTTGCCGCCACTGCCGGCAGCTTCAAGCTGGGGATCGAGTTCGTCGGATGGGGCGCGCAAGGGGAACGGTATCTGCACCCCTTTGGCGTTTACGGATTCGATCAGGAAGGCGTGCGCTTTCATCAGCACTGGCTGCGTCGCCGGGCCGCAGGCGTGCGAGAGGATCTGTCCGATTACGCGCTGTGCGCCGTTGCTGCGCGGGAGGGGCGCTTCATGCCGCCCGCGACCGATCCGGCGTCGGTCCTGTCACAGATGAACCACGCCTATCATTTCGATGCGGGCCTGTATGCGGCGTTCCTGCGCGCGCGGGCTGAGCGCGCCGGGGTCGCGCGGGTCGAGGGTGAAGTGGTCGAGGTGCGGCAGCATGGCGAAAGCGGCCATGTCGCCGGCGTCCGGCTGGCCGATGGGCGAGTGCTGACGGCCGATCTGTTCGTCGACTGCTCCGGCTTTCGCGGACTGCTGATCGAAGGCGCGATGAAGGCAGGGTATGAGGACTGGACCCCGTGGCTGGCCTGTGACCGGGCGGTTGCGGTGCCCTGTGCGACGGGCGGCGACGGACTGACCCCCTATACCCGTGCCACCGCGCGCGAAGCGGGTTGGCAATGGCGCATCCCGCTTCAGCACCGGACGGGCAATGGCTATGTCTATTCCAGCGCTTATCTGTCGGATGATGCGGCGACGGCCACGTTGCTGGCCAATTTGGATGGACCGGCCCTCGCCGATCCGCGCCTGTTGCGCTTTACCGCCGGGCGCAGGCGGCGGCAGTGGATCGGGAATGTCGTGGCGCTGGGGCTGGCGGGCGGCTTTGCCGAGCCGCTGGAATCGACCGCGATCCACATGGTTCAATCGGGCATATCGCGGCTGATCGCGCTGTTTCCCGATCGCAGCTTTTCGGGGGTGGAGGCGGCGACCTTCAACCGGCTGGCCGATGGCCAGTTCAATCAGGTGCGCGATTTCCTGGCGCTGCACTATCACCTGACGCGGCGCGACGATTCCCCCTTCTGGCGCGATGCGGGGAAGCGCACCATCCCCGATACGCTGGCCCAGAAGGTCGATCTGTGGCGCCAGCGCGGGCGCGTGTTCCGGCATGAGGACGATCTGTTCGCGGAAGACAGCTGGATCGCGGTGCTGCTGGGGCAGGGGCTGATGCCGGCCGGTTGGGACCGTATGGCTGATCTGGCCGATCCGGCGATGATCGACGCGCGCTTTACGCGTTTGCGCGCCCTGTTCGCGGATGCCGCCAGCCGGATGCCGCGCCATGCCGATTATCTGGCGCGCGTCGCCCCCGCCCGGCCACGCGCCGCATGAACCGCCGCATCGTCGTGCTGGGCGGCGGCACCGCCGGATGGATGGCGGCCGCCGCCATGACACGCCTGCTCGGCCCGGCGGGCTGGCAGGTCACGCTGGTCGAATCCAGCGCCATCCCGACGGTCGGCGTGGGCGAGGCGACGATCCCGCCCATCCGAACCTTTCACGCGATGCTGGGCATCGAAGAGGCGGATTTCCTGCGCGCGACCGGCGGCAGCTGGAAACTGGGCATCCGGTTCGAAGGCTGGTCGGGGGCGGGCAGCAGCTATGTTCACCCATTTGGCCGACCGGGCACCGACATTGGGGGCCTGCCCTTTTACGCGCAATGGCTGCGTGCGCGTGGGGCGGGCGGTGCCAAGCCGCTGGAGCGATATTGGCTGGAGGCGCGCGCGGCAGAGGCGGGGCGTTTTACCCATCCCATCGCCAATGGCGATTCACCCCTGTCGCGGATTACCCACGCTTATCATTTTGACGCCGGGCGCTACGCCACGTTCCTGCGTGGGTATGCGGAGGCGATGGGCGCAACCCGGATCGAGGGAACGGTTGCCACCGTCGAGCATGGCCCGGCCGGGATTGCCGCACTGCTGCTGGAGGACGGACGCCGGGTGGCGGGCGACCTGTTGCTCGACTGTTCGGGCTTTGCCTCGCTGTTGCTGGGCAAGGCGCTGGGCGTGGCGTGGGTCGACTGGTCCGAATGGCTGCCGTGCGACCGCGCGGTTGCCGTCGCATCGGTAGCGGATGAAGCGCCGCTGCCGCTGACCCGTTCGATCGCGCATGGGGCGGGGTGGCAATGGCGCATCCCGCTGCGCCACCGCACGGGCAATGGCCGGGTTTTCTGTTCGGCATTTCTGGATGAGGACCGGGCGACGCAGGAACTGCTCGCCTCGCTGGGCGGCGATGCGATTGCAGAGCCACGGGTGCTGCGCTTTGCCACGGGGCATCGGCGGTCGTTCTGGACGGGCAATTGCGTGGCGCTGGGGCTGGCGTCAGGCTTTATGGAACCGCTGGAATCGACCAGCATCCATCTGGTTCAGGCGGGTATCCAGCATCTGATGCAGCATCTGCCAGGCGAGGGCGCCGGGCCGGTCTTGGCCGAGGCGGCGCGCGCGCGATACGACCGGGTGATGACTGGCGAGTTCGAGCGGATACGCGACTTTCTGGTGGCCCATTATCACCTGAACGACCGCCATGAGCCGTTCTGGCGCGAACGTCGCGCGGCGCCGCCGCCCGCCGGTCTGGCCGAAAAGCTCGCGCTGTTCGAAAGCGGCGGGCGCCTGTTCCGCGAAGCGGATGAGCTGTTCAACGAATGGAGCTGGCTCGCCGTGCTGACCGGGCAGGGCGTCCGGCCGCAGGGCCATGATCCCGTCTGCGAAGCCTGGCCGCTGTCGCGCGTCACCGAACGGCTGTCGCGGATCGAGGGCGTGGTGACCGCTTCCCTCGACCATATGCCAACCCATGCCGACGCACTCGCGCGGCTGGACCTGAACCCGACTGGAGCTGTGCCATGCCCCTGATGATCGACGCCGCCATTCACCTGAACCAGCTGGGATTTCGCCCCGCCGACCCCAAGCGCGCGATCGTTGCCGCCCCGTCGCAGACCCCGTTGCCATGGACACTGGAACGGGAGGACGGCCGTATCGTGTTGAAGGGTCGGACCGAAGTTGCGGGCGACGATGCCGCGTCCGGCGACCATGTCCACCGCATCGCCTTCGACGCGGCGCCGGAGGGCCGGTACCGGCTGAAGGTGGCCGGGGCGGCCAGCGAGTGGTTCCGGGTGGCGCCCGAAATCTACCGCCCGCTGGCGCAGGCGGCGCTGAATTTCTTTTATCAGCAGCGCGCGGGCACGCCCATCCTGGCGCGGTGGGCGGGCGAACGCTGGGCGCGTCCCGCCGGACACGCGCCAGAGGTGGCGACCTGCTTCTCCGGCGCGGACGAGGCAGGGAACGTCTGGCCCGGATGCGCCGGGCCGCGCGACGTGACCGGCGGCTGGTACGATGCGGGCGACCACGGCAAATATGTGGTCAATGCCGGGATCAGCGCCTGGACGCTTCAGAACCTGTATGAGGCGGGTTTTGCGCGGTCGCTGTTCGCCGATGGTCAGGCGCGCCTGCCCGAAGCAGGCAATGGGCATGACGACCTGCTCGACGAAGCGCGGTGGGAAGTCGAATGGATGCTGCGGATGCAGGTGCCCGCCGGCACCATGCTGGCGCTGCCTGTTGGCGAACCGGCTGCCGACGGTCGGCTGACGCTTGAACGGATGGACGCGGGCGGTATGGCGTTCCACAAGCTGGGGGACCGGCGCTGGACTGCGCTGCCCATGCGGCCCGCCGACGATCCCGAAGATCGCATGATCTATCCGCCCTCCACCGCTGCGACGCTCAATCTGGCGGCGGTCGCGGCACAGGCGGCGCGGTTGTGGCGCAGCGCCGATCCGGCCTTTGCCGATCGCTGTCGACAGGCGGCGCTGGCGGCATGGGGCGCGGCGCAGCGGCATCCCCGTATCCTGGCGGCGCAGGGTTTTACCGGCAGTGGCGGTTATGGCGACACGCGGTTGGATGATGAACGGGCATGGGCTGCGGCGGAGCTGTTCGCGCTGACCGGCGAGGCGCGCTTTGCCGATCAGCTTGGCGCGGAGGCAGTCGATGTGCCGGGCTGGGCCGATACCGGCGCGCTGGGCACAATCACACTGGCGGTCGCGGACGGCGTGCCGGACGCAGTGCGCCGCGATGCGCGCGCGCGCATCGTAGCGGCGGCGGACGGGTTCGTGGCCGAAAGCGCCCAGTCCGGTTATGGCATCCCTTATGCCGGACAGCGATATGAATGGGGGTCCAATTCGGGCCTGCTGAACCGCGCGATGTTGCTGGGCCTGGCAGAGCGTTTCACGGGCGACGCGAAATATCGCCGCGCAGCGCTGGCAGTGGCGGATTATGTGCTGGGCCGAAACCCGCTGGGTCAATCCTATGTTTCGGGCTTCGGGTGGCGGCCGCTGCAAAATCCGCATCACCGTTTCTGGGCCAAGTCGCTCGACGCGTCATTGCCGCCGCCGCCGCCGGGCGTAGTGTCGGGCGGTCCCAACAACAGCGCCATGACCGATCCCGTCGCCATGAAGCTGAAGGGCAAGTGCGCGCCCCAACGCTGCTGGGCCGACGCCATTGACGCCTATGCCCTGAATGAAGTCGCCATCAACTGGAACGCGCCGCTGGTCTGGGTGGCGGCGTATCTCGACGCGGGTTAACGCGCGCCGAGTGCCGTCAGAAGATAGCGGCGAATACGCTCGGTCCGGTCGGGGGACGCCGGGCCGAGCACGCCGCGCGCTTCGGCGGGCAGGTGATCGCCCGCCGAATGGGCGCCGGGGCCGAACACATAATGGTCGAACCAGGCCCGCCAGCCCTCCTTTTCGAAATCGGGCCGGTCGCGCACTGCCATGAGTGCATGGACCATCGCGTGAAAGGCCGAATTGGTGGGGTCGTAATCCCACCAGTAATTGCACAGCATGTTCAGCGGTCCGAACGACTGCACATGGTGCCACCATGTCGCAGGCACGAACACCGCATCGCCCGGCGCCAGATCGGCGACCACGGCGTGCTTCACAGCCTCGGCATAGCGAGGATAACGGTCGAGGTCGGGGTTCAGCGGATCGACCATTGACGATGGCGGCCCCGCCAGCGTCCGGTCGAGCGGCCCCAGATACAGATTGCCGACCTGTTCGGGCGGGAACAGGATGAAGCGGCGTCGCCCGCTGACGACGCATGCCAGATTGGTGGAGCCGTCATAATGGGTCGCGGTCTGGCTGGCATTGCCGATCCACAAACGCGGCACCGCCCCGCCCATGTCGAGGTCGAGCGGATTGTCGACGCCCCATCCCGGCAGATGCTCTGGCGCGGTGGCCGCATTGGCGTAAAGCGAGTGGGCCTGATCAGATGGCAGCGTTGCCAGACGGAGCAATTCTGAAAGCAGCAGCTTCAGCGGGGCGCGTTCCCGACGGAAATTGAAGCCCTCCAGCCGGTCACCGAGATAGAAGAAGCGGCCGCCGAATTCGGGCGGCGATACCAGCACCTCCAGCGGGCGGGCGCTGCCGCCATCCTCGATCTCCCCAAGATAGGCGGCAAGCGCCTCTGGCCCCTGTTTGGCGGCGGTGACGGCGGGCCAATGCGCAACCTGTCCGCGCAACACGATGGGGTGAGCGCGCGGCGCGACTTCGGCGGCGAATGCGGAGGCATCGACGGCGCTGCGCTCATCGGCGGGCCGGATCGAGGACGGCGATACAGTCATGCCCGTGACGGTAGCGATAACGGCCTGCCGGGCAAGCCCCGCCTCTTTATCGACTGACCAGCCGGTCGGTGACGCTGCGGAAATAATGACGGCCCATTGTGATCGCGACCGGACCGACATCGCGCAGATCGCGGCCATAGCCGAACCGGCTGGCAATGGGGCCCGCGGGATCGGCCGCCGCTCCGGTATAGCGGTCATTCCGATTGCCGATTTCGGTGGCGGGCGGCGGGATCGCAACGCCAGTCAGGGCGGACAGACGCGCCAGCTGTCCAGCGGGATCGGCGGTCAGATCCTCATAACGAACGATGGCATAGTTATGCAGGTGCGGCAGGTCGTCGAGCAGGAGCGAATGGGCATGGCTCCAGTGGGCGAGCAGTTCGGCTTCGCTTTGGTCGGTCCACTTTGTCGTTGCGCGTGCGACAGCCAGCGGATGGCGGACCACGAACACAAACATCGCCGTCGGGAACAGGCACTGATACAGGCGTGACCGCAGCAGGTTGACCGGCGACTTTTCGATCCGAAGCGCGGTGTCGGCAGGGAACCAGCCGTCCCATTCGGCCGCGATGCGCCGTGCAACTTCATGCGTGTTGAACGCGCTATCCTCGGTCAGATGCTGTGCCGGGTCAAAGGCGAACCGTCCCGGAATGCCATTCTGCGCGCCATGCGGGATCGCACCCTGAAGATAGACGCCCTCCTGCTCCGGCACGGGAGCGTCGCGGATCGCACCGATTTCGGGCGCGGCGCCCAAACGGTCGGCGACCAGCGTCGTCCCGCTTCGATGCAGACCACCGACGAACACATAGCGAGCAGACCTGCCAGACGATGCCGACGGGCGAAAAAGTTGATGCAAATCAATAGCCTTTTTTGTCGAGAGGCGTTCGGTTCATGCAACCAAGCGCGTAACGATCGGTTTGGGATTGCGCTCCCCCGCAAGGGAGTTTCATTCCTGAAGCGGAGACCGGCCGGTGCGTATCCTGACCCTGGCGCTGGGCGGTTGCCTGAAAGCGCCGCCCGTTCAGTTCGGCCTGACCGAGGATACCGGCGGCCACATCACCTATATTCTCGGTGCCGCCTTTGCGCTGGCCGCGCGGTCGGACGTGCAGCATGTCGAGATCGTCACCCGACTGATCGACGATCCGATGTTGGGGGATGTCTACGCCCGGCAGCACGAACTGATCGGTGAAAAGCTGGCGATCCGGCGGATTGATTCGGGCAATCGCGCCTATCTGAGCAAGGAAGCGAATGCCGCTGACCGCCCGGCCTTTACCGCCGCGCTGATCGACTATCTGGCGCAATGTCCGGTCCGCCCCGATGTGATCCACGCCCATTTCGCGGACGCTGCCGAAGTCGCGATTGCGGTGCGCGAGCGGCTGGGCATCCCGTTTGTTTTTACCGGCCATTCGATGGGCATCGACAAGCTGAGCTGCACCGACCGCCCCTGTCCGGGGATCGAGCGGCGCATCGCGCTGGAGACGCAGGCGGTGCGCGCCGCCGATGCGATCATCGCATCCTCCCGCGACGAGGCCGAGCGGCAGTTGATGTGCTACCCCGGCGCCGACGCAGCGCGCATTCATTGTGTGCCGCCGGGCGCCAGCCTGGATGAGGACCGGGCCGCCAGCAGCGCCCGCGCGCGCCGCCTGGTCGCGCCGTTCCTGCGCGATGCCGACAAGCCGATGCTGTTGGCGATTGCGCGGCCCGTTACGAAGAAAAACCTGGCGGGGCTGGTCGACCTTTACGCCGCCGATCCGCTGCTGCGTGAGCGAGCCAATCTGGTCATCGTCGCCGGACTGCGCGACGCGCCTGACAGTGGAGAGGCGGAGCAGCGCGGCGTGATCGCGGATCTGATCGACCGGCTGGATCGTCACGATCTTTACGGCCGCATGGCGCTGCCCAAACGGCATGAACGCGCAGATATCGCCTCTCTTTATGCCATGGCGCGGGAGACGAGCGGCGTCTTCGTCAACCCGGCCTTTACCGAACCCTACGGCCTGACCCTGACCGAAGCGGCGTTTCACGGCGTGCCCGTGGTCGCGACGGCTCACGGCGGACCGGCGGATATTGTTGCGGCGCTGGGTCATGGCGTCGTTGCCGATCCGCGCCAGCCGGGCTCGTTCGCCGCGGCGATCCGCGCCCTGCTGGACGATCCTGCGCGCTGGGCGGCGGCATCGGCGGCCGGGCAGTGCAATGCCGGGCGACTGGACTGGCATGCTTATGCCGACCGCTTTGTCGCCATCGCGCGCGGACTTCGCGACGTGCCGGTCGCTGCGGCGCGGTTCGAGCGATTGTTGCTTTGCGACATCGACAACACCCTGACCGGCTGTCGCGATGGCGCGGCGGAGCTTTGCCAATGGCTGGGTCAGCGGCCTCAGATCGGCTTCGGCATCGCCACGGGACGCTCGCTTCAGGAAGCGCAGCGGCTGCTGTCCGAATGGCGTTACCCCGATCCCGCTGTGATGGTCACGTCGGTCGGCAGCGAAGTCTATTGGCGGGCGGGCGGGCGGCTGATCGCCGACCGCGACTTTGCCGCCGCGATCGACGCGGGATGGGATGCGGATGGCATTCGCGAGGTAGCGGCACGCGTCGCCGGGCTGGTCATGCAACCGCCGGTTGAACAGCGCCGCCATAAGCTCAGCTGGTTTGCGGATGCCGATGCGGCGGCGCGGCTGCGCCTTGCCATGACGGCGGCGGGCCTGCGGGTTCGGGTGATTCACAGCCACGGCAATCTGCTGGACGTGGTGCCACACGGTGCGGGCAAGGGCGCGGCAATGCGCTGGATCGTCGATCGCATGGCCCTGCCGCTGGAGCGGGTTCACGCCGCCGGTGACAGCGGCAACGATCTGGACATGCTGGAGCAATGCCCCAACGCGATCCTTGTCGCCAACCACAGCCGCGAATTGCGCGACCTGGCCCAGCGCAAGGGCATTTTCGTTGCGCGTCGCCCGCATGCCGGCGGCATCGTCGATGCGATGCGCCTTTCCTCCTCTGGCGCACAGGTGAGCTGTTGACCGCACCCATCGGCTATTTCGTCCACCATCAGGGTCGTGGCCATGCCGAGCGGGCCGCCGCGCTGATCCACGCGCTGCCCCCTGAGCGGCCGGTCACGCTGTTCTGCGCACGCGACGACATTTTCCCGCCGTTGCCGTCCAGTGCAACGGTGCAGCGGATCCCCTCGCTGTTCGAGCCGCCGGTCGATGCCCCCGAAGCATGGGCGAGCGCGCCGACGCCATCGACGCTGCATTGCGCGCCGCTGGGCTGGTCCACCATTGCCGAGGCTGTGGCCGTAATTACCGGATGGTTCGCGACGGCCCGCCCGGCATTGTTCATCACCGACGTGTCGTCGGAACTGGCGCAACTGGCGCGGATCGCATCGGTGCCGTGCGTCACCGTCCTTCAGCATGGCGCGCGGGGTGATGCGGGGCATATGGCTGCGTATGAGGGCGCGGTGGGCGTTCTGGCACCTTATCACGCAGATCTGGAACAGCCGGGGCGGCCGGATTGGATGCTGGCCAAGACCCATCACGCCCCCGGCCTTGGCGTAGCGATCCCATCCACCACGCGGGCGGAGGCGCGTGCGGCGCTGAATCTGCCCATGGACCGTGAAATCATACTGGCGGTGGCTGGCGGCGGCGGTACGGGCACGCCCGCCACGCCGCTGACGCTGGGCGCACGGGCAGAGCCGGACACGCTATGGCTGACGATCGGGGAAGTGGCGAGCGAATGGCACGCCACGCCGCCGGGCAATTTGCGGCACATGGGCTGGGTTTCTGATCCCGAACGATGGATCGCGGCCGCTGACCGGGTGGTTTCTTCAGCCGGCAATACGACCGTTCATATGATCGCGGCACTGGGGCGGCCATGGATAGTGGTGCCCGAATGGCGATATTTTGACGAGCAGTTATGGAAGGCGCGGATGCTGGATGCGGCGGGCGCGGCGGTGGCGCTGGATCACTGGCCTTCGCACGGGGACGGTTGGGCCAAGGCATGGGCGCGTGCCTCGGAAATCGATCCGGCGGCGCAGCGGCGGCTGGTCGATGCCGACGCGGCGGCGGATGCAGCGGCATGGCTTGAGCGGCTGGCCAGCTGGGCCGATGTCCCGGCACGGTCCGCCATACCCCTGATCGCGGAGCCGGTCGCATGAGCCTGTCGGTCTGCACGCTGGGCTTTGGCCGCGCCGGGCATCTGGCCAATCTGGTGTGTGGCCTAGATCGACAGACCGTTCGCCCGGCGGAACTGGTGATCGGCGTGATGCAGTCCGAACCCTATGCCCTGCCGGACACGGCCTTTCCCGTACGCCAAGTGATGCTCGACGCGCCGCACCTGCCGCTGGCGGCGGCGCGCAACGCGGCGGCGCGGGCGGCGATGGGGGAGCATCTGGTATTCCTCGACATTGATTGCATTCCCGACCCCGATTTCGTCGCGGATTATGCCGATCGGTTGGCGGGGCACGACGCGGTACTGATGGGGGAGGTGATGTACCTGCCTGCCGGGGCGACCGATAAGGGGATCGACTTCCCCCACTTCGCAACCGTGGCCGAAAAGCACAGCGAGCGCGCGGGTCCGCCCATCACGCCGACCGGCATCTGCCGCGACTATCGTTGTTTCTGGTCGCTGAACTTCGCGATGCGGCGTGACCGTTTTCTGGCGCTTGGCGGCTTTGACGAGCGGTATCGCGGTTATGGCGGGGAGGATACGGATTTCGGGCGCACGCTGGCGGAGGCCGGGGTGCCGATCCTGTGGGCGCGCGGCGCGCGTGCCTATCACCAATATCACCCGCACCATATGCCGCCGGTCCACCATGTCGAAAGCGTGCTGGCCAACGCCCGGCGCTTTCGCGACAAATGGGGCGAGTGGACCATGCAGCACTGGCTTCGCGCATTTGTGCTGATGGGGCTGATCGAACGGCGGGGCGATGATTACGCGGTGCTTCGCGCGCCCGGTGCCGACGATTTGGCACTGACGGCGCAGCAATCGCACCGCCCCTATGCCAGCAGCGCGCGGGTGCTCGAGATGCTTGAGGCCGGGCGCGTAGCCGACGCGTCGTCATATGCGGCGGCATAGCGGGCGATCATCGCGTCCGCGCTGAAGCATTGTTCTGCCCGGCGGCGACACTGCGCGCGCGATACGCTCAGCGCGCGGTGGATGGCGGCGGGCAGTGCAGCTTCATCGGCGGCCAGGGCGCCGCAATCGCCGATCACCTCCGCCATGGCGCCCCGATCCAGCGCTGCGACGGGAACGCCGGACGCCAGCGCCTCTGCCGCCACCAGCCCAAAGGGTTCATCCCACATCGGCGTACTGAGCACGACCAACGCCGCCGCGACCCGATGCGCCAGTGCGCTGCCCGACAAATGACCCAGATAGGTGTGTGGCGCTCTGAGATAGGGGGCAAGTTCGGCGAAATAGTCCGAACACTCGACCGGCCCGATCAGGTCCAGCGCGATGCCCGCCGCGTCGGCGGCCCGCAGCGCCGTCAGCGTCCCCTTGTTCGGGGTAATCCGCCCGAACCAAAGTGCGCGACCATTGCCCCGATCGGCAGGGCGCCAGCGCGACAGGTCGATGCCGTTATGCGCGACACGGATCGCGTCGTTTTTGCCCCATAATGGCAGCTGGCTGGCCGACGGCACCGTCAGTTTCAGCCAGGGCGCCCGGTTGCGCGCGACCGCGTCGCGAAGCGGGCCAAAGGGCGGGACGTGCAGCGACGTGACCATCGGCACGCCGTCGCGCAACGCCCAGTCGTGAATGGGTGCGAACAGGCTGTTATTGTGGACGATGTCGAACCCGCCCGACAATATCGCGGACCAGCACCGGGCATAGGCATCGGCCAGCCAGGCGTTCAGCCGGTCGGTCCCGCGCCACAGCGCCCATGGCAGTTCGCCTTCATAAGCCAGTGGCGCCACCGACACGACGGGCAGGTCGGGCGCGCTGTCGCCGCTGGCGAACAGGGTCACCTGATGCCCCGCATCCTGCAACGAGCGGACCAGCAGATCGCAATGCGCCTCCATCCCACCCATGAACGGCGGTGCGATGGGGTGGCGAAGGTGCGCGACCACCGCGATCCGGCGGGGGCGGGAAGCTGCTTCGTGGATCAAGCGGATTGGCCTTTCGGATCGGGTGCCGGGGTGAAACGAGGGGAATGGCGCGCCGTTCCGAACGCAGCCGTCGGGAACGACCGCTCCATTTAGACGCTTAGGCCAGTGAAAGCGCGGGCGGGCAGTTTCAAGGAGATGGCACATGGCGAACGGACTGGCAGTAATCACCGGCGCATCGACGGGTATCGGCCGCGAACTGGCGCGCATTGCCGCGCGTGAAGGCTATGATCTGGTGCTGGTCGCCGACGAGCCGCAGATCGACGTGGCAGCCGGCGAATTGCGCAGCGAGGGCGTTGCGGTTGAGGCGGTAGAGGCCGATCTTGCGACGTTCGAGGGTAATGACCGGTTGCTGGCGGCAGTCGCCGGTCGCCCGATCGACATCCTGATCGCCAACGCCGGACGCGGCCTTGGCCACGCCTTTGTCGATCAGTCGCCCGACGAATGGCGTCGCGTGATCGACACCAACGTCACGGGCACCACCTATCTGTTGCAGAAGGTCGCGAAGACGATGGTGGGGCAGGGCGCGGGCCGGATCCTGATCGTCGGTTCGATCGCGGGGCTGATCCCCGGCGCCTATCAGGCGGTGTATAACGGCACGAAGGCGTATCTCGACAGCTTTGCCTATGCCCTGCGTGAGGAGCTTAACGACACCGGCGTGGTCGTGACCGTGCTGATGCCGGGACCGACCGACACGCAGTTCTTTGCCCGTGCGAACATGCTCGACACCCCCGTCGGGCAGGATGACAGCAAGGAAGATCCCGTAAAAACCGCCGAGAACGGGTGGAAGGCGATGATGGACGGATCGGCCCACATCGTTTCTGGCGCAAAGAACAAGATTCAGGCCGCCCTGTCGCACCTGACCCCCGACACGATGCTGGCCAAGCAACATACCAAGATGGCCAAGCCCGACGCCTGATCCCGTTGGCCCCGCCGCGCCCCCTTGCCGGGGGCGCGGCGGGCGGCCACATGGGTGGCATGATCGAAGACCCTGTCGGCGCGGCCGTGCCGCTCGACCCGCTGGTGGTGCGGGTGCTGGCCGGCAATGCCTCACCCTTTACCCATACCGGTACGCAGACGCATCTCGTCGGGCGCGACGCTCTGGCGCTTATCGACCCCGGACCGGATGATGCCGACCATCTGGCGGCGCTTTTGTCCGCGATCGGCGGGCGGCCCGTCGTCGCCATCATGGTCACGCATACGCACCACGACCACAGCCCGCTGGCCGCCCGGCTGCGCGAGGAAACCGGCGCGCCGGTCATCGGCTGCGCGCCGCTCACCATGGCCGATGCCGGTCCGCGTGCCGACCGGGCGTTCGATGTGGAATATCGGCCGGACCGCGTGCTGGGCGACGGCGATGTGGTGGATGGCGACGGCTGGACGCTTCAGGCGATTGCAACGCCCGGTCACACGTCGAACCATCTGGCCTTTGCCCTGCCACAGGCGCAGGCACTGTTCAGCGGTGATCATGTCATGGGATGGTCCACCACCATCGTCTCACCCCCCGATGGCGACATGGGGGATTACATGGCCAGCCTTGAAAAGCTGATGGGCCGGGACGAGCGTATCTATTACCCCGCCCATGGGCAGGCGATCGACAATCCGCAGCGGCTGGTGCGCGGGATGCTGGGCCACCGCAAGCAGCGCGAGGGTCAGATCCTGCGCCTGCTGGCACGCGCGCCTGCCGACATCGCCGCAATGGTCGATGCCATGTATGTCGGGATCGACGCCCGGCTGAAGCCGGCGGCCGAACGATCGGTCCTGGCGCATCTGTTCGACCTGCGCCGCCGCGGCGCCGTCACCGAAGGAGAGGGGGCATTGTGGCACGCCGCATGAGGGGAGAGGCATGGCGCATGATCGTCGCGCTGGCGCTGTTGGTCGGCGTGGTCGGCGGCCTGCTGCTCGCGTGGAGCGAGTATCGCGACCGTCACGCCGTCACGAAGCCCGTTGAGGCACCCGAAGGGCCGGCCGTGACCCAGATCGTCACCGCAAAGATGGCGGGCATGGGCGACCTGCGCGTCGCGCGCCTGTCGGGCACGGTTCAGGCGGCGGCGACCGATGTGCGCTGGGGTGGCCTGCTCAAATCGGGACGCGTGGCCAAGATGCCCTATTCGGTCGACTATCATGTCGATCTGTCGAACATCTCCGAACGCGACATGCAGTGGGACGAGGATGATCGCACGCTGATCGTCGATGCACCCGACGTGACGGCTGACCGCGCCAATATTGACGACGGCAAGGCCAGCGTGGTCGAGCGCAGCGGGGTGCTGGTCACGCGTGAGGCAGGCGAGCAATTGAGCGCGCAGGTATCGCGCGCCGCCGATGGCGCTGCACAGCGGGAAGCGACATCGCCTGAACGCATGGCACAGGCGCGTGAACTGGCGCGCGCGGCGATTGCCCGGACATTCCGCGCACCGCTGGTGGCGGCGGGGCAGGGGGATGCGCGGGTCGTCGTGACGTTCCCGGCCGAACGCGGCGCCCGCTACCGCGAGCAATGGGACCAGTCGCGCCGCCCGGAAGAGGTGCTGGCCGAACCGCGCTGAGCCTGATGCCGCTTCGCCCTTGATCGCGCGAGCGCGTGGGGCCATGTGGGCGCGCAACGTATTTGACGGGGATTTTGGGCATTATGGACGCGCGCAACGGTATCGGCGGGACGCTTCAGGGCGTCGACCTGCTGGCAGAGATCGACCGGCTGCGTCGCGAACGCAACGCCGTGATCCTGGCCCATTATTACCAGAAGCCGGAGATTCAGGATCTGGCCGATTTCGTTGGCGACAGCCTGGAACTCAGCCGCAAGGCGGCGGAAACCGACGCCGATGTCATCGCCTTTTGCGGCGTGCGTTTCATGGCGGAAACGGCCAAGATCCTCAGCCCGCAAAAGACGGTGATCCTGCCCGACATGGACGCCGGTTGCAGCCTGGAGGACAGCTGCCCGCCCGAACAGTTCGCGGCATTCCGCGCGCAGCACCCGGACCATATCGCGCTGACGTACATCAACAGCTCGGTTCAGGTGAAGGCGCTGTCGGACATCATCGTCACGTCGTCTTCCGCCGAAAAGATCCTGGCGCAGATCCCGGAAAGCCAGCCGATCATCTTTGGCCCCGACCGGCATCTGGGCGGTTATCTCGCGCGCAAGTTCGGGCGCGACATGCTGTTGTGGCCGGGCGTGTGCATCGTCCACGAAGCGTTCAGCGAAACCGAGCTGCTCAAGCTGAAGGCGGAGCATCCGGGCGCGCCGGTGGCGGCGCATCCTGAATGCCCGGCGCATATCGTCGAACATGCCGAATATGTCGGATCGACCAGCGGCATCCTCGATTATGCCAAGACGATGCCCGGCGACACGCTGATCGTCGCGACCGAGCCGCACATAATCCATCAGATGCAAAAGGCGGTGCCGCACAAGCTGTTCATCGGCGCACCGGGTGCGGACGGCAACTGCAACTGCAACATCTGCCCCTATATGGCGATGAACACGCTGGAGAAGCTGTATCTGGCGCTACGCGACCTGACCCCGCGCATCGAGATCGAGGAGGAGCTTCGGCTGAAAGCCAAGCGCAGCCTGGATGCGATGCTGGACATGGCGTCGGCCACCATCGGTCAAGGCGATCTGGGTCCGGTGACGGTCACCGGCGCCTGAGCCGGGTCGGACGAACAGCCGCATCGCACCAATTGCAGCCGCCAGCGCCAGCACCATTGCGGCGCTGCGTGCGGCATGCCCTTGATCCAGCCCCGCGAACGCTGACGGCGAACCGCGGCGTCCGACGGGCTGATGATCACTCCGCCTCTACGGTCCTCACCGGCTGCACTTCGGCATAGGGCATGACCATGCGCCCGTCGGGGGCGGCGGTGAAGGTTGTTTGGGTCGGGTAGGCGATCTCGATCCCGTCATTGTTGAAGCGTTGCAGGATGGCGAGGCCGATGGCGGTGCGCCCGTCATAGAAGCTGACATAATCCGGGCCGGGCGAATCGAACTCCAGTTCGAAATCCAGGCTGGAGGCGCCAAAGCCGACAAAGCCCGCACGGATGAAGATCTTGTCGTGGGACTCGACGATCTCCTTCAGAAGGCCGGGGATTTTCGCGCATACTTCCGGCGCCGTCTGATAAATGACGCCGATTACGAACTTGGCCCGGCGATGATCGCGGCGGGTGTTGTTCTGGATTTCCTTGTCGAGCAGGTTCTTGTTCGAGATGATCCGCTCTTCACCCTGAAAGCTGCGGATGCGCGTCGATTTCAGGCCGATTTCCTCGATATTGCCGGACGTTGTATCGTAGCTGATGCTGTCGCCCTTGCGAAACGGCTTGTCGAAGATGATCGACAGGGCGGCGAACAGGTCGGCGAAAATGCCCTGTGCGGCCAGACCAATGGCGATACCGCCGACGCCCAGACCGGCGACAAGGCCAGTGACGTTGACGCCGAGGTTGTCCAGAACGACGATCAGCGCGATCGCGAATACGGCAAAGGTGACCAGCAGCCGGATCAGGCCCATGGCGGTGCCCAGTGCCTCGCTACCGCGATGGTCGCCCTGCGTCCGCGCCTCGACCAGCCCCAGGATGACTTCGCGCACCCAGGTTGCAGCCTGAAACACGGCGGCGACGGTGAAAAAGAAATTGGTGGTGGTCACCACCCCCTGCGGCGCGTCGGCCACACCAACCACCAGCTTGGCTGCCACCATGGTCATGAAAAAGCGGTTGGTGCGCGAAATCGCACGGCCCAGAATGCCCGACCATCCGGTGACGATGGGCTGCCGCTCGCAATATTTCTTGCCCCAGCGCTTGAGCGTGTCGAGCGCCAAGACGATCAGCGCGGCCACGCCGACCGCGATCAGGATCTGAAGCCAGTGGCCGGCCACCCATTCCAGGCTGTCGCGCACCAAGGCGTTGAACTGGCGCTGGACGCCGGCGGGATCAATGTCGGGAAGGGCGGCCGTTTCCGCCGCGCTGTTATTGCTCATCTCGGCTCCATCGTCAGGCCGCCCGTGCGGGGGCGCTGTCGTCGTCAAGGTCGTTCAGGAACGCGATCAGGCCGCGCTCGGCGCGGGTCAGGTGCCGCGTGGACCGGGGTAGCTTGATGCGTGCGCGGAGCGCAAGTTGTGCCGAGTTGTCCTTTGCCAGCGCGACCAGTGCGGGGTGGACATAGCTTTTGCGCGCAATGGCAGGCGTGTTGCCCAGCGCCTCTACCACCGGTTCCAGCATCGTTTTCAGCCCGATCGGCGCGTCAGCGGTGGCCAGAGCGCCAAAAGCGATGGCGCTGGCGCCCCATGTGCGGAAATGCTTGGCGGTGAAATCGTCGCCCATTGCCGCGCGGATATAGCTGTTCACGTCGCTGGAGGTGACCGGGTGAGAGACGCCGTCGTCATCCAGCCAGCGAAACAGGTGCTGCCCCGGCAGATCCTGGCATTTCCGAACGAAACGGATCAGCGAATTGTCGGTCAGGGTCAGCACCCGCTGCTTGCCCGATTTCGCCCGATACTGCAGCCGCAACCGGCTGCCCGTCAGCTTGGCATGGCGACGACGAAGGGTGGTCGCGCCAAAGCTCTTGTTCGCTTTCACATAACCTTCATTGCCGACGCGCAGGCGGCCCAGGTCGAGCAGGCGGACAACCGCCGCCACCGCGCGTTCACGGCTGAGCTTGCGGCCCGCCAAATCCTTTTCCACCTGTTTGCGAAGAAGGGGCAGGCGTTCGCCGAACCCGGCGCAGCGCGAGTATTTTGCCGCTTCCTGCGCGTCGCGGAAATCGGTGTGATAGCGATATTGCTTGCGGCCCTTTTCGTCCCAGCCCACCGCCTGAATATGGCCATTTGGGTCGGGGCTGAACCACGCATCGCGATAGGCGGGGGGCAGACCGATGCGGTTCAGCCGGTCGATCTCCTCCCGGTCGGTGATGCGTTTGCCCGTCACATCCCAATAACCCCAGCCGTGGCGCACTTTTCGGCGGGTGATCCCCGGTTCGCTGTCATCGCAGTAAAAGATTGTCGGGGCCATGGGTCGCCATTGTTGCGGGTTGGCTCGATCAATGCGCGGTTCCCCGCTTCGTTCCGGGAACAAGCCTGTGCCGGGGCGGGTTGGAGGTGCCGAACCCCCAAAGGAGCTTTTTCCCCATGGCTGACCTCAATTCGCGCGTGCTGATCCTTGCCACCGACGGTTTTGAACATTCCGAGCTGTTCGATCCGCGCCAGGCCCTGCTGGACGCGGGCGCAAAGGTGACGCTCGCCTCGATCAAGACCGATCCGATCCAGGGCGTGAAGAACGACAGCGACCCGACCGAGACGATCACCCCCGACCTGACGCTGGATCAGGTCGATATCGATGATTACGACGCGCTGCTGCTGCCGGGCGGTGTCGGCAATCCCGACAAGATGCGAATGGAGGACAAGGCGGTCGATATCGTCGAGGAATTCATGGACGAGGGCAAGATCGTTGCCGCCATCTGCCACGCGCCGTGGCTGCTGGTAGAGGCCGATGTGGTCGATGGCCGCCGCATGACCAGCTGGCCTTCGGTTCGCACCGATCTGGAAAACGCAGGGGCCGAGGTTGTGGATGAGGAAGTCGTGATCGACGGCAACCTGATCACCAGCCGCAATCCGGGCGACATCCCCGCCTTCAACCGGGCCTTGATCGAGGCGCTGGAAAAGGTCGGCGCCGACGCCTGATTCCTGACGGATCGCGGCGCGATGACGGTTTCGCGCCGCGATCCGCAGACCGGAAAGCGTGCGGCCCCTAACGGGCCGTCGCATATTTCGCGCCGCCAGCCGTTTACAAAGGGCGGGCGAACGCCGCATACATGGCCTCGACATGGTCGCCCATCCTGCCCGCCGACGCTGGATTCTGCCTCACAGCCTGATCGCGGGCGCGATCGTCGCGCTGCCGGCGGCGGCGGCTGTTGCATTGCTGCCCGAATGGCGGGTGGAAGGGCTGGCGCAGGATTCGCGACTGTCGGTGCTGGTCCCCGCATCGCCGTTGCCGATGGTGTCGGGCGCGCGACTGGCGCTGATGCTGTTGGCGGTGATGGTGACGGGCGGCGGCACATGGCTCGCTGTCCGGCGGCTGGCCCCGCCAGACCGCGTGCCGCGCCTGATCACCCGGCGGATCGACGACGCGGACATGCTTATCGATGAAAATATGCCAGTCGTAACCGCGCCCATCGTGGAGCAGGTCGTGGAGCCGCAGCCTGTCAACCCGGCCGCTGAATCTCCCGCGCCTTCGCCGCCGGTCGAACGGGAATTGCCCGGTGACCTGGACATGCCGCTGGCTGCCTTTGACCCCGGCGCGATCCGGGAGAAGCCGCCGGTTCAAGTCGAGCCGGTAGATGCGCTGCCGGTCGAGCGGCTCGCCCCCTTGCCCTTGCCCCGGCAATATGACGATGCACCGATCACGGCGCCGGATACCCGCGCGACGGTGCATGCGATGTTCAAGAAGCTGGAGCGCGGCGTTCGCGGTCCGGCGGACCGGGCAGCGAGCAACCGCGAATCCAGCAGCGACTTCGACGAAGCGCTTGCCACGCTGAAGCGCTTCGCCGGCCGCTAAGGGATCAGGCGACCTCGACCGTCAGTGCCTCGACGCTTGCGTCGATCATTCCGCCTTCCTCCCTGGTCCGCACGACCACACAATCGGCCATCAGATGCCCCCGCATCGGCAGTTCCGCCTCAGACAGGGTTGCCAGCCAGGTTCGCGCCGCCGCGGTATCGATCAAGCTTAGTTCAAGGGCATGGCGAGCGCCGGTAAATGTCGCGCTCGCCCAGCGCGTCACGACCGCGTCGGTCACCACCATCGATATCGCCGCGCGGGTCGCGGACAGCGACAGGGCGCGTTCGACCAGCGTTCCGGCATCGGGTCCGCGCGCCATCAGGAACGCTTTCCCGACAGAAATTGCTCGATCCGCGCGCGCATGGACGCGCCGGGCCGCCGACCCCGCCGCATGTCCAGCACCAGGCGCGGATCGCTCGCCACCTTTCGCCCGAACAGCGTGACCGACATCCCCGTCCGCCGTAGATACGCCTCGATTCTGGGCAGCAACTCCATCCAACATCTCCCCGCTACGACTCACCCGTTCATGTTCTGTTCTCAAAAATCCAACTTGTCTAGGAAAAATCCTACGGCTATGCTGCGTGCCATGATGGTCGAGGATCCGCGGGCGGCTCTGGCGCGCCTTGCCGCCGAACGGGGCATCAGCTTGTCGCGGCTGTCGCGTCTGATCGGGCGCAACCCGGCCTATGTGCAGCAGCATGTAAGCCGCGGGTCGCCCCGGCGGCTGGACGAGCGGGATCGGGAACTGATCGCGGCCTATCTGGGGGTGGATGAAGCGGCGCTGGGCGGACGGGCCATGCCGGTGGTGGCGGTGCCGCGTTTCGACCTGACGGCATCAGCAGGACCCGGCGGCGTGGCGGAAATCGAATGGCCCGCAGCACCGATGACGCTGCCGCCCGAATTACTCGCCAGCCTGAATGTGCGGCCGGAAAAGGCGTCTATGATCCGCGTGGCGGGCGAATCAATGCAGCCGACCCTGCATCCCGGCGACGAGATACTGGTCGATTCGGCCCGTGCATCGGTGCCGGCTGGCGGGGCAGTGTTCGTGCTGCGGCTGGACGACGTGCTGATGGTCAAGCGGGTCCGGCCTGGCGGCGGGCGGCTGCTTATCACCAGCGATAATGACGCAGCCCCTTCGCCCGGGCCTGTCGAGGCCGAGCGCGTGCGCGTCATCGGCCGGGTCGTGTGGGTCAGCCGCCGGCTTTAGCGGCGTCGGTCGCGCTGCCAGATGATCAGGCTGGCGATCGTGCCCACGGCCAGCCCGCCCAGCAGGCCCAATGTCGGCTGGCGCATCGCCACGCCGATGATTACGCCGCCCAGGATCGAGATGGCAAGGATGGCGCCGCCCGCGACCGGGCCTTTGGATGGACGGGGATCGTTCATGCCGGACGCCATGCCATGTCCGATGCACCTATGCCAGCAATCCCGCGCGTCAGCGTAGCGCGGGTGCAGTGGAGGCGCGGACCAGCAACTGGTGCGCCATGCGCGTCTCCGCGGTGAAGGGCTGTCCCTCGATCTTGGCCAACAGCACATCGGTGGCGCGATTGGCCATGTCATAGGTTGGCTGGCGGATGGTGGTCAGCTGCGGCCAGACCACGCGTGCGATCAGGCTGTCGTCGAACCCGGCGATCGACACTTGTCGCGGCACGTCCAGCCCGCGTTCCTTTGCCGCTAGCAGAACCCCGGCGGCCATATCGTCATTGGCGGCGAAAACCGCCGTCGGGCGCATGTTAGACGCAAAGATCCGCCGCCCCGCCGCAACACCCGATTCGAACGTGTAAAGCCCGTGTTCGAGCAGCGCCGGGTCGAAGCCGATCCCGCGCTCCTCCAATGCCGCGCGATAGCCGGTCAGGCGCAACGCGTTGGAGGGGTGATCGGGATCGCCCTGGACATAGGCAATCCGCCGATGACCCAGGTCGATCAGGTGACGCGTCATTTCGTGCGCCGCGGCCGTGTCGTCGATACTGACCGTCGGGGATGCGTCCGGTGCGCTGGTTGGCGCAATCCGAACGAACGGAAAGTGCGCGCGCGTCAGTTCATCGACCGTGCGCTCATCGTCCCCCAGCGGCGGCGCAAGGATCAATCCCTCCAGCCCCGATGCCCGCGCGACGCGCAACAGCCGCCCCGACATCGCCGCCGCGCTGAGACAGGGGAACAGCAGCAGACGGAACCGTTCGCTTTGCAGCCGATCGAGCGATCCGGTCTGAAGATCGACCACGTAATTCGGGCTTGGGTTTTCATAGAACAGCCCGATCAGCGACGACCGCCCGCGAACAAGGCTGCGTGCGGCGATGTTGGGATGATAATCCAGCTCGTTCGCGGCATCCATGACGCGCTTGCGAGTCGCAGGGCGCACAAATGGTTCGTCATTGAACACCCGCGACACCGTCTTGATCGACGTGCCGGACAGTCTGGCGACGTCGGTGATCGTGGCACGCGCTGGAATTTCCCGCACTTCGTCCGTCGACATGTTCGTCCCGGTTCCCAACTGATATCTTTGTCGTGACGATGGCGCGAAGCCGGAGCGCTGACAAGAGTGGCGACACGCTGTCGTGACCGCGTTGACGCGGTAGCGGGGCAAGGGTAGACAGCGTTGTCAGCTAACGATCAGGTAAATCAGGGGACGGATGTGGTGAAATTGCGGTTTGGCCTTGGGCACGCGTTGCTTCTGGCCGGTGTGGCGTTGTCGCCTGTGGCGGTATGCGCGCAGGGGCAGGGCGCGACCGTCCGTGAAGGCGCCGGCGTTGCGCATCCGGACAGCTGGCCAGCGATCCGCAAGCCGCAGACCGCCGATGCCGCGGTCGAACAGCGGGTGGAGCAACTGCTCCGCCAGATGTCGCTTGAGCAAAAAGTCGGCCAGGTCATTCAGGCCGACATTGCCAGTGTCACCCCGGAAGATGTGCATCGCTATCACCTCGGCTCGGTGCTGAACGGCGGTAATTCGACGCCCACCGGCGCTTACAACGCGCCCGCGCCCGAATGGCTGAAGTCCGCAGACGCATTTTACGCCGCCTCGATGCAGCCAAACGGCAACCTGCCGCGCATTCCCGTGATGTGGGGCAGCGACGCGGTTCACGGGCACAACAATATCGTCGGCGCCACGCTGTTCCCGCACAATATCGGCCTGGGCGCCGCCCGCGACCCGGATTTGATGCGCCGCATCGGAGAGGTGACAGCGATCGAGATGCGTGTGACCGGGCTCGACTGGACCTTTGCCCCGACGCTGGCGGTCGTGCGTGACGACCGCTGGGGCCGCACGTATGAGGGATATGGTGAAAACCCGGAAATCGCCACCGCGTATGCCCGCCCGCTGATCGAAGGGTTGCAGGGCAAGGTCGGAGACCGCGACTGGCTGCGCGGCCCGCACATCATCGCTACCGCCAAGCATTTCCTGGGCGATGGCGGTACGGCCGGCGGCAAGGATCAGGGCGATGCGCGCATCGACGAGGCCGGTCTTCGCACGCTGTTCGGCGCGCCCTATATCCCCGCGATCGAGGCGGGGGTCCAGTCGATCATGGTCAGCTTCTCCAGCTGGAATGGGGAGAAAATGCACGGCAACAAGTCTTTGCTGCGCGGCGTGATCAAGGATCGCTGGGGTTTTGACGGCTTGCTGGTCGGCGACTGGAACGCGCACGGACAGGTCAGCGGCTGCACGGTCGACCGCTGCCGCGAAACCTTTATCGCCGGGTTGGACATGGCAATGGCGCCCGACAGCTGGAGGGGGCTGTGGCAGAACACGCTGGCACAGGCGCGCGACGGTTCGTTGCCGATGCCGGTGCTGGATGACGCGGTTCGGCGCATCCTTCGTGTCAAGGTCCGGTCGGGCCTGTTCGAGGCCGGCAAGCCGTCGTCGCGGCCCTATGCGGGCCGTTTCGAGATGCTGGGCAGCGCTGATCACCGCGCGGTCGCGCGTCAGGCGGTTCGCGAATCGCTGGTCCTGCTGAAGAACGCGAACCATGTCCTGCCGCTGAAGCCGGGTGCTCGCATCCTGGTCGCGGGCGACGGCGCCGACAGCATGACCAAGCAGACCGGCGGCTGGACGCTGACGTGGCAGGGAACCGGCACCAAGCGCGCCGATTTCCCGAACGGTGAGACCATCGGTGAAGCAATGAGGGCTGCCGTGCGCGACGCGGGCGGCACGGTTGAGCTGGCGGCGGACGGGCGCTTTACGACCCGGCCGGACGTGGCGGTCGTGGTGTTCGGCGAAGATCCCTATGCCGAGTTCCAGGGCGACCGCAGCGACGTGGGGTTTGAAGATACGGGCGACCATCTGGCTCTGTTGCGCCGGTTGAAGGCACAGGGAATTCCCACCGTGTCGGTCTTTCTGTCGGGGCGGCCCATGTGGGTGAACCCGCATTTGAACGCATCCGACGCATTCGTCGCCGCATGGTTGCCCGGGTCTGAGGGTGGGGGCGTCGCCGACGTCCTGTTCGGCAAGGCCGAGTTCAGGGGCAAGTTGCCCTATAGCTGGCCGCGTGAAAGCGATCAGACGGCGGTCAATGTTGGTGACAAGGATTATGCGCCGCTCTTCCCCTATGGCTATGGCCTGACGAGCGCCGATGCGGGCGAACTGGCGCCCCTGCCGGAAAAGCGGGCGACGGCGGCCAGTGCCGACCGCAATCTGCTGTTCTCGGCGGGGCGTGCGGGGGCGGGGCGGCGGTTGCTGATCGGCCCGCCGGGCAACCTGTCGGCCAATCCGGGACCTGACCTGATTACGGCGCGCGGCGCCGACCGTCTGGCGCAGGAAGACAGCGTGCGGCTGGCATGGACCGGTCGGGGCGCGGCTGTTGCGGCCATTGTCGGCGATGAGCCTGTCGACCTGACGCGCGAAACCAATGGCGACCTGGCCATTGAGATCGACCTGCGCGTCGACCGCGCGCCCACCCGGTCGGTAAAGCTGGGCGTGGGCTGTGGCGATGCGTGCGAAGGCACCGTCGCGATCGAGGCACCCCTGCGCGCGGCAAAGCCCGGCGAGTGGACGCGTATCGCTGTGCCGTTGGCCTGTCTGGCACGCGGGGGCGCCGATATGACGCGCGTTACCATGCCACTGTCGCTGACGACCGACGGTGAACTGGACATCACGGTGTCGGGCGTAAGGCTGGCTAAGGCAGGATCATCGCCGGTGCCCTGCACGCGCTGAACCTGTAGCCGCGGGAAGCGCCGGCCGCCATGACGGCGGCCGGCGCCGATTGCTGACGCCCTGTTTTCAGTGTCCGGTTCGGGGGATAGGCGGGCCGCCGGGACCACGCGCGAAGCAATGCTCGCATTTCGCCTTTTCGCCGTGCCTGCGCCTTGATCAGCTGGCGAGCGCCGCGTCCGCGATTTCATCGGGATCGGGTTCGCGATTGGCGTAACGCTGCGCGATCGCAGCGCATGCAAGAAGCTGTAGCTGGTGAAAGATCATCAGCGGAAGAATGATGGCGCCGACCTGAGCGGCTGGAAACAGCACGCCGGCCATGGGGACGCCGGAAGCCAAGCTCTTTTTTGATCCGCAGAACACGATGGCGATCTCGTCCGCTTTCGAGAAGTTCAGCCTTCGCGCGATGAAGCGCGTTGCGAACATCACGGTCGCCAGCATCGCCCCGCACAGCGCCAGCATCGCCAGAAGTTGCCAGGCCGGGACCAGTGACCACAGGCCTTCGACGACCGCCGCGCTGAACGCCGTGTAGACGACCAGCAGGATCGATCCCCGGTCGACCAGCGACAGCACAGCCTTGCGGCGCTCCACAATCTTCGCGGTAATTGGGCGTGAAAGGTGGCCGAGGACAAATGGCAACAGCAGTTGAAGCGCGATGGTGCGAACTTCTGCGCCACTGACGCCGTGTCCTGTGCCGCCCGTGAAGAGCGTGACCAGCAGCGGCGTGAGCGCAATGCCGAGCAGGTTGGATGCAGAGGCACTGCACACGGCGGCAGGCACATTGCCACGCGCGATAGAGGTGAACGCAATGGACGACTGCACCGTCGATGGTAGCAGCGTCAGGAACACGATCCCTGCGGCAAGCGACGGCGCGACCAGCCACTTGGCGGCTTCATGAAAGCCGAGACCGAGCAGCGGGAAGGCGAGGAAGGTGATCATGAGGACGAGCAGATGGAGCCGCCAGTTCGTCATGCCTGCAATAATCGCGGCGCGGGATAGCTTCGCGCCGTGAAGGAAAAACAGCAGCGCGATCGCCAGCATCGTGATGTAGTGAAACGCGATCGCGACGTCGCCGCGACACGGAATCAAGGTCGCGACCAGCACGGTGGCCAGCAACAACATGCTGTAGCGGTCGATGCGTTTGAGAAGGTTGAGCATTCGAGTCCTTCGATCTTGAATCGCATCTGAAGGCGGCGGGAGTCTCACATTTGCCCGCCAACTCCTCCCGATCGGTTGAAAGCGCAACCGGCATCGTGCGATGCTGGCAGCCGAATGTACAAAATCGTTAATAAGCCAATTTGAAATACGAACTTGATTCTGTGTGGCTGGCGGTCGATCATGGCCACGAATCTGCTGCTGTGGGCGCGCGCGATGCGGCCGCCGCAAAGCACGAACGGTCCCCGCTTGGGTGACCGAAAACGGAGGGATGGCATGATCGGATCCAAGGCCATAGCGTTGTCGCTGCTGGTGGCGGCAAGCGTCGCACCGGCAGCTGCCGCGCGCGACGTGGAAGCGAATGCGCTGACCGCCAAGGAGCGGTCAGAGGGCTGGATGTTGCTGTTCAACGGCCGCGACCTTTCGGGCTGGCAGTCCTTTTCCGGTGGCGCCCCGGCTCCGACGTGGCGGGTTCGCGACGGGACGCTTGAGCTGACGAAGGACGACGGCCAGATGAGCGGGACCGATCTGGTTACCGCCGCTAGTTTCGGGGCCTTCGAACTCACGCTCGACTGGAAGGTGGCGCCCGGCGGCAACAGCGGTGTGCTGTATCTGGCGCGCAACGTGCCCCAGACCAGGCAGGTTTATGAAACCGGTCTGGAAATGCAGATTCTGGACGATACGGGCCACCCCGACGGCAAGATTGCCTCCCACCGCGCGGGTTCGCTTTATGACATAACGGTCCCGCCGCCGGGTGCGTCCCGGCCTGCCGGAACCTGGAACCACGCCCGCCTGCTTGTCGAACGAGGGCGTATCCGGCAATGGTTGAACGGCACGCTTACCGCCGATGTATCCTACGGGGACGGCGCCTGGCGCAAACGGGTTGCGGAATCGAAGTTCGCGCAGATGCCGTTGTTCGGCACTTATCCCAGCGGCGTCATCGCGCTTCAGGATCATGGCGAGCCGGTGGCGTTCCGTAACATCAAGCTTCGGAAAATCGGCGCAAGCGCGCAGGCGGCGAAGCAATGAACCTGGGATCGGCAACTGCGGCGGACGCGCCCGCCGATGTCATCATCGTCGGATCGGGCGCAGCAGGGGGCATGGCGGCTTATAGCCTGACCAAATCGGGTCTGCGCTGCCTGATGCTGGAGGCGGGGCGCGACTATGATCCCCAGGCAGAGGTGAACATGTTCGCGCCCGAAAGCGACGCGCCCCTGCGCGGGGCGGCAACGCCGGACAAGCCCTTTGGCTATTTCGACGCGACCGTCGGCGGCGGCTGGCAGGTGGACGGCGAACCTTATACGATGAAGGGCAACAGCGATTTCCGTTGGTATCGTCCGCGTATGCTCGGCGGGCGAACCAACCATTGGGGCCGTCACGTGCCGCGATGGGGCCCGTATGACTTCAAACCCTATTCCCGCGACGGGCTGGGGGTCGACTGGCCGATCGGCTATGACGATGTCGCGCCATTCTATGACCGGGTCGAGAAAATGATCGGGGTCAATGGCGGCCCGATCGGGCTGGAGAACCATCCCGATTCCCCTGCCGATTGCCTGATGCCGCCACCCAAGCCGCGCGTGACCGAAATGCTTATCAAGGCTGCCGCGGAAAGTGTCGGAATCCCGGTGCGGGCAGCGCATACGGCGGTGTTGACGCGCGACATGCCCGACGAGGTCGCACCCCGAAGTGCATGCTTCAATGCGACGCCCTGTACGCGCGGCTGCACGATTGGTGCGATGTTCCAGACGACAACCTCGTTCCTGCCGATGGCAAAGGCGACGGGGCGGCTGAATATCGTCACCGACGCCATGGTTTCCCGCGTCCTGACCGCTGGCGGCGGCCGCGCGACCGGCGTGGAATATGTCGACCGCAAAACCGGCATGCGCCACCAGGTAAAGGCCCGCGCCGTCGTGCTGGCGGCTGGCACGGGCGAAACGGCCCGGCTGCTCCTCAACTCTGGCGAGGCTGGGCGCGGTCTGGCCAACACCTCAGGTGAACTGGGGCGCAACCTGACCGATTCCACGGGCGCGTCGTTCGGTGCGTTCATTCCCGCGCTGGCCAATCGCCCGCGCTATAATGAGGACGGGATCGGCGGCCAGCACATCTATATTCCGTTCTGGCTTTACGAACAGCAGAAGCGCGGGGAGCTGGATTTCGCGCGGGGCTATCATTTCGAAATTGGCGGCCGCTTTGGCATTCCGTCCGCCGGCGTGCTGCCGCGGGTTTGGGGCGCCGATCTGAAAAAGGCGGTTCGCCACGCGTCGGGCGCCACCATCGGCCTGACCCTGCGCGGGGAAATGATCCCGAACAAGGACACCTATTGCGAAGTCGACCCCACGGTGAAGGACCGGTTCGGCATCCCGGTCCTGCGCTTCGCATTCAAATGGTCGAAGCACGAAATGAACCAGGTGGCGCACGGACGACAGGCTGCACTCAGCGTGTTCAAGCGGATGAACGGCACGATCCTGTTCGATCCCGAAGTTCCGCCAGAACAGATCATGACGGCGGGGGGCGAGATCATCCACGAACTCGGCACCGCCCGAATGGGGGCGGATGCGCGCACCTCGGTCGTCAACAGCTATGGCCAGACGTGGGATGTCGACAATCTTGTGCTGATGGACGGGGCGGTCTTTGCGTCGGGCGCGCACAAGAACCCGACACTTACCATTTTGGCACTGGCGCTGCGCGCATCGGAGCAGCTGGCGTCGCGGTTCAAGTCGGGAGCTTTTGCATGATGCATTCGCGTCGCACCACGCTCCAGTGGATGATGGCCGCTGCTGCGCTGCCCGTCGCGCGGTTGGCGCCCCCGGCAATGGCGGCTGGGAACCGGTCGGCCAAGCCGTTCGAAACGGTTGCCGATTGGCCGAGTCAGCTGCCTGCGCCGCCGGTGGCTCAGGGCTATGGCCGCGATCCCGATCTGATCGATCCGCAGGTGCCGTGGCCGCTGACACTGACCCAGGCGCAGCGCGCGACCGTGGACATGCTGGGCGACATGATCCTTCCCGCCGACGACGTATCACCGGGGGCCGGGCAACTGGGTGTTGGCGGGTTTATCGATGAGTGGATCAGCGCACCTTATCCGGCGCAACGCGCGGATCGGGCGAAGGTGGTCGGCGGGCTGATCTGGCTCGACGCACAGAGCCGGGCAATGCATGGAAAGGCGTTTACCGCGCTTTCGATGGCGCAACGTGGCGCGCTGCTCGACGCGTTGACCGTTGCCGCACCGGTCGACAAGATGGCGCAACCTGTCGCCTTTATGGACAGGCTGCGGCACTTGTTCGTGGTCGGCTTCTACAGCTTGCCAGAGGGAAAGGCCGATATGGGCTATGTTGGTGATCAGCCAACGGCGGGGCCATATCCCGGCCCGACGCCAGAGGCGCTGCAACATTTTCGCGGGGTTCTGGCGGCGTTGAAGCTGCCAACCGAAACGGCGTGAGCCCGGCGCGGCTCGCGCGTTGCCGCCGAAAACGCAGCACGTGCGACGCGATCGGTTTGAAAGCATAGGGGAGTGGCGACCCCGGCAGGGTTCGAACCTGCGACCTAGTGCTTAGAAGGCACTTGCTCTATCCAACTGAGCTACGGGGCCGTGCCCGTCGCGCTAGCCGGGGGAGGTGGGGATCGCAATCCCCTTTGCCCCCGGCGCCCGCTTACTCGGCCGGTGCCATGTCCATCTGATCGCGCCGTTGTGCGGCCAGTCGACGCAGGGCGGGGACCAGAAACGCAGCGCCACCCGCAACCAGCGACAGGTCGATCACCAACAGCGCAGGAATGGCGCTGTCCATCGACGCGGCGTGGATGATCCCGGCACCGGCCATCAACGCACCAAGGATCAGGCGCAGCGAGCGGCCCCAAAGCTCGGCACGCGGCGCAAGGATTGCGGCGGCGATCAGCCCCGCCAGTCCGACCCAGAACAGCGCGACCATCGGCGCCTGTGCCCCGAACAGCGCCCGCTGAATCAGCGCCAGGCCCAGCATTACCGGAGCGCCCCAGATGGTAACGGCCCAGACCGCCTCGAGCCGTGGGCTGGCGCGGCCGCGCTGGCGGCGTTTGACCAGCCAGATCGACATGCCCGTTCCGGACACGACCGTCACCGCCGCGCCGAGGATCACGAAGATCAGCCGCACCGGCAGCCCGCCGAACGCGCCGAGATGCAGGTCGTAATTCGATGCCGCGAACTGACGGCCCAGATCGCCGTCGCTAATCCCCACCTTGTCCGTCAGCCGCCCGTCGGCGTCGAAGATATAGGTGTCGCCATAGATCAGCCGCCGCGGATGCTTGGCGATGATCGTCAGATACTGACCGCGCGTGCCGGGTTCGTGCAGGATCACATAGGTCGGCTGAAGGTCGGGATGCGCCGCGCGCAGATTGGCGGTGGCAGCCGCGATGTTGGCCAGCGGGGCAGGGCGGTCGTCGTGCGCGGGCTCATCACCAAAGATCGGGGCATAAGCCGCCTCAAGGTCGCCGCCATACCATTTGCCCGCAATGGCATAGGTGGCGACGCCGCCCAGTCCGATCATCGCGCCGGTCAGCGCCAGCGCCAGACCGAAGGGCAGCGTCCACACGCCCAGCCGATTGTGCCAGTCGGCCAGCGCCAGCTGTTTCTGGCCCCGCGCGCGCAGACGAAAGGCATCGCGAAAGATGCGTGGATGCGCCAGCACGCCGCCCAGCGTCAGCGCCGCCATCATCACGCCCAGCGCTCCGACGACGGTCAGGCCCAATGTGCCGGGCATGTGCAGGTAGACGTGCAGGTTGATCAGGAATTCGGTCCAGCCATGCGCTTCCTTGTCCGCGATATTTCCTTCGCCATCGATATAGACCGCCTGATTGTCGGTCGTGACGACGGTGCGCGGCAGCGCGTCGTTGGGCATGTGAATGTAGAAATGCTCGGTCGGCTTCTTGCCCGCCTCGCTCGCCAGCACATTTTCCGCCGCGCGTTGCAGCGATTGCGGCGCAATGATCGCGGTTTCGACGACGTTGGGCTGTTCCCAACGCTGAATTTCCTCGCGCAGGACGACGATCGTGCCCGACAGGCAGATCAGATAGAGCAGCCCGCCGGCCAGTAGGCCGATGGCCGCATGGCCCGACAGCGCGCGGCGGACGAGATCGGGGGAGGGGAAGCGCATGTCGATTTCCTCAGCCGAACGACCAGAAGATGAATGCGGCGACCAGCCCGGTTACGGCCAGCGGCGCGACCATGTCACGCGCGCGCATTCCCAGCATCAGGGTGATGCCCAGCACGCTCCACAGGGAAGGCGTGACGAACATCGCCAGCACATTGGCGTTCACGTCCGACGCGCCGCCCGACCGCGCAATCGCGGCACAGGCCAGCCCGACCAGCAGCGACACCGCGCCCGCCACCGGCACCGTCAGAACAAAGATGGCAACCCGGCGTCCCACATCGCGCCAGTCTGCGGCATGCAGCCGGACGCTGGGCGCGCTGTCGGGAATACGGGCAGAACGCGCGGGCGCGGATGATGCCAGCGCCTCACGTCCCAACAGGGCAAAGGCGACCAGCATTACCGGCAGGCTCCCGGTGGCCAGCCCCCATGCGCCGTCACGCGCGGTCAGCACCGCCAGCGCGCCGCCAATCGCTGCCCAGCCAGCCAGCGTCAGCCGCAGCTGCGCGGGTTCGCGCGCGTCCCAGCCGAGCCGGAGCAGCACCGCGCCGATAGCGGCGACGAGCAGAAGGGCGGCGGTCAGCATGGGGGGTAGGCGTCGGCATGGATCATGCGACGCTTATGACGCCCCGAAATCTTGAGATCAAGTCGCAATAGCAAGCTGGCGGCGTCACTCCGCCGCCAGCGTCTCCTTCCGGTCCGGGGCCAGCAGCGGCGCCAGGTAGCGTCCGGTATAGCTGCGCGGTTCGGCGGCAACGATCTCCGGCGTGCCCTGCGCCACGATTTCGCCGCCCTTCACGCCGCCTTCGGGGCCGAGGTCGAGGATCCAGTCGGCGGTTTTTATGACGTCGAGATTATGTTCAATCACCACGACCGTGTTGCCCTGTTCGACCAGTGCATGCAGCACTTCCAGCAGCTTTCGCACATCTTCGAAATGCAGGCCGGTGGTCGGCTCGTCCAAGATGTACAGCGTCTGCCCGGTCGAACGGCGCGCCAGTTCCTTGGCCAGCTTCACCCGCTGCGCCTCGCCACCCGACAGGGTGGTGGCCTGTTGCCCGACCTTGACGTAACCCAGGCCAACTTCGCCCAGCATTGCCATTCGGTCGCGGATCGGCGGCACCGCCTTGAAGAACTCGACCGCATCCTCGACCGTCATGTCCAGCACATCGGCAATCGACTTGCCCTTGAACTTCACTTCCAGCGTTTCGCGGTTGTAGCGCGCACCGTGGCACACATCGCAGGTGACATAGACGTCGGGCAGGAAGTGCATCTCGATCTTCAGCACGCCGTCGCCCTGACATGCCTCGCACCGCCCACCCTTGACATTGAAGCTGAAACGGCCGGGTTTGTACCCGCGCGCCTGCGCCTCAGGCAGGCCCGCGAACCAGTCGCGGATCGCGGTGAACGCGCCGGTATAGGTGGCCGGGTTCGACCGCGGGGTGCGGCCGATGGGCGACTGGTCGATGTCGATGACCTTGTCGCAATGCTCCAGCCCGCTGATCTTGTCGTGCTTGCCCGCCAACACCCGCGCGCCGTTCAGCGTACGCGCGGCTGCTGCATAGAGCGTGTCGATGGTGAAGCTGGACTTGCCCGACCCCGACACGCCGGTGATGCAGGTAAATGTGCCCAGCGGCAGGCTGGCCGTCACCCCGCGCAGATTGTTGGCAGTGGCGTTGTGGACGGTCAGCTTCTTGCCGTTGCCCTTGCGCCGCTTGGCCGGCACCGGCACCTCGCGCGTGCCGTTCAGATAATCGGCAGTCACGCTGCCCTTGGCCTTTAGCAGTTTCTTCAGCGGCCCGTGCGCGACGATCTCACCCCCATGCACGCCCGCGCCGGGGCCCATGTCGATCACATAATCGGCGGTGCGGATCGCATCCTCGTCATGCTCGACCACCAGCACCGTATTGCCCAGGTCGCGCAGACGCCTGAGCGTCGCCAGCAGCATGTCGTTGTCGCGTTGGTGCAAACCGATCGATGGCTCGTCCAGCACGTACAGCACGCCCGACAGCCCGCTGCCGATCTGGCTGGCCAGCCGGATGCGCTGGCTCTCCCCACCCGACAGCGTGCCGCTGGTCCGGTCGAGGTTCAGGTAATCAAGCCCGACATTGTTGAGAAAGCCCAGCCGCTCGTCGATTTCCTTGAGGATCGCGCGCGCGATCTCGCCCTGTTGCGGCGTCAGTTGCTCTGGCAGCGCGGCATACCATGCCAGCGCATCGACCACCGACAGGCGGGTGATCGACGAAATCGTCGCATCGCCCACACGCACGGCCAGCGCCTCTGGCTTCAGCCGCGCACCGCCGCATGTCTCGCACGGATGCGCGGCCTGATATTTGGACAGTTCCTCGCGCATCCAGGCGCTTTCGGTCTGGAGCATCCGACGGTTGAGATTGCCGATCACGCCCTCGAACGGCTTTTTGACGTCATAGGACTTCTTGCCGTCGACAAAGGTCAGCGTGACCGCCTTGCCCTTGGTCCCGAACAGGATCGCTTCCTGATGTTCGGCGGCCAGATCCTTCCACGGCGTATCCAGCTTGAAGCCGAATTCGCGCGCCAGCGACCCCAGTACCTGCATGTAATAGGGGCTGGGCGGGTTCGACTTGGCCCAGGGCACCACCGCGCCCTTCTTGATCGACAGGTCATGGTTGGGGACGACGAGATCCCGGTCGAACTCCAGCCTTTCGCCAAGGCCGTCGCACGCCGGGCAGGCGCCCTGCGGCGCGTTGAAGCTGAACAGGCGCGGTTCGATTTCGGGAATGGTGAACCCTGAAACGGGGCAGGCGAATTTCTCGGAAAACACGATGCGATTGGCCGGAATGCCCGCGCCCTTCATAGCGCCCGCATCGACCGCCTCATTCTCGCGCCCCGGCACCACACCGTCCGTCAGGTCGACATAGGCCAGCCCCTCGGCCAGTTTCAGCGCGGTCTCGAAACTTTCCGCCAGCCGGGTCGCGATATCCTCGCGCACGACCAGTCGGTCGACCACCACCTCGATGTCATGCTTGTATTTCTTGTCGAGAGCCGGCGCTTCCTCGATCAGATAGGTTTCACCGTCGATGCGGACGCGCTGGAACCCGGCCTTCTGCCATTCGGCCAGTTCCTTGCGATACTCGCCCTTGCGCCCACGCACGACCGGCGCGAGCAGCAGCAGCCGCGTCCCTTCCGGCAGCGCCAGCACGCGGTCGACCATCTGGCTGACCGTCTGCGCGGAAATCGGCAGACCGGTGGCAGGGGAGTAGGGGATGCCGACGCGCGCCCATAACAGGCGCATATAGTCGTAAATCTCGGTGACGGTCGCCACGGTCGAGCGCGGGTTGCGGCTGGTCGTCTTCTGCTCGATGGAAATCGCGGGCGACAGCCCTTCGATATGATCGACATCGGGCTTTTGCATCATCTCAAGAAACTGGCGCGCATAGGCGCTCAACGACTCGACATAACGCCGCTGGCCCTCGGCATAGATGGTGTCGAACGCCAGGCTGGACTTGCCTGATCCCGACAGCCCGGTGATGACCGTCAGCGTGTCGCGCGGGATGTCGATATCGACGCCCTTGAGATTATGCTCGCGGGCACCGCGAACCGAAATATGCGTAAGGCTCATGCGCGTCGTTCTATCTTCGTTCCGTGGGAAGTGCCAGTGGCGAAGATAGGGCGCCCGCCCGCTGGTTACGAGGGGCGGGAGAGGGTGAGATGCGGGCGTGGGTTTTCCGATGGCAGCAAGCGCCCCAAAGTCAGCCGCTCGGGCGGTCTGTCCACAATCCCGAAAGCGGCCGTTCCAGTCTCGACAGAGGACGAACCGGAACGATCCCACCACGTTGCGCCAAGAAAGAGTGGGTAATAAGGACGCCTCACTTCAATCGAAGTAACGCCATCGCCACAGCGATGGCGAAGAAGCTGCACGAGGCGACTTGAATAACGGCAGAAATTATCGGCCATACGGAGAGTGGGACCTTCTTTAGGGGTGACCTGAAGATGGTGGCACTTCCGGCCCAGTGAACGCGAACGAACACCATCAGGCCTGCGCAGATCAAGCCTGCGAAGAATAGCCACGCAGATAGGAAGAGAGCTGCTCTTGTTTTCTCGTTACTGACGAAGGCAGAAGCCGTGGCCAGCAGGCCGCCTCCGTTTCCTATCGCCATGTAATCTATCCACTTCCGCCCCCAATAGCGGAGCGCCTCCAAGGAGCGCTGTTCCAAGGTCTCTTTCATGTCGCCCCGCTCTGTCATCGCAATTGCAGGTGGTTCTAGAGGAAACTCCATGATCGCCCAAGCTCGTCGCGGCGGCAGCTTTTGCCAAGCCCCATTCCAATGCCGGACGGCCTGGAAACCACCCACAGTCAGCCGTTCCGCAGGAAAGCCAAGCCCTTAGACTAACTCCACCGCCATCGCCGTTGCCTCCCCCCCACCGATGCACAGCGACGCGAGGCCGCGCCGCCGTCCGTGCGTTTCGAGCGCAGACAGTAGCGTCGCCAGAATGCGCGCGCCCGATGCGCCGATCGGGTGGCCCAGCGCACATGCGCCGCCATGGACGTTGATCACGTCATGCGTAATCGACAGGTCGCGCATCGCGATCATGGCGACACAGGCGAACGCCTCGTTCACTTCGAACAGGTCGACATCTCCGATTTTCCAGCCCGCCTTATCCAGCGCCTTCTGCATCGCGCTGACCGGCGCGGTCGTGAAACGGGCGGGTGCATGGGCGTGGGCGGCATAAGACACGACGCGTGCCACCGGCTTCAGGCCGAACTTCTCCGCGACCGACAGCCGCGTCATCACCAGCGCCGCCGCACCGTCGGAGATGGAGGAGGCGTTGGCGGCGGTGATCGTCCCTGTTTTGGAAAAGGCGGGTTTCAGCGTGGGGATTTTGGCGACATCGCCCCGCGCGGGCTGTTCGTCGAGTCGGATGGTTTCGGTCCCCTTGCGCCCGCTGATCTCGACGGGCACGATTTCGCGGTCGAATGCGCCCGATGCCTGCGCCTTTTGCGCGCGCTCCAGGCTGGCGATGGCGAAGGCGTCCTGTTCCTCGCGCGTGAACTGATATTCGGCGGCGCTTTCCTCGGCAAAGCTGCCCATCAGGCGGCCGGGTTCATAGGCGTCTTCAAGGCCGTCGAGGAACATGTGGTCCTTCAGCACATCATGCCCGATGCGCGCGCCGCTGCGATGACGGGCCGACAGATAGGGAGCATTGGTCATGCTCTCCATGCCGCCCGCAACGATCCAGTCGGCGGAACCTGCGCTCAGCGCCTCTGCCGCCATGATCGCGGCCTGCATCCCCGATCCGCACATCTTGTTGATCGTCGTCGCTTCGACATGCTGGGGCAGGCCCGCGCCAATCGCTGCCTGCCGCGCGGGTGCCTGTCCCAAGCCGGCGGGCAGGACGCAGCCCATATGGATGCGCTGGATCGCCTCACCCTTCAGGCCTGCGCGTTCCACCGCCGCGCCGACCGCCGCCGCGCCCAGTTCGGTCGCGCTGGCGCCGGTCAAGCAACCCTGAAAGCTGCCCATGGGGGTGCGGGCATAGCTGACAATGACGATGGGGTCGGCGGACATCTGGCTCTCCTGACAATCTGTTTGACAAGCGATCTAGGGGCGAACGGTTGCGATTGAAACCTTGGCGAGCATCAGCAGGCCCGGCTAGGGGCAGGGCATGATGCCGCCCCTTTTCTGGCCGATCCTGCTTGGCGTGCTGGGCGCGGTGTTCGGCAGTTTCATCGCGACGGTGGCGATCCGCTGGCCCGAGGGCGAATCGGCGCTGCACGGGCGGTCGCATTGCGATGGCTGCGGCAGGGCGCTGGGGGCGGGGGACTTGGTGCCGGTGCTAAGCTTTCTTTGGCTGCGCGGGCGGTGTCGCCGGTGCGGCGGGCGGATTGCGCGTTTCCATCTGGGTGTGGAGGTGCTGGCGCTGGCTGTTGGCGTCATTGCCGGGACGGTCGCGCCGGGACCGGTGTGCGTAGCAGGGGCGGTGTTCGGCTGGTTGCTGCTGACACTGGGCGCCATCGACCTGCGTGCCTTCTGGCTACCCAATCCGTTGGTCGCGGCTTTGGCACTTACCGGAGTGCTGAGCGGGGTGGCGGGCATGGCGCCGCCACTCGACGCACGGCTGACCGGCGGGGCGGCGGGGTTAGGCGTGCTGTGGCTGGTCGCCGCACTTTACCGGCGCGCGCGCGGGCGCATGGGACTGGGCGGCGGTGACCCCAAGCTGTTCGGGGCGATCGGCCTGTGGTTGGGGTGGCGCGCGCTGCCGGGGGTGTTGCTGATCGCCTGTCTCATCGGCCTGTGCATCGCGGTTGTGCGCGGGATGCGTGGGGGTGAGCGATTGCCGCTGGGCAGTTTGCTGGCGGCGGCGGCATTTGCGTGGTGGGTCGCGGCGGCGCTTTAACGCTTTTGCGCCGGGAACGGCGTGAGTAGGAAGCGGCCATGCGCCGAACCATGCTCACCTCGCTCGCCCTGACGCTCACCGCCCCGCTCGCCGCGCAGACCGCGCCGCTACCGCCCGAAATGCCGTGGCGCGGAGCCAGCGAAAAGTTGATCGCCAAGCCGGGGAGCAAGTGGATCACCCCCGCCGAAGCCGCCGGGTTCGAGCGGACGCCCGATTACGCCGCCACCCGCGCCTTCGCCGAAAAGCTGGTCGCCGCGTCGCCGCTGCTGACGCTGGAAGTATTCGGCCGCAGCCCGGAGGGACGCGACCTGTTCCTGATCCGCGCCAGCAAGGGACCGGGCCGGCCCGTCGTGCTGGCGCAGGCGGGCATCCATGCCGGGGAAATCGACGGCAAGGATGCGGGCTTTATGCTGCTGCGTGATATCGCGTTCGGCGGCAAGGCGGCGCTGCTCGACAAGGCTGATCTGGTGCTGGTGCCGATCTTCAACGTCGACGGGCATGAGCGCGCCTCGCGCTACAGCCGCCCGAACCAGCGCGGGCCGATGGTGCAGGGGTGGCGCACCACCGCGCAGAACCTGAACCTCAACCGTGATTACCTGAAGGCCGATGCGCCTGAAATGCAGGCGATGCTGGGCCTGATCCGGCGGCTGGACCCGATCCTGTATCTTGACCTTCACGTCACCGACGGCATCGATTACCAGTACGACATCACTTATGATTTCAACGGTCTGTACGGCAAATATGCCAACAGCCGTGAAATCGGGCGCTGGCTGGACCAGCGTCTGCGCCCTGCGTTTGATCGCAACCTGACGGCTGCGGGGCATGTGCCGACCCTGTATATCGACGCGCTGGACAATCGCGCCCCGGAGAAAGGGATCGCCCACAGCGCGGACACCCCACGCTTTTCAACCGGCTGGGGCGATTATGCGCGAGTGCCAACGGTGCTGTTGGAAACACACAGCCTGAAAAACTATCGCCGCCGGGTGCTGGGCACCTATGTCTTTGTCGAGACGGCGCTGAAGACCGCCGGGGACGAAGCCGAGGCCTTGCGCCGCGCGATCGATGCCGACCGTGCTGACACGCCACGTGAACTCGTCACGACGTGGAAGAATGACGAAACGCCATTGTTCGTCATGGACTTCAAGGGCATTTCTAACGACCGTTATCAATCGCCTGCATCCGGACGGGAGGAGCTGCGCTGGACCGGCCAGCCCGTCGCGTTGAAGGTGCCGGTCATCGGTCAGTCGCCTGCCGAAAAGGTGACGATGCCACGCGCCTGGTGGATACCCGCCAGTGCGACGGCGATCCTGAAGGCGGCCGGGCTTCAGGGCATCAGGATGGAAGTTATTGACGCCCCGCGTGAGATCGAACTCGACATGGCCCGTGTCGAAGACCCCAAGCTGGGCGCGGCGAGCGAGGGGCACGTTCCCCTGAGCGGGCGAATTGTACATGAACGCCGCCGCATCACCATGCCCGCCGGGTCCATGCGCGTGCCCGCCGATCAGCCGCTGGGCCTGCTTGCCGCCGCGCTGCTCGAACCCGAAAGCGGGGAGGGGGCGTTGGCGTGGAACCTGACCCCGGCGATGCTGGCGCGCACCGAATATATCGAGGGATATGCGATTGCCCCGCTGGCCGATGCGATGCTGGCGGACGATCCGGAACTCGCGGCTGCGTTCCGTGCGAAGCTGGCCGCTGAGCCCGACTTTGCGGCCGATCCACAGGCGCGACTGGCCTGGTTCTATCAGCGGACGCCATATTATGACGCGCGCTATCTGCTGTATCCCGTGGGACGCGAAGTGCGTTGAGGCTTGACTTGCGTGCGCATCCCGGTAAAGGCGCGCGCTTCGTGGCGTGTCCCTTACCGGGCTCGCTGCGTCCGTCCGAGACAGCGGGTGATGGGAATATGCCCATCTTAATCTCCCGCCGAGACGGGGAATGTGTTTTTCACCGACCGTTCGCGGTCGGGTCAGCCGCTGGGCAGTGTCCGGCCGATGACGACCATGCCCCTCGGACGAGGGAGTTGGGCATCCGCCCGCTTCCGACGTAACCGGGCCCTTCGGGGTCCATTTTGAGGAGACCGGCATGGATCGTTCGCAAAAGACCGAAGCCGTTGCCGAGCTGAACCGCACCTTCAACGAGGTTGCCGTGGTGGTTGTCACCCGCAATCTTGGGATGACCGTCGCCCAGTCGACGCAACTCCGCAACAAGATGCGCGAAGCCGGTGCGAGCTACAAGGTCAGCAAGAACCGCCTTGCCAAGATCGCGCTCGAAGGCACCGATTACGCAGGTATTTCCGACCTGCTGACCGGGCCTGTCGCACTCGCCACTTCGACCGATCCGGTCGCGGCCGCCAAGGTCGTGTCGGATTTCGCCAAGACGAACGACAAGCTCGAAATCGTCGGCGGCGCGATGGGCAAGCAGGTGCTCGACGCGGAAGGCATCAAGGCGCTGGCATCGCTGCCGTCGCTGGACGAACTGCGCGCCAAGCTCATTGGCCTTGTGCAGGCGCCCGCGACCAAGCTCGCGACCATCACCCAGGCACCGGCGGCGCAGATCGCCCGCGTGCTTGCGGCCTATGCGGAAAAGGACGCCGCCTGAATTTCGGGCGGGTCCGGACACTGACCACATTCAACCTTTCAAGATTTGGAGTTTACCATGGCTGACCTGAACGCAATCGTCGAACAGCTGAGCGAACTGACCGTCCTCGAAGCAGCCGAGCTGTCGAAGCTGCTCGAAGAGAAGTGGGGCGTTTCGGCCGCTGCTGCCGTCGCTGCTGCGCCTGCCGCTGGTGGCGCCGCTGCGCCTGCCGCTGAAGAGAAGACCGAATTCGACGTGATCCTGACCGGCGACGGCGGCAAGAAGATCAACGTCATTAAGGAAGTCCGTGCGATCACCGGCCTGGGCCTGACCGAAGCCAAGGCGCTGGTCGAAGGCGCGCCGAAGCCCGTCAAGGAAGGCGTGTCGAAGGACGAAGCCGACAAGCTCAAGAAGCAGCTGGAAGAAGCTGGCGCGACCGTCGAGGTCAAGTAATCTCGAACGGATCGGCCGCGCGCCAAAAGGCGCGTGTTTCGAGACAGGAAAGGGGGCGGTCCGGGGCGGATCGCCCCTTTTTCGTTGGTCTGCAAGATTTGCACCGGAACTCCCCCTTCGCCTTTGCGATGCGGCGTGTGGGTCGCTATGTGAGACGTGACGAAGGGTGCGGCGTATCGGCGCCCGATGTGAAGGCAAGTAAATGGCTGGCAAGATGATGATTCACGCCGGAATTGGCTTAACTGCACTGTCGCTGGCGCTCTCTGCCGCGTCGGCGCAGCAATTGTTGTTGCCGCCCGATATCGTGCCCGAAGACACGACGCCTGCGGCTCCGCCGGTGCAGCAGGCCGTGCCCGTGCCGCCAACACTGACCGCGCGTCCGCTGCCGCGCCTGTCGGCCCAACAGGCGGCGTTGCTGGCGCAGCTTCTGGGACAGGACAGCCACGAGCAGGGACTGCGTTTTTCGGGCAAGGCGCCGCCGGCCCCTGCCGACAACGATGCGCTGATCCGCGCCGCGCTGGATCACGCCCATGCGGTGCGTGCCGGTCGACTGGAGCCGTCGGACTTTCAGGAGGATTGGGCGCTGCGCCCGCAGCCCTTCGATCCCTATCCCGGTTTTGTGCGCGCGGTTCGCGAGGACCGGATCGCCCAGTGGTTTGCCAATCTTCCGCCCCCCTGGGCTGGCTATGAGGGGCTGCGTAAGGGTCTGGCGACCTATCGCCGGATCGCCGCGAATGGCGGTTGGAAAGCCATCCCGTCCGGCCCGGACATGGGGCTTGGAGCAAGCGGTCCGCGCGTCGCGGCGCTGCGTCAGCGGCTGGCCATCGAGGATAGCGCGGTGTCGGCCAGCGGCGACCGTTTCGACGCCGCCCTCCGCAGCGTGGTTCAGCGCGCGCAGCGGCGCTATGGGCTGAACCCAACTGGAATCGCTTCGACCCAGACGCTGGCCGCGCTGAACGTGCCGGTCGCGCGCCGGGTGCGGCAGATCATGGCGAATATGGAACGCTGGCGCTGGCTGCCGGGGCAGTTGCCCACGGACCGCATTCAGGTGAACATCGCCGCCGCCGTGATGACGGTGTTCGAGGGTGATCAGCCGGTCATGTCGATGAAGGCGGTGACCGGAAAGCCCGATGGCGGCGAAACGCCGATGCTGCGCTCCACCATCCATTCCGTCGTGCTGAATCCGCCCTGGAACGTGCCGACCGGGATCGCCAATCGTGAGCTGTTCCCCAAGGGCATGGGCTATCTGAAGGCCAATGGCTTTCGCGTGATTGGAGAAGGGCCGAACCGTCGGCTGCAACAGGCATCGGGCGACACCAGCGCGCTGGGCCGCTTCAAATTCGATTTCGACAATCCGTTCGCGGTCTATCTGCACGACACGCCGGCCAAGGGCGGGTTCAGCCGGTTCGACCGTCTGGCCAGCCATGGCTGCATCCGACTGGAAAAGCCCAATGCGCTGGCCAAGCGCTTGCTGCGCGATGTGCCCGAATGGAGCGAGGAAGCGATCGACAAGCAGGTGACGACCAGCACCAAGACGGTGCGCGCCCGCCTGAACACGCCGGTCGAGGTCTATCTGCTCTATTGGACTGCGTTCGCCAGCGGCAACGGCCAGATCAGTTTCCGCGACGACCCCTATGGCTGGGACGAAAAGCTGGCGGACAAGATCGAGAACCGTTCAGCGGTTCAGGTCGCCAGCCGCTGACCCCCCCTTTTCAGGAGATTTGTTTGATGCGTTCGTTTCGCCCGGCCCTGTTCCTGTTGCCACTCGCCGCGCTTGCCGCCTGTTCGGGTGAGCCTGAAGTGCCCGCCCCCGAAGGGCCGGACCTGAACCTGACCGAAGAGATGGCGACGCCCGAACCGCTGCCCACGCTGGAGCCGACGCCCAGCCCGACGCCGTCGCCCACGCCGACCTTTGAAGCCGCGCCGCCGCCCGAGGTCGAAGAGGATCAGCAGATGCTCGACGACGCAGAGGCGACCGGCATGACCGCGCGCATTGATCGCAGCGCGGAAAACGAACCGGAAAACCTACTGGCACCGGTTCGCGAATAATCCTGTGGCGGGCGGCGCCTCAGCCGCCCGTCATCCGCGCTACCCAGCTTGCATAAAGCGCACCCCATCCATGCGCCGGGTGCGACGGGGCGAGCGCCATGCCGAAACCGTGGCCGCCGGTGTCATAGAGATGCGCGTCGACCGGTCGCTTTGCCGCCCGGGCCGCGGCGATCAGCGACAGGCTCATTTCCAGCGGCACCAGCCCGTCATCGCCGGCGTGCAGCAGGAACATGGGCGGCGTTTCCGCATCGATTCGCGGCGTCACGTCCTGCGCGGCGATGGCGGCGTCGCTGGGTTGCGGACCCAGCAGGTTTCGGCCCGAATTGTTGAACTCGCCATTCCAGCGCAGCGCCGTGACGGCATAGACCAGCCCGGCGAAATCGGGCCGTGCGCTCTGGGTGTCGGCGGTATCGACGGCGCGATAGGTGCTGTCGTCATATCGGGTCATCAGCGATCCGGCCAAATGTCCGCCCGCCGAAAAGCCTAGAATGCCGATGCGTTTCGGGTCGACGCCGAATGACGGTGCGCCCGCCCGGATCAGCCGCATCGCGCGCTGTGCATCCTGCAACGGTACATTGGCGCGATTGGCCCAGCCTTCGCCCGACAGGCGATAGACCAGCACGAACACGGTGAAGCCCAGCGCGTTCAGCACCTTTGCGACATTGTGCCCCTCGTTCTCGACCGACACGAACCCGTATCCGCCGCCCGGAATCGACAGCACGCCGATCCCGTTGGGCCGAGCGGGGCGATAGACCGACAGCGTCGGTTTGGGGATGCCACGCAGCCACAGTTCGCGGCCTTCGGGTCCATAGCGCACCAGTTCGGGCAGCCTGGCCGGTGCCCCCGGGGCGCCACCGGGCCACAGGTCGAACGTCTCACGCGGGGGCCAGGGTAGGTCGCTGGGGCGCTGGTTGCCGGTCTGGCCGCGCGCAGCGGTTGTTCCCAACATGCCTGCGCTCATGCCCAGCCCCACGCCGAGCAATGTCCGTCGATCCATCTCCAACCGCCTTTCACTATTACGCCATAATGTCATCGTGGCTTCATATCCGAACGCGAGGCTTTGCATCCTGAGCCCCGGTCCCATATGGGGCCGCTATCTTATTTGCGCGAAAGGCTGTCAGGTGAAAGACGTTCTGGTGATCGGTGCGGGCGGCGTATCGTCGGTCGCGGTGCACAAGATGGCAAAGAATCCCGAATTGTTCGGCAAGATCACGCTTGCCAGCCGTCGCAAGTTCAAATGCGATGCCATCGCCCAATCGGTGAAGGAGCGCTCCGGCGCGAACATCGCCACGGCTGAGGTCGATGCGGACGATGTTGATGCGACCGCGCGCCTGATCGATCAGGTCAAGCCCAAGCTGCTCGTCAACCTGGCGCTGCCCTATCAGGACCTGAACCTGATGGAAGCGTGCCTGAAGACCGGCGTCGATTATCTCGACACCGCCAATTACGAACCGCGCGACGAGGCGAAGTTCGAATATGGCTGGCAATGGGCCTATCAGGATCGGTTCAAGGAAGCAGGGCTGATGGCGCTGCTGGGTTCGGGCTTCGACCCCGGCGTGACGAGCGTGTTCGCAACCTATATCAAGAAGCATCTGCTCGACACGATCGAGACGCTGGACATTCTCGATTGTAATGGCGGGGATCACGGCCAGCATTTCGCGACCAACTTCAACCCGGAAATCAACATCCGGGAAGTGACCGCGCCAGCGCGTCACTGGGAACAGGGCGATTGGGTCGAAACCCCGGCCCTGTCGGAGCGTCAGGTGTTCATCTTCGACCAGGTCGGCGCGAAGAACATGTACCTGATGTATCACGAGGAACTGGAAAGCCTCGTCAAGCACATCCCGGAGATCAAGCGCGCACGTTTCTGGATGACCTTTGGCGAGCAGTATCTGACGCATCTGCGGGTGCTGCAGAATGTCGGCATGACCTCGATCGAGCCGGTCATCTATGAGGGCCGCGAGATCATCCCGCTTCAGTTCCTGAAGGCCGTTCTGCCCGAACCGTCGACCCTGGGTGAGACGACCAAGGGCAAGACCAATATCGGCGACATCGCGACCGGGACCAAGGATGGTCAGGAAAAGACCGTCTATGTCTATAATGTCTGCGACCATGAGGACGCCTATGCTGAAACCGGCAATCAGGCGGTCAGCTACACCACCGGCGTGCCGGCGATGATCGGCGCCGCGCTGATGCTGAACGGCCATTGGCGGGGTGAAGGCGTGTTCAACATGGAACAGTTCGATCCCGATCCGTTCATGGACATGCTGAACCAGCACGGCCTGCCCTGGCAGGTCAAGGAACTGCCGGAGCCGCTGCGCTTCTGACGCGCTGACAAGGCGAATTGGTTCGTGTCGAACCTGTCGAAACGCTGCGCCGCACGCCGGTGCGGTCGTTCGACAGGATCGGCGCGAACAATCTTTTGGGGACCCTCGCATGAAACCCGACGACACCCGCGCTGCGGCACCCATGACAACCAAGTCGGGTGGCGCGGGCGCGTTCGCCAATTTCGACCTGAACCGCGTGCCCAGCCCGTGCTTCGTCGTCGACAAGGCCGCGATCGAGCGCAATCTGACCATTCTGGCCGATGTGCGCGACCGGGCGGGCATCAAGCTGCTGCTGGCGCTCAAGGCGTTTGCGATGTGGTCGCTCGGCGATCTGGTGGGCCGTTATCTTGACGGCACCGCCACGTCGGGCCTGTGGGAAGCGCGACTGGCGGCGGGCCATTATTCCGGGGAGGTCGCGACCTTCTGTGCCGGGTACAAGGCGCATGAAATTGCAGAGGTTTGCGCCCTGTCCCACCACGTCATCTTCAACTCGCCCGGCCAGCATCGCCGTTTCGGCGCCGAACTGGCAGCGGCGCGGGCCGATGGTGCGCGCTTTGACGTGGGCTTGCGCCTGAACCCCATGCATGCCGAGGGGGAGGTGCCGAAATACGACCCGGCCCAGCCGCATTCGCGCCTTGGCCATCCGGCGGACCAGCTTGCGGCGGCCGATCTGGAGGGCGTCACGGGCCTGCACGTCCATTCGCTGTGCGAACAGGACTTTCCACCGCTGCGCCGCACATGGGAAGCGCTGGCGCCGCGCGTCGCGCCGTTCCTCGATCAACTGTCGTGGCTGAACTTCGGCGGCGGGCACCACATCACCCGCGCCGATTACCAGCGCGACGATCTGGTCGAGTTCCTGCGGCAGGTGAAGCGCGACACCGGGCTGGACCTGTATCTGGAACCGGGTGAGGCAATTGCCTTCGACGCTGGCATCCTGGTGGGGGAGGTGGTCGACGTTATCGACAACGGCATGCCCGTCGGCATCGTCGACATCTCCGCGACCTGCCACATGCCCGACGTGATCGAGGCCCCCTACCGCCCCGCCATGATCGGCGAAATGCCGGAAGGGGAGGGCGTGACCGTGCGCCTTGGCGGACCATCCTGCTTGGCGGGCGACATCATCGGCGAATATCGCTTTGCCGAACGGCCGGAGCCGGGCCAGCGTATCGCCTTCCTCGATCAGGCGCATTATTCGATGGTCAAGACCACGACCTTCAACGGCGTGCCCTTGCCCGCGATCGCCCTGTGGGACTCGCGCGACGATAGCCTTGAGATGGTGCGCGAATTCGGGTGGGAGACCTTTCGGGACCGATTGTCCTGAGGACAGATCAAGTCGCGAATGCTTCCGGCGAGGTGATGCGCGCTGACGCTCATCGGCGATCGACTTCGCGCCCTGTCGTTGGGCGCTCTGTCGTTGCGCGCCCCGCCCGCGCGGCGTGCAGCGGCTAAAAGGATATCGAAATGGCGCTTCAGACCTGGTGGCTCTTTGTCGGGGCGGTGTTCCTGCTGTCGGGGACGCCCGGACCGAATATGCTCCACGTCATGACCCGGTCCCTTGATATGGGACTGAAGCGAAGCATGGCGGCGATGGCGGGGTGCCTCTCGGCTGTGGTGACCATCCTGACCATGTCGGCGGCTGGCTTAACGACCCTGCTGCTGGCGGTGCCCGGCGCGTTCGAGGTGCTTCGCTATGCCGGCGCTGCCTATCTGGTCTTTCTTGGCATCAAGGCATGGCGCACCCACGTGATGCCGCTGGATGTCGGTGAGGGTGACCTGATGCCAAGCGTGTCGCAGGCAACCGTCTTTCGCGGTGGTTTTGCCATCGGCATCAGCAATCCCAAACTGATCCTGTTCGCGGCAGCCTTCCTCCCGCAGTTCGTCGATCCGGCTGAGCCGAAAGTGCCGCAATTCGCCATATTGGTTGCGACCTTCGCCGTCGTCGAGGCCTTTTGGTATGGTGTCTATGCGCTGGGCGGGCGATCCTTTGCCCGCTTTTTGAAAAGGCCGTCGATCAAGCTGGCTTTTGACCGGGTGACGGGAGTCATCTTTATTGGCTTTGGCCTCGCCTTGCTGAAAGCGAAGCCGGCCTGAAGGCCGTGGCGGGTCATGTTACAAACCCGCAAAAAAGGGCGGCGAGAGCATTACACTCTCGCCGCCCTTTTTGTTCGCTTCAACCGATCAGCGACGTGCGCCTAGGCGCACCACGTTGCCGCTGTCGACTTCGTCCTCCAGCCCCGCATAGAGCGTGGCCATCGGCTCGTCGGTCACTTCGATGGTCTCGTCAGTGCCAAAGCCGTTGAACGCGGTGCGCATGGCCGAGCCATAGGCGCCGAGCATCCCGACTTCGATATAGTCCCCCGCCTGCATATCCGCCGGCAGTTCGAACGGTCCCGCCATATGGTCCAGATCGTCGCAGGTTGGGCCATAGAAGCTGAAGGGCATGTCCTTGGCCCGACTGTCCGGCTCACGCAGCAGCTGGACGGGAAAGCGCCAGCCGACATGCGCCGCGTCGAACAGCGCGCCATAGGCGCCGTCGTTGATGTACAACTCGTCCCCGCGGCGCTTTTCGACGCGCACGATCAGCGAGCTATATTCCGCGCACAGCGCCCGACCCGGTTCGGCCCACAGCTCTGCCGAATAGGAGATCGGCAGGCTTTCAAACGCACGATGGATCGTCTCGAAATAACGCTCCAGCGGCGGCGGCTCCATGCCCGGATAGGCCGACGGGAAACCGCCACCCACGTCGATCACGTCGACCGTGATCGCCGCTTCGACGATCGCCGCGCGTACGCGCTCCATCGCCTGCGAATAGGCGTCGGGCGACATGGCCTGACTGCCGACATGGAAGCAGATGCCCAGCGTATCAGCGGCCTGACGGGCCGCGAACAGCAGTTCCTTGGTTTCACCGGGGCCGGCGCCGAACTTGGACGCGAGGCTGAGCTTGGACAGGTCGGACGACACGCGGATACGCACGCACAACGTCAGATCATCGGCGCCCTGCGTGGCGCGCACGATCTTTTCCAGCTCCTCGATCGTGTCGAGCGAGAAGGTGCGGACGCCGTGCTTGAAATAAGCCTCGGCAATCGCCTCCTCGGCCTTGACCGGGTGCATGAAGCAAAGCGTGGCATCGGGCAGCGTGCGCGACACCAGTCGCACTTCGCCAATCGACGCGACGTCGTAATGAGTCACTCCATTATCCCACAGGATCTGGAGCAGGTCGGGCGACGGGTTCGCCTTGACGGCATAAAGCGTCCGACCCGGAAACTTCTCGACGAAGAAACGGGCCGCACGAGCCGCAGCGTGCGGACGAACCAGCGTTACCGGCTGAACCGGTCGAAGGGTGTGAGCTACCCCCAGCGCGCGATGATATTCGGCCAATTCAAGGGACCTCCAATTGCCTTTCGGCATACGGTGACAAAAGCTGCCTTGCGGTTGGAAGTCCCATGGGGCAGCGGGGGGTGCACATAGGATCCGACCCCCGGGGTGTAAAGCGATTCTGCGGGTTTTTTTGCGTTCGGAGGCGATTTGTGACGTTCTTGCGACAACCGACCCGGGCCGGTGTCCGTGATGCCGCAGCAAAGGTGGCGGCGATATTGCCGCCAACGCCATTGATCGTCGCCGAGGTGCATGGAACCCCCGTGGCCTTCAAGGCCGAATGCCTGCAACCGATGGGTGCGTTCAAGTTGCGCGGCGCCTGGCATCGACTGACCGCTATCGCGGCAGAGGACCGGGCAAAGGGCGTGGTTGCGTTTTCGTCCGGCAATCACGCGCAGGGCGTAGCCTGGGCAGCACGGCGGCTGGGCATGCCCTCTGTGATCGTTATGCCAAGCGACGCCCCGAAGGTCAAACGCGACGCCACCTTGGCCATGGGGGCCGAACTGGTTCCCTATGATCGAAAGACCGAAAGCAGGGAGAAAATCGCAGCTCATCTGGCCCATGCGCGCGGCGCTGTGCTGGTGCCCAGTTTCGACGACGCCTGGATCATCGAAGGGCAGGGCAGCGCCGGGGTCGAGGCGGCGAAGCAGGCCGAATCCATTGGGTTCGGCGCGATTTCGCGGGTTGTCACGCCCTGTGGTGGCGGCGGGCTGGCTGCCGGCCTGGCGCTGGCGCTGCCCGACGCGGCCATCGTCACCGCTGAGCCCGAGGGGTGGGACGATATGGCCCGCAGCCTTGAGGCAGGATGGATCGAGCCAGTGCGCGATGACCCGCCGCCGACCGCATGCGACGCACTTCAGACCATGCGCGTCAGCGAACGCACGTTCGAGGTGCTGGCACGCCGCGATGCGCGCGGCGTCGCTGTCAGCGAGGAAGAGGTGCGCACGGCGCAGCGACGGGCAGCGGCCAAGCTGCGGTTGGTGGTAGAGCCGGGCGGGGCAGTCGCGTTGGCGGCGCTGTTGGCGCGGCGCGTCGAGCCGCTGCCCGGTACGCTGGTGCTGTTGTCCGGCGGCAATACCGACATGGCCGATTATGCCCATGTGCTGGCGGATACGGCACATGCGTCACTGGCGGAGGCGCTGTGATGCCCGCGCCCAACGGGCTGGCCTCTGCATTATTGGCGATCGCGATGATCGGCGTGTTCGCGCTGGTCGTCGGGGCAATCGCGCTATGGAGACGCGGCGAGCGTCAGAAACCGGTTCTGATGCTCGCCGCAGCCTTTGTCACATTGGTCAACGTCCTGATCTGGACGGTCTGACGCCTCAGCCTGCCGTCAGGCGGCTGTTACGCCGGCCATAGGCCAGATAGATGCACAGCCCGATCACCGTGGCGATGGCAAAGCGCACCAGCGTGGTCGAAGGCAGGCTGAAGAACAGATACAGACAGCCCAGAATTGCCAGCGATCCGACCAGATAGGGTTGCGGGCAACGGAACAGGCGCGGCGCATCCGGTGCGCGGCGACGTAGGATCATCATGCACGCTGCCACCGACGTAAAGGCGACCAGCGTGCCTGCATTGGCCAATTCCGCCAGTTCGTCGATCGGGAAGAAGCCCGCGATCGTCGCACTGACTAGGCCTGACAGGATCGTGATGCGAACGGGCGCGCCATTGCTGCTCAGCTTGGCCAGGCTCTGCGGCAACAGGCCGTCGCGCGCCATGGTGAAGAACACGCGGCTTTGCCCGTACATGAACACCAGGATAACCGACGGCAGCGCGACAACGGCCGCCAGTGCGATCGCCTGTGACGCGGTCACCTGACCCAGCGAGCGGAGCACCAGCGCCAGCGGCTCAGGAGAATCCGCAAGTTCCAGATATGGCATTGCGCCCACGGCAGCAAAGGCGATGATCATGTAGATCGCGGTGCAGGCGATCATCGAACCGATGATGCCGATCTTGAGGTCGCGGCCTGGATTCTTCGTCTCTTCGGCTGAGGTCGCCACCGTATCGAAGCCGTAAAAGGCGAAGAACACGATTGCGGCGGCTGCCATCACTCCGCGCTTGGTCCCGTCAATCTCCGTCGAGCCGAAGCCATAGGGCATGAAGGGCTGGAGATTGTCCGCATCGAACGCGGGCAGGGCAAAAACGATGAACACGGTCAGCGCGGTCATCTTGATGACCACCAGGACGATGTTCAGCGTCGCGCTTTCGCGTGTGCCTGCGATCAGCAGGCTCATCACCGCCAGCGCGACGAGCACGGCGGGCAGGTTGAATACGCCGCCGGCATGCGGCCCCGCGAGCAACGCCGTGGGCAGGTCAATGCCCGCGGACTGGATCCAGCCGACCAGATAGCCCGACCAGCCGACGGCGACGGTCGAACAGACCAGCGAATATTCGATGATCAGCGCCCATCCGACGATCCACGCGATCGTCTCCCCCATGGCAGTATAGCTGAAGGTATAGGCGCTGCCCGCCGCCGGGATCAGCGTCGCCAGTTCGGCATAGGCAAGTGCGGCACAGGCGCAGACCGCCCCCGCGATCACAAAGGCGAGGATCACTGCCGGACCCGCGCGTTCGGCGCCGACCCCGATCAGCGTGTAGATGCCGGTGCCGACGATGGCGCCGACTCCCAATGCGATCAGATGCGGCCAGCCCAGTGTTTTTTTCAGGCTGCCGCCCGGCGCTGCGGCGCCGCCCAGCGTCTTGCGTGGTCCAAGGATCGACATGATCGCGCGGTTCTCCCCGTTTGTTGCGGTCGTTACGTGCGGAACGGCCTCCTCCCATGTCGGGCGCGCACGATCAACCGCAGGGCCGGATTTATCGCACGGCACGGTTGCGAAACGAATTGGACGGACCCATTGAAGGCCGACGGCGTTCCTTCGCCGAACCCTTGAGAAGCCAAAACCCCAAGGAGGGAAAGATCATGGCCTTCGAACTGCCGCCGCTGCCTTATGCTTATGACGCGCTGGAACCGACCATCGACAAGGAAACGATGACGTTCCACCACGACAAGCACCACGCTGCCTATACCGCCAAGCTGAACGAGGGCGTCGAGAAGGACGGCCTGTCGGGCAAGTCGATCGAGGAAATCCTGGCCAACATCTCCTCCGCCTCCGCCATGGTGCGGAACAATGGCGGTGGTTACTGGAACCATGATTTCTTCTGGAAGACGATGGCCCCCGCCGCTGATCGCGGTCAGCCGTCGGCTGAGCTTCAGGCTGCCATCGACCGCGATTTCGGCGGGCTGGACAAGCTGAAGGAAGAATTCAACACCAAGGGCGCGGGCCAGTTCGGTTCGGGCTGGGCGTGGCTAATCGTGGACGAGGCCGGCAAGCTGGCCATCACCTCGACCCCGAACCAGGACAACCCGCTGATGGACGTGGTCGACAAGAAGGGTACGCCGCTTCTGGGCAATGACGTGTGGGAACACGCCTATTACCTGACCTACAAGAACGACCGCCCCGGCTATCTGAAGGCGTGGTGGGACGTGGTGAACTGGAACACTGTGTCGCAGCGTTTCGCTGACGCGACTGCCTGATCGAGCAGGAAGCGGAAAGGGGGCCGGTCCATGGCGACCGGCCCCCTTTTTTATGTCTCACCCCTCTGGCGGGGGAATGGCGGCCTCTTCCTTCCGATCGAGCTGCAGGCCATTTTTCAGCAGCATCGGTATGTTGGCGAAGGTGAAGATCAACGTCGCGGGGATCATGCCCCATGTTTTGAACAACACCCACTGATCCCAGCCGAGCATCGCCCGCGCCACTTCATTGGCGACTGCCGCCAGCGCGAAGAACACTGCCCAGTTGATCGTCAGCAATCGCCATCCGCGAGCCGTCAGCCCCGGATAGGCGCTTTCCAGCAGGCTCTGCAAAAGCGGCCTGCCGGTCGCCAGGCCATAGCCCAGCAGCACCGCGAACATCGCGTAGACGAAGGTGGGCTTCACCTGAATGAAGGTGCGGTCATGGAAATAGAGCGTCAGGCTGCCGAATACGAGGACGAGCCCGCCCGACAACCACAGCATGGGCGAGATATGCCCCGCCTTGAACCACGAAAATGCCAGCGCCGCCGCGATGGCGATCATGAAGGCGGCAGTGGCGGCCAGAATTCGCCCGATTTCGCTGCCCGGCGCCAGCGCGTTGACGATAAAGAAAACCGCCAGCGGCCCGTAATCGACCGCCATACGCAGGCCCGGCGAAAGCGGCGCCTTTGCCATGGTCATCGCACCATTTCCTCAACGCCAGAGATGATGCGCGCCACCTCGTTCGCGTCGAACGGGCGCAGGTCGTCGGCCTTTTCACCGACGCCGATGGCATGGATGGGCAGGCCGTACTTCTCCGCCGCTGCGACCAGCACGCCGCCGCGCGCGGTGCCGTCCAGCTTGGTCATGACCAGCCCGGTCACGCCCGCCACTTCTTTGAATACCTCGATCTGGCTGAGTGCGTTCTGTCCCGTCGTCGCGTCCAGCACCAGCACCACGTCATGCGGGGCGGCGGGGTTCAGGCGGCCCAGCACGCGGCGGATCTTGGCCAGTTCGTCCATCAGCTCGCGCTTGTTCTGAAGCCGGCCCGCCGTGTCGACGATCAGCACGTCGATGCCCGTCGCGGTCGCCTGCTTCACGGCTTCGAACACGATACCGGCAGCGTCCCCGCCCTCAGCACCCGACACGATCGGCACACCGATCCGCTCTGCCCAAGTGCGAAGCTGGCCGATGGCAGCCGCGCGGAAGGTATCGCCCGCCGCCAGCATGACGCCATAATCCTGATCGACCAACGTCTTGGCCAGTTTGGCGATGGTGGTCGTCTTGCCCGAGCCATTGACGCCGATCACCAGGATCACCTGTGGGCGGGGAAAAGCCTCGATCTCCAGCGGCTTGGCAACAGGGGCCAGCGCCTTTTCAACTTCCTCCGCCACCACCAGGCGGATGCCCAGTTCCTCAAGATTACGCTCATATTGCCCCTCAGCCAGCCGGGCGCGGACGCGCGCGGCGGTCTCGGGGCCAAGGTCGGACGCGATCAGCGCCTCCTCGATCTGGTCGAGCGTGTCGTCGTCCAGCCGTGCCAGCGACAGCCCGGCAAGGTTGCCCAGCAGTCGGTCGGACGTCTTGCGAAATCCGCCGAGCAGTCGTTCGTGCCAGCTTGGCACTGTCATTCGGGTTCTCCGATCAGATTATCGTCATGCACGCCGGTAACGCGCACGGGAACAATGGTGCCTACGTTCGCCGGACGGGGCAGGCGAACGGTGGCGAAGTTCGCCGCATGGCCAATATCGCCGGGCTTTTCCACCAACACCTGCTGAACCGATCCGACCAGGCCCGCCAGCCAGTCGCCCCGCACGGCGGCGGCGGTGGCGCGCAGCCGGGCGGCGCGTTCGCGAACGACGTCGGGCTGGACCTGCGGCATCCGCGCCGCCGGGGTTCCGTGACGCGGTGAAAAGGGAAAGATATGCGCGTGGACGATCGCACATTCCTCGATCAGCGCCAGGCTACCCTGAAAGGCGGCCTCATCCTCGGTCGGGAAGCCGGCGATCAGATCGGCGCCAACAGCCAGTTCGGGGCGCAGGGCGCGCAGCCGTCCGACCAGCCGCACCGCGTGAGCCCGGTTGTGACGGCGCTTCATCCGCTTGAGGATCAGGTCGTCGCCTGCCTGCATCGACAGGTGCAGGTGCGGCATCACGCGCGGTTCGTGGGCAATCAGCGCAAACAGCCGGTCGTCAATCTCGCTGGGATCAAGCGACGACAGGCGAAGGCGCGGCAGATCGGGCACCAGCCGCAGGATCCGCTCGACCAGCCGCCCAAGCGTGGGGATGCCGGGCAGATCGACGCCGTAGCTGGTCAGATCGACGCCCGTCAGTACGACTTCGCGGTGCCCGGCTTCGACCAAAGCGGCGATGCGTTCGATGACGCCGCCCGCAGGCAACGATCGGCTGGGGCCGCGACCCTGCGGAATGATGCAGAAGGTGCAGCTATGGTCACAACCATTCTGAACCTCCACCAGCGCGCGGGCATGGGCGGATGCGGGCGGCGGCGGGGCGGGGGCGTCCCATGCTTCGGGCGCCAGCTTCAGTGGATTGGCGACCACACGGGCGACACCGGGCAGGGCGGCAAAGCCCTCTGGATCAATGGTGGCGGCGCACCCGGTCACGACCAGTTCCGCATCCGGATTGTCACGCGCCAGTCGTCGAACGGCGCGCCGCGACTGGCGGACGGCTTCGGCGGTGACAGCGCAACTGTTCACCACGGCCACGTCCCGTCCGTCCACCATGGCACGGATCGTTTCGCTTTCGGCGAGGTTGAGGCGGCATCCGAGTGTGACGATCTCGGCCATGTCAGCCCGGCTGATTGGCGGCGAACATGCCCGCGATCTAGGCCCGTCGGGCGATGAAGTCCATGCGCGACGGCAAAAGAAGGGAAACAGAAGCAATGCATCGCGACGCTGCGCCGGTTCTGCACTTTTGGTTCGAGGAATGTTCGCCCGATCAGCATTTCAGAAAGGATGCGGCGCTGGACCGCGCCATTGCCGATCGTTTTGGCACGTTGCGCGAACAGGTGGTGACCCATGGTGGGGCAGGGTGGCGCGACGATGCGGACAGCCTGCTGGCGGCGATCATCCTGATCGACCAGTTCGGTCGCAACATCCATCGCGGATCGGCGGCGGCCTATGCGGCCGATCCGCTGGCGCTTGCGCTCGCGCGGGACGGGATCGCGCGCGGGTTTGACGCCGCGCTCCCGCCGGAGCGGCGGCGGTTTCTGTATATGCCCTTGATGCATGCCGAAGACCCGGCCGCACAGGCCGACAGCGTGCGCCTGTTCGAAGCGTCAGGCGATGCCGAATCAGCCGCGTTCGCGCGCGATCATGCCGATGTCATCGAACGATTCGGCCGCTTCCCCAGCCGCAATGCCGCTTTGGGCCGCGACTCGACGGCCGAAGAGCAGGCGTATCTCAGCCAGCCCGACGCCGGCTGGTAATC